>NZ_CP096199.1:2641610-2971812 GCF_023195835.1 Vibrio sinaloensis | reverse complement strand
TTGCGCAGGCGCTGAAGACTCAGCAGCCACATCCGCAGGCGTTCGCTTGGGAGCCGGTTTTGGCGCAGCAACCGGACGGCTTCCCACCTCGAAACGCAGGCTAGGCATATCGTTGCCACAATACTCTTGCAGCAGTCGATTGATGCTATTGAGATACTTATCCCGTACCCAATCGAGCACAAAACGGTTAGGAGCAAAGAGAGTGAGTGTATTGTCATTGAGCTCAGCTTGTAACGGACGAACCCACATGCTGAATTCAGTTGCTGGTAGCTCTTCTTGAAGCTGTTGCAAACATTGCAACCAAAGCGAAGATGACACGGTGCCCCCACTCGAAGTTATTGATCGGAAAAGACTGACAATTTTACCTGTTGATAACCAAGATCGCCAGCAAATGATCGACGATCCAGTGAATAAGATCCAAGTTATTCACAATATTTTCGACATTATTGGTAAGATCAACACATGCTGCCCCATTTTTACCCACACTTTGATCCACATTAGGGCAATTTTCCCTAGATCCTCCATCTGGTGATAACTCTGTGCATGAATGATCGCCGCAGCGACTAAACTGAGGCGATCGAGTAGTAACAGACGGGCATCGACAACATTGTCGAATTATTGCTCAAGCTTATTACTCTAGTATCTAGGTTATTGCACTTAGTTATTTATCTAACTAAGTAAAGTAACAGTAGAATTTATCCCCAGGATAATTTGGAGCTGTAATATGAAAAACTGGATCAAAGCTGCTGTGGCAGCCATCGCACTTTCTGCTGCTACTTTCCAAGCGGCAGCTCAGGCTGAAATCACTGAGGTAAAAGTCGGCATGTCGGGCCGCTACTTCCCATTCACTTTTGTTCAGCAAGATAAACTACAAGGCTTTGAGGTTGACCTTTGGGATGAGATTGGTAAGCGTAACGGCTACCAAGTGGAGTACGTAACAGCAAACTTCTCAGGTCTATTTGGTTTGCTAGAGACTGGGCGCATCGACACCATTTCTAACCAAATTACCATGACTGAAGCGCGTCAAGCTAAGTACCTATTTGCCGATCCTTATGTGGTTGATGGTGCACAAATCACCGTACGCAAAGGAAACGACGACATTCAAGGTGTAGAAGATCTAGCTGGTAAGACGGTCGCCGTTAACCTAGGTTCAAACTTTGAGCAACTGCTGCGCGACTACGATAAAGAAGGCAAAATCAACATCAAAACCTACGATACGGGTATCGAGCATGACGTAACGCTAGGTCGCGCTGATGCGTTCGTAATGGACCGCCTATCTGCGCTTGAACTCATCAAGAAAACCGGACTGCCGTTGCAACTTGCAGGTCAACCGTTTGAGACCATTCAAAACGCCTGGCCATTCGTAGACAACGAGAAAGGGAAACAGCTACAAGCTGAGGTTAACCAAGCCCTAGCGGCAATGCGCGCTGACGGTACGCTTGAGAAAATTTCGCAAAAATGGTTTGGTGCTGATATCACTCAGTAATCTCTGTATACTTTCTATCACTGATTAGATAGAAAACCTTTCAACCCACTGCTTCTCGTGCTTTGCAGTGGGTTTTTGCTTTTCTATACCGTTATTCAATATTGGGACAGACTATGGGATTCGACTTTAACTACATGCTGGATCTAATGCCGATACTGCTCAAGTATCTCGGCACCACCATGGAGATGGCCACATGGGGTTTATTCTTCTCACTGATCTTATCGGTGATTCTTGCCAATATTCGCGTGTTTCGCGTTCCGGTATTAGATCAGCTTAGTCAGTTGTACATCAGTTTCTTTCGTGGCACGCCACTGCTGGTGCAACTGTTTTTGTTGTACTACGGCTTACCGCAAATCTTCCCTTGGTTAGTCGGCCTCGATGCCTTCAGCGCTGCGGTGATCGGTCTAACCCTGCACTTCGCCGCTTATATGGCAGAGAGTATTCGCGCAGCGATTATTGGTATCGATCGTAGCCAAATGGAAGCCAGTTTGTCTGTGGGCATGACCACCACCCAAGCCATGCGCCGAGTCATTTTACCCCAAGCAACGCGTGTGGCTCTGCCATCACTGATGAACTACTTTATCGACATGATCAAATCGACCTCTTTAGCCTTTACCTTGGGCGTGGCTGAGATCATGGCCAAAGCGCAGATGGAAGCCTCTTCAAGCTTTCGCTTCTTTGAGGCCTTCCTGGCTGTAGCATTAATCTACTGGGGCGTAGTGGTGATTCTTACTCGTGTCCAAATTTGGGCGGAAGCAAAACTGAATAAGGCGTATGTACGATGATCAAACTAACCAATATTCACAAACGCTTTGGCGACACTGAAGTATTAAAAGGCATTGATCTCGACATCAAACAGGGCGAAATCATTGTGATTATCGGTTCCAGTGGTACCGGTAAATCGACCCTGCTGCGCACGGTGAACTTTCTAGAAAGTGCCGATAAAGGCAGCATTACTATTGACGATGTGAGTGTGGATTGCGCATCGCATACCAAGGCCGAAGTTCTGGCCCTGCGCCGCAAGACCGGTTTCGTGTTCCAAAACTACGCCCTATTTGCGCATATGACCGCCAGACAAAACATTGCCGAAGGGCTGATCACCGTCCGTGGTTGGAAGAAATCCGACGCACTACAGCGCGCTCAGCAAATCTTGGATGACATTGGATTAGGTGACAAAGGCAACAGTTATCCAGCGGCGCTCTCTGGCGGTCAGCAGCAGCGTGTGGGTATCGGTCGCGCTATGGCACTTCAGCCGGAGCTGCTACTATTTGACGAACCCACATCGGCACTCGATCCAGAATGGGTGGGAGAAGTTCTTAATTTAATGAAGGACTTAGCGACCAAACATCAGACGATGCTGGTGGTCACTCATGAAATGCAGTTTGCCAGAGAGGTCGCCGATCGGGTGATCTTTATGGCGGAAGGACATATTGTTGAGCAAGGTTCTCCACAGGATGTTTTTACTCATCCACAGGATCCTCGCTTGAAAAAATTCCTTCGACAAGTGGGGGCAGAGTAAAGATCACAAAAGAGGATAGTTTGATCCTTGAGATTTTACTCACACTCCGTATAATCGCTCGGCCGGAATTTAGCGTTTGCACAAAGATTGACACTTTGTGTGACTGTGATTACAATTCCGCCTCTTTGTTGAGAGGCGTCGGTTTGTCCTCTTTATATATAAAGAAGACTTTTAATGCCCACGCCGGGTTAACATTGACCTAAAACTACTGATCAGTAAAGGTAATTATCATGAAACGCACTTTTCAACCTACAGTTCTAAAGCGCAAGCGTACTCACGGCTTCCGTGCTCGCATGGCAACTAAGAACGGTCGTAAAGTAATTAATGCACGTCGTGCTAAAGGCCGTGCGCGCCTGTCAAAATAATCGCTAGTTTATTTTGAATACGTACGCGTTCAATCGGGAGTTACGTTTGTTAACTCCCGAGCATTATCAAAATGTCTTTCAGCAAGCTCACCGAGCTGGCTCACCTCATTTCACCATCATTGCTCGTAAAAATAGCCTATCTCATCCTCGACTAGGTCTCGCTGTTCCCAAGAAACAAATTAAAACCGCTGTCGGTCGAAATCGTTTTAAGCGCCTTGCTCGTGAAAGCTTTCGTAACAATCAACATCAACTTGCACACAAAGATTTTGTTGTTATTGCCAAGAAAAGCGCGCAAGATCTAAGCAATGAAGAAATTTTCAAACTGTTTGATAAATTATGGCAGCGCCTATCTCGCCCTTCGCGTGGTTAGCGATCGGCTTCGTCCGTCTCTATCAAGGCCTTATTAGTCCGCTTATTGGACCTCGCTGTCGTTTTACTCCAACTTGCTCTACATATGCCATCGAAGCGTTGAAAGCTCACGGTTTTGTAAAAGGGTGTTGGTTATCAAGCAAACGTCTATTAAAATGCCACCCTTTGAATGAAGGGGGTTACGACCCCGTTCCACCAGTCCAGAAACAAGACAGAGATAAATAACGATGGATTCTCAACGTAATATCCTGTTAATCGCGCTAGCACTGGTTTCTTTCTTATTGTTCCAGCAATGGCAAGTTGCAAAGAATCCTACGCCTCAGCCGGTTGAGCAGGCTCAATCAAGCAGTACTCTTCCTGCACCATCTTTTGCCGACGAGCTAGACCCAGCTCCAACGCAACAAGCTTCTGCAAAAACGATTACCGTGACCACTGATGTATTGACTCTGTCGATTGATACGGTGGGCGGCGATGTCATTAATGCAGACCTCAATCAATATTCAAACGAGCTTGATTCAGAGGACCCATTCGTTCTGTTGAAAAACGAAGCTGGCCACCAGTTTATCGCCCAAAGCGGCCTAGTGGGCCCTCAAGGCATCGATTTGAGCAGTACCAATCGCCCAGCTTACGCTGTGAGCGCAGACAGCTTTGTATTAGCTGAAGGCCAGGATGAACTACGCATTCCAATGACCTTCTCAGCCAACGGCTTAGAGTACACTAAAACATTCATTGTGAAGCGTGGTAGCTACGCCGTTGACGTTCAGTACGATATCGTCAACAAGTCAGGCAGCAACGCAACATTTGGTATGTATGCTCACCTACGTCAGAACCTACTTGACGCTGGCGGTAGCATCACAATGCCAACCTACCGTGGCGGTGCGTACTCAACCGAAGATACTCGCTATAAGAAATACAGCTTTGACGACATGCAAGATCGCAATCTGTCGCTTAACCTGACCAACGGTCAAGGTTGGGCTGCGATGATCCAGCACTACTTCGCCTCAGCCTGGATCCCGCGCAACGAGCCAGGCACAAGCCTGTACACTCGCGTGATTGGTAACCTAGGTGATATCGGTGTTCGCATGCCGAACAAGACGATTGCCGACGGCGATACCGCTCAGTTCGAAGCCACGCTTTGGGTCGGTCCAAAACTGCAAGACCAAATGGCAGAAGTAGCACCGAACCTTGACCTGGTTGTCGATTACGGCTGGCTATGGTTTATCGCAAAACCGCTGCATACCTTACTGTCATTCATCCAAGGCTTTGTTAGCAACTGGGGTGTGGCCATCATCTGTTTGACCTTCATTGTTCGTGGTGCCATGTACCCACTAACCAAGGCACAGTACACCTCGATGGCGAAAATGCGTATGCTTCAGCCTAAGCTGCAAGCGATGCGTGAGCGTATTGGCGATGACCGTCAGCGCATGAGCCAAGAGATGATGGAACTGTACAAGAAAGAGAAAGTGAACCCACTGGGTGGCTGTTTACCTTTGATTCTACAGATGCCGATTTTCATCGCACTATACTGGGCATTGATGGAGTCGGTCGAGCTGCGTCACTCTCCATTCTTCGGATGGATTCATGACTTGTCAGCGCAAGACCCATACTACATCTTGCCACTATTGATGGGTGCGTCGATGTTCCTTATCCAGAAGATGAGCCCGACCACAGTGACAGATCCAATGCAGCAGAAGATCATGACCTTTATGCCGGTGATGTTTACCTTCTTCTTCCTGTTCTTCCCATCAGGTTTGGTTCTGTACTGGTTGGTATCGAACATCGTAACTCTGATCCAGCAAACCTTGATTTATAAAGCGCTGGAAAAGAAAGGCTTGCACAGCAAGTAATCCCTAAGCGGAAATAACAGCGAAAGGCGGCCAAAAGGTCGCCTTTTTTATTGGAGCTGATTACAATTCATCACATCACTTATCTGCCACTGTGTGGCACCGAGATTCAACAGGCCCAACTATGACAACAGAGACCATTGTTGCTCAAGCTACCGCACCAGGTCGGGGTGGCGTCGGCATTATTCGCGTATCCGGCCCGCTTGCCGAGCAGGTTGCTTTAGCGGTGACGGGGAAGTCACTGCGCCCACGCTACGCGGAATACCTGCCTTTTGTCGCTGAAGATGGCAGTCAAATAGACCAAGGCATCGCTCTGTACTTTCCTAACCCACACTCTTTCACTGGAGAGGATGTATTGGAACTGCAAGGGCATGGTGGCCCGATTGTGATGGATATGCTGATCAAGCGTATTGTCGCGATTGAGGGGGTTCGTACCGCCAAACCCGGTGAGTTCTCCGAACGTGCCTTCTTGAATGACAAGCTCGATCTGGCGCAAGCTGAAGCGATTGCCGACTTGATTGATGCCAGTTCCGAACAAGCAGCAAAATCCGCACTACAGTCGTTGCAGGGCGCTTTTTCGTCACGCATTCACACCCTAGTCGAGTCGTTGATTCACTTACGAATCTACGTAGAGGCAGCGATTGATTTTCCCGAAGAGGAGATCGACTTTCTTGCCGATGGCAAAGTGGCGGCAGACTTGCAAGCGATCATCGACAACCTTGCTGCTGTGCGCCGTGAAGCCAATCAAGGTGCCATCATGCGTGAAGGAATGAAAGTGGTGATCGCCGGTCGACCGAACGCGGGCAAATCAAGCCTGCTCAATGCGCTATCAGGTAAAGAGTCTGCGATAGTGACCGATATCGCAGGCACAACCCGCGATGTCTTGCGTGAACACATCCATATTGATGGTATGCCACTGCATATTATCGATACTGCCGGATTGCGTGATGCTTCAGATGAAGTCGAAAAAATCGGTATTGAACGAGCGTGGGATGAGATCGCCCAAGCGGATCGGGTGCTGTTTATGGTCGATGGCACGACGACCGATGCCACTGACCCGAAAGAGATCTGGCCCGACTTTGTCGATCGACTCCCAGACAATATCGGCATGACGGTGATCCGTAATAAAGCCGATCAAACCGGTGAAGATCTTGGGATTTGCCACGTCAATGATCCCACCTTGATTCGCTTATCGGCGAAAACAGGAGACGGGGTGGAAGCACTGCGCACCCACCTCAAAGCGTGCATGGGGTTCTCGGGCGGCAATGAAGGCGGCTTTATGGCGCGTCGTCGTCACCTCGAAGCCCTTGAGCGCGCCGCAGCGCATCTCGACATTGGCCAGCAACAACTTGAAGGCTATATGGCCGGAGAGATACTGGCAGAGGAACTGCGTATCGCTCAGCAGCATTTAAGCGAGATAACCGGTGAGTTTAGCTCAGACGACTTACTCGGGCGCATTTTCTCCTCATTCTGTATCGGCAAATAATTCTCTACCAGCGCGGCCCTACGTCGCGCTTTTTATATCGTAAAAGGAAACACTATGATCCACATTATTACTGGCAGTACACTCGGCGGCGCGGAATACGTGGGCGACCACTTGAGTGATCTTCTGGTAGAAAAAGGCTTTGAAACTCAAATCCACAACCAACCCGATCTTGCGGAAATCGGCAATAGCGGGACTTGGCTGATCATCACCTCGACCCATGGCGCAGGTGAGTATCCCGATAACATTCAACCCTTTATCACCCAGTTACAAACTACCCCTCCACGCATGAGTGACGTGCGTTTTGCGGTGATTGCGATTGGAGATTCGAGCTACGATACATTCTGTGCCGCTGGCCAACACGCGTATTCGCTATTAGAAGACATTGGCGGCACACCGATTACCGAGTGTTTGACCATCGATGTACTGCGTCATGATGTCCCAGAAGACGCCGCAGAAGAGTGGCTACTCGAGCACATCGAACAATTTTAATCCCCCAAAAGTGGTCAGTGAACTGGCCACTTTTCCAATTTCTTGCCTCATGTGAATAACTTCAGCACACTCTTCTCTGTTCAACCGTTGCTTTTTTAACCAAATGAACTGTGGATAAAGCAGCATTTATCCGGTGATCAACCTATAGTTATCCATATAACAACTCAAGGAACTTTGATCCCTTGTGAATAACTAGCAGTTTTGATCCCAGTTAATCCTTGTCATGATCAAGGTAAGATCACATGATATGATCCAAACAAGAACCATGATCTTGTTGATCATTTTCTAGTTATCCACAGAAGAAGCGTTCCTTAATAGTAGATCCAATAAAAGATCATATATATAGATCTTATATATATAAGCGAGTCAGAGCTTTAAATGAAAAGCGTCAAAAGCATTTTCTCTATCAGGGAAAGAGGGTAGAATAACGCTCTTTTTCTCAATCCAACTCTGTTTTGAATACCTGAGGTCGGTTCATGCTTTATCACGAAAACTTTGACGTCATTGTTGTCGGTGGCGGACACGCAGGAACGGAAGCCGCACTCGCATCAGCTCGTACTGGGCAAAAAACACTTTTACTGACTCACAATATTGATACTTTGGGTCAAATGTCTTGTAACCCTGCTATCGGCGGTATCGGTAAGGGACATCTCGTCAAAGAAGTGGATGCTATGGGCGGTTTGATGGCACAGGCGATCGACCATGCCGGTATTCAATTTCGTACGCTTAATGCATCAAAAGGCCCTGCAGTTCGAGCAACGCGAGCGCAAGCGGATCGTGCACTGTACAAAGCCTATGTTCGCCACGCGTTAGAAAACACGCCTAACCTTACTTTATTCCAACAATCGGTCGACGATTTGATCGTTGAAAACGAGCGCGCTGTCGGTGTTGTCACTCAAATGGGCTTACGTTTTCATGCCAAAGCGGTCGTGCTTACGGTGGGGACGTTTCTAGGTGGTAAGATCCATATCGGTATGGAAAGTTCGTCGGGCGGCCGAGCGGGCGATCCTCCATCGATCGCGTTGGCTGATCGTCTGCGTGAATTACCGTTTAGAGTGGATCGCCTCAAAACCGGCACCCCACCGCGTATCGATGCTCGCACTGTTGATTTTAGTCAGCTTGAAGTGCAACACGGTGACGATCCTGCTCCGGTATTTTCGTTTATGGGTAAGCGTGAGCAGCATCCTCGCCAGATCCCATGTTTTATCACTCACACCAATGAGCAGACGCACGATGTGATTCGCAATAACTTGGATCGTAGCCCAATGTACGCGGGAGTGATTGAAGGTATTGGCCCGCGCTATTGTCCGTCCATTGAAGACAAGGTGATGCGTTTTGCTGACAAGAACAGCCACCAGATCTTTATTGAGCCTGAAGGCTTAACCACTCATGAGCTGTACCCTAATGGTATTTCCACCAGCTTGCCATTTGACGTGCAGGTTAGCATTGTTCGTTCCATGAAAGGGTTTGAGAACGCGCATATTGTGCGTCCTGGTTACGCGATTGAGTACGATTTCTTTGATCCGCGAGATTTGAAACAGACTTACGAGACCAAATTCATTAGTGGTTTGTTCTTTGCTGGGCAAATCAACGGTACCACAGGCTATGAAGAAGCCGCGGCACAAGGTTTGATGGCCGGCTTGAATGCCAGTCTCTACAGTCAAGACAAACCTGGCTGGAGTCCACGACGTGACCAAGCTTACATGGGGGTATTGATCGATGATCTATCAACCATGGGCACTAAAGAGCCGTATCGTATGTTTACCTCACGCGCGGAATACCGTTTGTTGCTGCGCGAAGATAACGCGGATCTACGTTTAACGGAGCAAGCTCGAGAGCTTGGTTTGGTTGATGATGCGCGTTGGGCACGCTTCAATGAGAAAATCGACAACATGGAGAAAGAGCGTCAGCGCCTGAAAGAGATTTGGATGAATCCTAAATCTAGTGGCGTTGAAGCACTGAACCAATTGCTCAAAACGCCAATGGCACGTGAAGCCAGCGGCGAAGATCTGTTGCGTCGTCCTGAGATCAGTTACGCACAGTTAACCGAGCTAGAGACGTTTGCGCCGGCGTTGGATGATCAACAAGCGGCTGAGCAGGTTGAGATCCAGGTCAAGTACGAAGGCTACATCAAGCGTCAGCAAGATGAGATCGAAAAATCACTACGTCACGAGCACACTAAGCTACCAGCAGATTTGGACTATAGCCAAGTGAAAGGTCTATCCAATGAAGTTGTGGCCAAATTAAACGAAGCCAAGCCAGAGAGCCTTGGTATCGCTTCGCGTATTTCAGGTATCACGCCTGCCGCCATTTCGATTTTATTGGTGCACTTGAAGAAACATGGCCTACTGAAAAAGGGTGAGGAAGCCTAATGTCTGAGCTACGCAGTCAACTCGATACCCTTATCGCTCAAACCGAACTCACCGTTTCAGAGCAGCAACGCGACCAATTAGTCGGCTACGTCGCCATGTTGGACAAATGGAACAAGGCATACAATCTGACTTCAGTGCGCGATCCGCAAGATATGCTGGTCAAACACATCATGGATAGCATTATAGTGAGCACTCACTTAGATGGTGAGCGCTTTATTGATGTCGGCACGGGGCCTGGACTGCCGGGTATTCCGTTATCCATCATGAATCCTGACAAACAGTTTGTTTTGCTCGATAGCCTGGGTAAGCGCATTCGCTTTATCAAGCAAGTACTGCATGAGCTTAAAATTGAAAATGTGACGCCAGTCCAAAGCCGAGTCGAAGAATATCAACCTGAAGACAAGTTTGATGGTGTACTAAGTCGCGCCTTTGCTTCCATGACCGATATGGTCGAGTGGTGTCACCATCTGCCTAAGCCCTCTAGTGGGTGTTTTTTGGCGTTAAAGGGACAATTACCACAGAGTGAGATTGAGCAATTGCCGCAATGGTGTAGTGTGACCGACATCAAAGCTTTGAATGTTCCTCAATTGGAAGGTGAGCGTCATCTAGTAATCTTATCGCGCAAGGAATAAAAGCGAGGTTCATTGTGGGAAAAATCGTAGCAATCGCCAACCAGAAAGGCGGGGTTGGTAAAACAACAACTTGTATCAACTTGGCTGCCTCTATGGCTGCGACTAAACGTAAGGTTTTGGTGATTGACCTTGACCCACAAGGAAATGCCACAATGGCGAGTGGTGTCGATAAGTATCAAGTCGACGCCACGGCCTACGAACTCTTGGTCGAAGATGTCGCTTTTGAAGATGTGGTGTGCCGAAAGACATCGGGTAATTATGACTTGATTGCTGCTAACGGTGATGTCACCGCAGCGGAAATCAAGTTGATGGAAGTGTTTGCCCGTGAAGTACGCCTCAAGCATGCACTAGCCTCAGTTCGTGATAACTATGATTTCATCTTTATCGATTGTCCTCCTTCTCTAAACCTCCTTACAATCAACGCCATGGCCGCAGCCGATTCGGTTTTGGTTCCAATGCAGTGCGAGTACTTTGCACTTGAAGGTTTAACCGCGTTGATGGATACGATCAGTAAGCTTGCTGCTGTTGTTAACGAAAATCTGAAAATCGAAGGGTTGCTACGCACCATGTATGACCCTCGCAACAGACTGTCAAACGAAGTCTCTGATCAATTGAAAAAGCACTTTGGCAACAAGGTGTATCGCACCGTTATTCCACGTAATGTTCGATTAGCTGAAGCCCCAAGCCATGGTAAGCCAGCAATGTATTACGACAAGTATTCAGCGGGCGCAAAAGCCTACCTTGCACTGGCGGGTGAAATGCTTCGCCGCGAAGAAGTCCCTGCATAACGATAACCAAAGGAATTCCGTCTCATGTCTAAACGTGGTTTAGGGAAAGGGCTTGATGCTCTGCTTTCGACTAGTTCGCTCGCACGTGAAAAACAGCACAATGCGCTCCAGAGCCAGCAACTCTCCTCGGAAGGCGAGTTAACCGACTTAAACATCAACAGTCTCAAGCCTGGGGTGTATCAGCCACGTAAAGATATGTCTGCAGAGGCATTGGAAGAGCTCGCTTCCTCGATCGAGTCCCAAGGCATCATTCAACCGATAGTGGTTCGTCAGGTTGAACACGACAAGTTTGAGATCATCGCCGGTGAACGTCGCTGGCGTGCGGCGCGCAAGGCAGGGTTGAAACAAGTGCCGTGCGTGATCAAAAACGTTGAGGATCGCGCCGCGATCGCTATGGCATTGATCGAAAATATTCAGCGAGAAGATCTTAATGCGATCGAAGAAGCGGTCGCGCTAGAGCGTCTGCAAGAAGAATTCAGCTTAACTCATCAACAGGTCGCGGATGTGATCGGCAAGTCTCGCGCTGCGGTGAGTAACCTATTACGCCTCAATCAACTCGAGGATGAGGTGAAAGGTTTGGTGTCTACCAACCAGCTGGACATGGGCCATGCCCGAGCGCTGCTTGCGCTAGAAGGTGAGCAGCAAATTGAGGTGGCGCAGCAAGTGGCGAAGAAGCAACTGACCGTGCGTCAGACCGAGCTGCTGGTGAGAAAATGCTTACAGCCTGCCGTTGACGAAAAAAACGGGCCTCAAGATACCGAGACACAAGAATTGTCACAAAAATTAGGTGTTATGTTAGGGGGTAAAGTTGCTATTGTGCGTAGCCCTAACGGAAAATCGAAGGTGACGATTAGTCTTGATGAGCCTCACAAATTAGAGCAACTAATTGCAAAGCTTGAGAGCTAAATGAGATAATTGATCTCAGTCAATTATGTAAAAAAACAATTTTTGTGCGAAAGTTGTCGGTTTGTAAACAAAATTGTAACTTTTTGCAGGCTTTTAATTGCATTAAGGCACTCTGACCGTATAATTTTTGCCAATTTCCCAGCCCAGAGGTAGTAAAGCTGTGGATTTTACTCGAGGTACGAATACATGGTAGCTGCGTTAGCTAGACCAGGACGAGAGCTTGCTAAGCGCTTGTTGTTGATCGAAATTAGCGTGGTTACGTTAGTGGCAGCAGGATTGGCGATTGCTGTAAATACTGAATGGGGAGTTTCAGCGCTAATTGGTGGTAGCATTTTTGTTATTGCTAATGCTGTATTTGCCTTGTGTGCTTTTCTCTTTGTAGGAGCTCGAGCTGCCAAAATGGTAGCGGCGCTGTTCTACACGGGAGAAGCGCTTAAGATCCTCATCACAGTGGCACTCTTTTCTGTTGCTTACATGTATATGCAGGTGGAACTCGTTCCCCTGAAACTAACCTATTTGCTGGTACTTGGGATTAACATCTTTGCGCCAGCGCTATTCATTAACAACAAAAAATAGGATGAGTTATGGCTGCGCCAGGTGAAGCGCTAACAGCTTCCGGTTACATCACTCACCACCTTACTCACCTTTCAACTTACAAGTTGGGGTTAGTGGCGGAAGAGACGAGTTTCTGGAACATACACATCGATAGCCTGTTGTTTTCTTGGATCACTGGTTTAATGTTCTTAGGAGTGTTTTACAAAGTAGCTAGGAAGTCGACAGTAGGTGTGCCGGGTAAGCTACAATGTTTTGTTGAAATGATCGTAGAATTTGTCGCAGAAAACGTCAAAGATACGTTCCATGGACGCAACCCATTGATTGCCCCGCTCGCACTGACTATCTTTTGTTGGGTATTTATAATGAACTTGATGGACCTTGTGCCTATCGATTTCTTACCTTACCCAGCAGAGCATTGGCTAGGTATTCCTTATCTTAAGATAGTACCGTCTGCTGATGCCAATATCACCATGGGAATGGCAATAGGCGTATTCGCTCTGATGATTTTCTACAGCATCAAAGTGAAAGGTCTAGGTGGTTTCGCCAAAGAACTTGCCTTACATCCATTTAATCACTGGACCATGATCCCGTTTAACCTACTGATTGAAGTGGTATCGCTACTTGCGAAGCCTCTATCACTTGGTATGCGTCTATTCGGTAACATGTTCGCTGGTGAGGTTGTATTCATTCTTTGTGCGGCAATGCTACCATGGTTCCTTCAATGGATGGGTTCACTTCCGTGGGCGATTTTCCATATTCTGGTAATCACGATTCAGGCCTTCGTGTTTATGATGCTAACGATTGTTTATATGTCAATGGCACACGAAGACAGCGATCACTAATTTTTTAAACTCTTATTAGTCAAAAGTATATTTGGAGATAGTAATGGAAACTGTATTGAGCTTTTCAGCAATCGCAGTAGCAATCATCGTTGGTCTATGTGCAGTAGGTACTGCAATCGGCTTCGCAGTTCTAGGCGGTAAGTTCCTAGAAGGTGCTGCACGTCAACCAGAAATGGCGCCTATGCTACAAGTTAAGATGTTCATCATCGCGGGTCTACTGGATGCGGTTCCAATGATCGGTATCGTAATCGCTCTACTATTTACTTTCGCAAACCCATTCGTTGGTCAACTAGCTGGTTAATCTTTGCTTTTCATAGACAAACACCGGTTTGTCATTGATTAACACTAAGTCCAATAAAGAGGGGTAGCTGTTGTGAATATGAACGCAACTCTGCTAGGTCAAGCAATCTCGTTCGCCATGTTTGTATGGTTCTGCATGAAATATGTATGGCCGCCAATCATGAACGCTATCGAAGAACGTCAGAAGAAAATCGCTGACGGCCTTCAAGCGGCGGAACGAGCTGAGAAAGACTTGAATCTGGCTCAAGCTAATGCTTCTTCTCAAATGAAAGAAGCAAAGCGCACAGCAACTGAGATCATCGAGCAAGCAAACAAACGTAAAGCTCAAATTTTAGACGAAGCCCGTGAGGAAGCTCAATCTGAGCGTCAGAAAATCCTTACTCAAGCTGAAGCTGAAATTGAAGCGGAACGCAACCGTGCGCGTGATGATCTGCGCAAACAAGTTGCAACTCTGGCTTTAGCTGGTGCTGAGAAAATCCTTGAGCGTTCTATCGATAAAGAAGCGCACAAAGATCTTCTCGACAACATTACTGCAAAACTTTAAGTCTGGGGGCGCACATGGCTGATATGACTACTATCGCACGCCCCTATGCTAAAGCAGCATTTGACTTTGCTGTTGAAAGAAATCAACTCGACCAATGGGGTCAGATGTTGTCTTTCGCAGCGGAAGTTGCCAATAACGAACAAATTCATGAGCTGCTAACCAGCTCAATGTCTGCCGATAAAATGGCAGAACTGTTTGTTTCGATATGTGGCGAGCAAGTTGATGAGTTTGGTCAGAACCTAATTAAGGTGATGGCTGAGAATGGCCGATTACAGGCCCTTCCTGATGTATGTGCTGAGTTCTTGCTGCTTAAGCAAGAGCACGAGAAAGAAATCACCGTTGAAGTGACTTCAGCAACTGAACTTTCTGACCAGCAAAAAGCAGACATCAGCAGCAAACTTGAAGCGCGTCTTGAACGCAAAGTCCAGCTGAATTGCAGCGTAGATGAGGCCCTACTTGGTGGGGTTATTATTAGAGCCGGAGACTTAGTCATCGATAACTCAGCACGTGGCCGTTTAAGCCGCCTGAGCGATGCATTGCAGTCTTAATGGGGATTGGAGCATGCAACTTAATTCCACGGAAATTAGCGATCTAATCAAACAACGTATCGAATCTTTCGAAGTTGTCAGTGAAGCTCGCAATGAAGGTACTATCGTATCGGTAAGCGATGGTATCATTCGCATTCACGGCCTAGCGGACGTGATGCAAGGTGAAATGATTGAATTACCGGGTGGCCGTTATGCACTAGCACTTAACCTTGAGCGTGACTCGGTTGGTGCGGTTGTAATGGGCCCATATGCTGACCTTAAGGAAGGCATGAAAGTTACAGGTACTGGTCGTATTCTTGAAGTACCAGTTGGTCCTGAGCTACTAGGTCGCGTAGTAAACACACTAGGTGAACCTATCGATGGTAAAGGCCCAATCGAAGCGAAACTGTCTTCGCCTGTAGAAGTGATTGCACCAGGTGTAATCGACCGTAAGTCGGTTGATCAACCTGTTCAAACTGGTTACAAATCTGTTGACTCAATGATCCCAATCGGTCGTGGTCAGCGTGAGCTTGTGATCGGTGACCGTCAGACTGGTAAAACAGCAATGGCGATCGATGCAATCATCAACCAGAAAAACTCTGGTATTTTCTCAATCTACGTAGCTATCGGTCAGAAAGCATCGACTATCGCTAACGTAGTTCGCAAACTAGAAGAGCACGGCGCGCTAGCAAACACTATCGTTGTTGTTGCATCTGCTTCTGAATCTGCAGCGCTACAATACCTAGCGCCATACGCAGGTTGTGCGATGGGTGAATACTTCCGCGATCGCGGTGAAGATGCACTGATTGTTTACGA
Organism: Vibrio sinaloensis; assembly: GCF_023195835.1. Classification (NCBI taxonomy): domain Bacteria; kingdom Pseudomonadati; phylum Pseudomonadota; class Gammaproteobacteria; order Vibrionales; family Vibrionaceae; genus Vibrio; species Vibrio sinaloensis. The sequence goes on along the minus strand of NZ_CP096199.1, from coordinate 2,955,972 downwards.
TGATCTCTCTAAACAAGCGGTCGCTTACCGTCAGATCTCTCTACTACTAAAACGCCCACCAGGCCGTGAAGCATTCCCGGGTGACGTTTTCTACCTCCACTCACGTCTACTAGAGCGCGCAGCTCGTGTAAGCGAAGAGTACGTAGAAAAGTTCACTAACGGTGAAGTGAAAGGTAAGACAGGTTCTCTAACTGCACTACCTATCATCGAAACTCAAGCTGGTGACGTTTCAGCATTCGTACCGACAAACGTAATCTCGATTACCGACGGTCAGATCTTCCTACAGACTGAACTATTCAACGCGGGTGTTCGCCCAGCCGTTGACCCTGGTATCTCAGTATCTCGTGTTGGTGGTTCTGCACAGACGAAAATCATCAAGAAGCTATCGGGCGGTATCCGTACTGCACTAGCTCAGTACCGTGAACTAGCGGCTTTCGCACAGTTCTCGTCTGACCTTGATGAAGCGACAAAGAAACAGCTAGACCACGGTCAAAAAGTAACAGAACTGATGAAGCAGAAGCAGTACGCTCCAATGTCTGTATTTGACCAAGCGCTAGTAATCTTTGCGGCAGAGCGCGGCTACTTAGCAGATGTTGAACTAAGCAAACTGCTAGATTTCGAAGCGGCTCTACTATCGTTCGCTCGCGGTCAATACGCTGAATTTGCAGCTGAGATCGACAAGACGGGTGCATACAACGATGAAGTTGAAGCACAGCTTAAGAAGCTGACTGACGACTTCGTAGCAACCCAAACTTGGTAATAGGTCGGTGGCAGTAATGCCACCAACTAATGGAGAGTAACGATGGCCGGCGCAAAAGAGATACGTAATAAAATCGGTAGTGTTAAAAGCACTCAGAAGATTACGAAAGCGATGGAAATGGTAGCAGCTTCAAAAATGCGTCGTTCTCAAGATGCAATGGAAGCTTCTCGTCCTTACGCTGAAACAATACGTAAAGTGATCGGTCACGTAGCTAACGCAAGTCTAGAGTATCGTCATCCATACCTAGAAGAGCGTGAAGCTAAGCGTGTTGGTTATATCATCGTTTCGACAGACCGTGGCCTATGTGGCGGCTTGAACATCAACGTGTTCAAAAAAGCAGTCACAGACATGCAAAGCTGGAAACAGAAAGGCGCTGAGGTTGAACTGGCATTGATCGGTTCAAAAGCAACGGCTTTCTTCAACAACAGCGGTGCAAAAGTGGCGGCGCAGGTATCAGGTCTAGGGGATAACCCAAGCCTTGAAGACCTCATCGGTTCTGTAAGCGTTATGCTGAAGAAATATGATGAAGGCGAATTGGATCGCCTGTACGTAGTGTTCAACAAGTTTGTCAACACTATGGTGCAAGAACCAACGATCGATCAATTACTACCTTTGCCTAAATCGAACAGTGAAGAGATGCAGCGTGAGCATTCATGGGACTACATCTACGAACCAGAGCCTAAAGCTCTACTCGACACACTATTAGTGCGTTACATAGAGTCTCAGGTTTATCAGGGTGTGGTCGAGAACCTTGCGTGTGAGCAAGCGGCTCGAATGATTGCTATGAAAGCGGCAACAGACAATGCCAGCAACTTGATTGATGATTTAGAACTTGTGTACAACAAAGCCCGTCAGGCAGCGATTACACAAGAACTATCTGAAATCGTTTCAGGTGCGGCAGCGGTTTAAGCTTAGGTTAAACGAAATAGTTTAGAGGATTAACGATGGCTACAGGTAAGATCGTACAGATCATCGGTGCAGTAGTCGACGTAGAGTTCCCACAAAGCGAAGTACCAAGTGTATATGATGCTTTGAACGTAACGGAATCAAAAGAGCGTCTAGTTCTTGAGGTTCAACAACAGCTAGGCGGTGGCGTAGTTCGTTGTATCGTAATGGGTAGCTCTGATGGTTTACGTCGTGGAGTAGAAGTAGTAAATACAGGCGCTCCAATTTCAGTACCAGTAGGTACTAAGACCCTAGGTCGTATCATGAACGTTCTAGGTGACGCAATTGACGAGTGTGGTGAGATCGGCGCGGAAGAGACTTACTCTATCCACCGTGAAGCACCAAGCTACGAAGAGCAATCAAACGAGATCGCTCTACTAGAGACTGGCGTTAAAGTAATCGACCTAGTTTGTCCATTCGCTAAGGGTGGTAAAATCGGTCTATTCGGTGGTGCAGGTGTAGGTAAGACCGTTAACATGATGGAACTTATCAACAACATCGCACTTCAGCACTCTGGTCTATCAGTATTTGCTGGTGTTGGTGAGCGTACTCGTGAAGGTAACGATTTCTACTTTGAGATGCAGGAAGCGGGCGTTGTAAACGTTGAGAAACCTGAAGAATCAAAAGTAGCGATGGTTTACGGTCAGATGAACGAGCCACCAGGTAACCGTCTACGTGTTGCATTGACTGGTCTAACAATGGCAGAGCGCTTCCGTGACGAAGGTCGTGACGTTCTTCTGTTTGTTGATAACATCTACCGTTACACACTTGCAGGTACAGAGGTATCAGCACTGCTAGGTCGTATGCCTTCAGCGGTAGGTTACCAGCCAACTCTTGCTGAAGAGATGGGTGTACTTCAAGAGCGTATCACGTCAACCAAAACGGGTTCTATCACGTCTGTACAGGCGGTATACGTACCTGCGGATGACTTGACTGACCCGTCTCCAGCAACCACGTTTGCGCACTTGGATGCAACGGTTGTACTTAACCGTAACATCGCAGCTATGGGTCTATACCCAGCGATTGACCCACTAGATTCAACATCTCGTATGCTTGATCCCCTAGTGGTTGGTCAAGAGCACTACGACATTGCTCGTGGCGTTCAGCAGACACTTCAGCGCTACAAAGAGCTGAAAGACATCATCGCGATTCTAGGTATGGACGAGCTTTCTGAAGAAGATAAGCAAGTAGTATCTCGTGCACGTAAGATTGAGCGTTTCCTTACTCAGCCTTACCACGTAGCGGAAGTATTTACTGGCGACCCAGGCGTTTACGTACCTCTTAAAGAGACTCTACGTGGCTTCAAAGGTCTACTAGCTGGTGATTACGATGACATTCCAGAGCAAGCCTTCATGTACTGTGGTGCAATTGAAGATGCTATCGAGAATGCGAAGAAGCTATAAGGCTAACTAGGAGGCGATATGGCAGCAATAACCTTTCACCTAGACGTAGTAAGCGCAGAGAAGAAAATCTTCTCTGGTCGTGTTGAGACGTTTCAGGTGACCGGTAGCGAAGGTGAGCTTGGTATTTTCCATGGTCACACACCGCTGCTAACCGCTATCACGCCTGGTATGGTGCGACTTGTTAAGCAGCACGGCCACGAGGAATTCATTTATGTTTCTGGTGGTATGGTAGAGGTTCAACCAGGTACAGCGACTGTACTGGCTGATACGGCTATCCGTGGTGATGAACTGGACGCAGCTAAGGCAGAAGAAGCTAAACGTCGTGCTCAAGAAGCAATTCAAAACCAGCACGGCGATATGGACTTCGCTCAAGCGGCTAGTGAACTGGCTAAAGCCATTGCTCAGCTACGAGTTATCGAGCTGACAAAACAGCGTCGTTAAATACAACGTTGTGACAAGTGATAAAGGCGGTCGAAAGACCGCCTTTTTGCTTATTTTTTAAAGGAAATTTTTGCCAATCAATTAACTAATCCCTGATTAGTGTCTAGAATACCCCTCAGTTTTAAAATACGTTTCAATAGGTTGATTATGAAGTTTAGTGCGGTGATTCTCGCAGCGGGTAAAGGCACTCGCATGTACTCGAACAAACCCAAGGTGCTCCACACGTTAGCAGGGAAGCCCATGGTGAAGCATGTGATTGATAGCTGTAATAGCTTGGGCGCACAAAACATTCATTTAGTCTATGGTCACGGCGGTGATCAAATGCAAGCTGAGTTGGCCAATGAACCGGTCAACTGGATATTGCAAGCTGATCAGCTCGGCACCGGTCATGCAGTTGATCAAGCGTCGCCTCAGTTTGAGGATGACGAAAAGATCTTAGTGCTTTACGGTGATGTACCGTTAATCTCGGAAGAGACGATCGAAGGCCTGCTTGATGCGCAGCCTAATGGCGGTATCGCATTACTGACAGTGGTGCTTGATAACCCGATGGGATACGGCCGTATAGTGCGTCGTAATGGTCCGGTTGTTGCGATCGTCGAGCAAAAAGATGCCACAGATGAGCAGAAGCTGATTAAAGAGATTAATACCGGGGTGATGGTGGCCACTGGGGGTGATCTTAAGCGTTGGTTATCTGGGCTAAATAACAATAACGCTCAGGGTGAGTACTACTTAACTGACGTTATCGCAGCGGCGCACGATGAAGGGCGTGCTGTTGAAGCGGTTCACCCTGTTAACCCGATAGAAGTCGAAGGGGTGAATGACCGCGCCCAGCTCGCTCGCTTAGAGCGTGCTTTCCAGTCGATGCAGGCGAAAAAGCTACTTGAGCAAGGCGTGATGCTACGCGATCCAGCTCGCTTTGATCTCCGTGGTGAATTGCAATGCGGTATGGACTGTGAAATCGACGCCAACGTCATTATCGAAGGTAACGTATCGCTGGGCGACAACGTCGTGATTGGTACCGGATGTGTGCTGAAAGATTGCGAGATCGACGACAATACGATTATTCGCCCTTACAGTGTGATTGAAGGGGCTACCGTCGGTGAAGAGTGTACCGTAGGCCCATTTACTCGTCTGCGCCCTGGTGCTGAGATGCGTAGCGACTCTCACGTCGGCAACTTCGTCGAAGTCAAAAATGCCCGCATTGGCGAAGGATCGAAAGCGAACCATTTAACCTACCTGGGTGATGCTGAAATTGGTCAACGTACCAATATCGGCGCAGGAACCATCACGTGTAACTACGATGGTGCCAATAAGTTTAAGACCATCATTGGTGATGACGTGTTTGTTGGTTCTGACAGCCAGTTAGTCGCGCCTGTGACTATTGCGGACGGTGCCACGATTGGCGCTGGGACGACCTTAACCAAAGATGTCGCACAAGGTGAGTTAGTCATCACTCGCGCCAAAGAGCGCAAAATTACCGGTTGGCAACGCCCGGTCAAACAAAAGTAAGTCTCCACTGTTTTTTTAACCAAAATAAGCCAAAGCCGCTCATCATCAGCGGCTTTGTTGTCTCTAGTGTTGTGCAAGAGAGCGTTTAGTGACTCGGGATCGCGATACGTTTCTCTAGCCAGCGAACCGCTTGCGAGACCAAAAGGATCAGCACCAAATACTCTAAGACCAGAAACGTGTAGATTTCTAATGGTAAGTACTCATTGACCACCAATTCATTTGCTCGCCTCGTTAAGTCACTTAAACCAATCACGCTGACTAGTGAGCTCATCTTGAGGATATAGACGAATTGATTGCCTAGAGGCGGCAGGATTTGTCGAAATGCTTGAGGGAGTATCACTAAGCGCATCTTTTGCCAGTAGTTCAATCCCAAAGATTCGGCGGCTTCATGTTGTCCACGGGTTATGGCTTGAATCCCCCCTCTGAACACCTCAGCCATAAAAGCACTTTCTGCCAAGGTCAACGCGATCACGCCAGCCCAGAAATGGTTCAGTGTGATATCCAGTAAGGTAGGCATCCCGTAGTAAACCCACAGTAACAAGACCAGCACTGGGATGGATCGAACCGACTCGACATAGATACGGTTGAACATTCGTACCCAAGCATGGGTCGACAGTGCGGGTAAAGCCACAACTAATCCCAGCAGCATAGCAAATAACATGCTGAGCAGTGACACTTGAATGGTGTCACTAAAACCGGCGACCAAGAACGCCATATTGGTTCGTCCTTGTTCCGTGGTCGGGTCCAACACATACCAGCCCCACTGATAGTCACTGCATCCAGTTATTGATAATACTGACACAAGCAATAGGTAACGAAATATCACATTAATCCTTGTATTGACTAAAAAATCCTCTCTGTTGCTGCTATGTTATCAATGAAGTGGCATAAACATAATAACTTTAGGGAAGATAAAATGGTGAAGTTTATTCTAGTGCTTGGACTGTGCTTGTTGTCAGTGGGGCAAGTCGCGGCAGAAACCAGTCGACTACAACAGATATTAGATAAAGGGGTCTTGAGAGTCGGTACCACAGGGGATTGGAATCCAATGACGATGAAAGATCCTGCCACCAACAGCTACAAAGGTTTTGATATTGATGTAACAAAAGAGCTGGCGAAAGATCTTGGGGTCGAAGTTGAATTCGTGGCAACGGATTGGAAGACCTTGGTCAACGGGATTACCGCCAACAAGTACGATATCACCGGCAGTGCTTCACTGAATATGTCACGCGCGAAAGTTGCGGGTTATAGCCAACCGTATTTCTATCTTGCGTTTGTGCCTGTGGTGCAAAAGAAAGATTTAGCCAAGTTCTCTGATTGGAGTGATTTCGATAAGGCGCAAGTGAAAGTCGCTGCGACCTTAGGCACGGTTCAAGAGAAGATGGTCAAAGAGTTTTTCCCATCGGCGCAACACATTGTCATTGAAGCGCCTGCTCGTGATTTCCAAGAATTGCTGGCTCGCCGCGCAGATGTCTCAGTTACCTCAAACGTCGAAGCGGCCACGCTGGTGGAAAAGTTCAAGCAGTTGGCGATTGTGCCAGTCAAACAACCGCGTAAACCGACGCCAATCGCCATGCTATTGCCACAAGACGATCAGGTGTGGATTAACTATTTGAACCATTGGGTTGAACTGAAAAAAACACAAGGTTTCTTTAAAGCGACCGCTGAAAAGTGGGGGTTAAAGAGTTTGTAACCACTTACCAATAAAAAACGCCAGCCGGTGAGGCTGGCGTTTTGCTTTCTTATATCTAGAGCCCTACGGACGCTCAAATACAGTGGCAATGCCTTGACCCAGACCAATACACATGGTGGCCAGCCCATATTTGGCTTCTTTGGCTTCCATTAAGTTAATCAAGGTGGTCGAGATTCTCGAGCCAGAACAACCCAGCGGGTGACCAAGTGCAATGGCACCACCGTTAAGGTTGACCTTCTCATCCATCACTTCAAGTAGACCTAAATCCTTGGCACACGGTAAGGATTGTGCGGCAAAGGCTTCATTTAGCTCCACCACATCCATATCTTCAATCGAAAGCCCTGCACGTTTTAGTGCTTTCTGAGTCGCAGGAACCGGACCGTAACCCATAATCGAAGGATCGCAGCCCGCAATCGCCATTCCTTTGATGCGTGCGCGAATGGTTAAGCCTAACTCATTGGCTTTCTCTTCACTCATGATGAGCATCGCTGACGCGCCATCCGATAGCGCAGAGGACGTACCTGCGGTTACGGTGCCGTTGGCAGGGTCAAATACTGGGCGCAGTTGAGACAACCCTTCTACTGTTGTTTCAGGGCGAATGACTTCATCGTGGTCTAAGGTAAACAGAGTGCCGTCAGCGGCATGACCTTCTGTTGGTAAGATTTCGTTTTTAAAACGCCCTTCTACAGTCGCGGCGTGTGCGCGAGCGTGAGAACGCGCGGCAAACTCATCTTGTTGTTCACGGCTGATACCATGAAGCTTGCCCAGCATTTCTGCTGTTAAACCCATCATGCCTGCCGCTTTCGCCACATGTTTTGACATACCAGGATGGAAGTCGACGCCGTGGTTCATTGGCACATGGCCCATATGTTCCACACCGCCAATTAAACAGATCTCGGCATCGCCGGTCATGATGGCGCGAGTACCGTCATGTAGCGCTTGCATCGACGAACCACATAAGCGGTTAACGGTGACTGCCCCAATTTCTATCGGTAGTCCAGCCAGTAGCGCGGCATTACGCGCCACGTTAAAGCCTTGCTCTAGTGTTTGCTGCACACAGCCCCAATAGATATCTTCAATCTCACTTGGGTTCACTTGTGGGTTGCGAGCCAAAATACCTTTCATTAGGTGCGCTGACAGATCTTCGGCGCGAGTATGACGAAAAGCTCCACCTTTAGAGCGACCCATAGGGGTACGTAGACAATCAACTACGACAACGTTTCTATTATTAGCCATTTTAGAATCTCTCCTTAGATTGAACCTTGCTGTTGAGTGCCGTAGAAGGTTTCACCCTTAGCTGCCATATCAATAAGTAACTGTGGAGCTTGGTACATCGCACCTAGATCTTGGTACTTGCTGGTCATTGCCACAAATTCAGCAATACCGATACTGTCTAGATAACGGAACACGCCACCACGGAATGGAGGGAAACCGAGACCATATACCAGCGCCATATCCGCTTCTTGCGGTGTCGCAATGATCTTCTCTTGCAGACAAAGTACCACTTCGTTCACCATCGGAATCATCATTCGTTCAATGATGGTCTGGTCATCGAAGGCTTGCTTGTCTGCGCACACTTCAGCAAGCAGCGGAATAATGTCGTCCGCGAAGGTTTTCTTTGGCTTGCCGCGTTTGTCGACACTGTAGCTGTAGAAGCCACTGCCGTTTTTCTGGCCGTACTTGTTGGCATCGAACAGGGCGTCAATCGCATCGCGCTCTTGTTTACCCATACGCTCAGGGAAGCCTTGTGCCATCACTTCTTGTGCGTGGTGAGCGGTATCAATCCCCACCACGTCAAGCAGGTAAGCTGGCCCCATCGGCCAACCAAATTGACGCTCCATTACTTTGTCGATTTGGGTAAAGTCTGCGCCATCTCGCAGCAGCTTGCTAAAGCCACCAAAGTAAGGGAACAGGACTCGGTTGACAAAGAACCCAGGGCAGTCGTTGACCACGATAGGTGATTTACCCATTTTCGCAGCATAAGCGACCACACGGTTGATGGTTTCGTCTGAGGTGTGTTCACCGCGAATGATTTCGACTAGCGGCATACGATGCACAGGGTTAAAGAAGTGCATACCACAGAAATTTTCTGGGCGCTTGAGCGACTTGGCAAGCAGGTTGATTGGAATCGTTGAGGTGTTTGAAGTGATCACCGTCTCTTCATTCACGTGAGACTCCACCTCGCTGAGAACGGCGGCTTTAACTTTCGGGTTTTCTACCACGGCTTCAACGATAACATCCGAGTTTTCAATACCCGAGTAATGTAGGCTTGGTGTGATGGACGCCAAAATACCAGCCATCTTGAATCCGTCGATGCGACCTTGGGTGAGGCGCTTGTTGAGTAGTTTCGACGCTTCGTTCATGCCCAAATCGAGAGAGGCCTGAGCGATATCTTTCATCAGCACAGGCACTCCTTTTAGTGCCGACTGGTAGGCAATCCCGCCGCCCATGATACCTGCACCGAGTACAGCGGCACGTTCAGTGCTCTTACTCGCCGACTTAGCCGCCTTTTTAGCGATGCCTTTGATGTATTGATCATTTAGGAATAGACCCACCAACGCTTTGGCTTCTTCGGACTTGGCCAACTTAACAAAGTGTTTGCGCTCAATATCCAGTGCTTCATCGCGAGCAAAGCGTGCGCCTTCTTCGATAGTGATTACCGCAGTCATCGGTGCTGGGTAGTGTGGGCCCGCTTTTTGTGCCACCAATCCTTTGGCCATGGTAAAACTCATCATCGACTCAAGCTTACTGAGTGACAAAGGCGCGGTCTTTTGATGACGGCGCGCTTTCCAATCTAGCTGCTCATTAACTGCTTGCTTTAGAGTGGTTAAGGCCGACTGATATAAAGCGTCGCTTTCTACTACCGCATCAAGCAGACCTATTTTCAGTGCTTCATCAGCGCGACAGGCTTTGCCTTGAGTAATAATTTCCATCGCACTATCAGCGCCAAGTACACGCGGAAGGCGAACACAGCCACCAAACCCTGGCATGATACCGAGTTTGGTTTCTGGAAGGCCGATGCTGGTGGTTTTATCACCAATACGTATGTCGGTAGCAAGTACGCACTCACATCCGCCACCTAGGGTATGCCCTTTCAGTGCAGATACGGTCGGGATCGGTAAGTCTTCGAGCTTATTGAAAATGCTGTTGGCGAAACGCAACCACTGGTCGAGCTCTTGCTCTGGCTTGGCAAACAGGCCAAGAAACTCAGTAATGTCTGCGCCAACGATAAAGGCGTCTTTATCAGAGGTGAGTAATAGTCCTTTCAGTGAACCTTGTGCTTTGATCGCATCCAGTGCTTTATCAAGAGACTCTAACGTTGAGAGGTCGAGCTTGTTCACAGAAGCGGGCGCGCAAAAACTCAGTTCTGCGATACCGTCTTGTAATTCCTTTACCTGTAGGGTTTCGGCTTGGTAAATCATTGTCTATCTCCGTGACATACAATCTTAGATTGTGTGTATAGCGCGCTGCTGGGCACGAATAACGTCGCAAAGCGCTATCAAGGAAAGTGGTTATATTTATATTCTGGTTAGACCAGTTGTTTTAGTCTGGACCTGCTCTAGGTTAAATTCAATACATTTTTTAAACAAGTGTTTAACATTGTGCGCTTGGACAGATCTTGCGCGACGAGCAAATCAGACTCATGCTACACTGCCCGCATTACTATCAACGCTATAACCTCATGAACGTTCAGCCGTACCTCATTCCTGCACAGCCCACTCAATTCGAAGAAGAAATCAAGAAAAGTGTGTTCATTACTTATCTTGCTCATACCCCAGGAATCGAGGCAGCAAAAGCGTTCGTAGAGCAGATTAAGACGCGTCATGCTGATGCCCGGCATAACTGTTGGGGATTTGTAGCCGGTCGCCCTCAAGACTCAATGCAATGGGGATTCAGTGATGACGGCGAGCCGTCTGGAACGGCAGGTAAACCGATCTTAGCTCAGCTTTCTGGTAGTAATGTGGGTGAGATCACCGCTGTGGTGACTCGCTATTCTGGCGGAATTAAGCTCGGTACCGGAGGCCTAGTAAAAGCCTACGGGGGAGGAGTGCAGCAAGCGCTCAAGTCGCTTCAAACTATTGAGAAAAAAATAACCACAAAACTACTTCTAGAGTTAGACTATGGGTTTATGCCAATCTTACACGCTCTGTTAACACAGTTTTCTGCTGAGCAAGTCAGTGCAGATTACAGTGATCAGGTTAAGCTAGTGGTAGAGATTGAATTGCGTCAAGTGAGTGATTTTACCCAGACCATAGTGAATAAAAGCGGTGCCAAGGTAACTGTTACCGTATTGGATAAACCATAAGATAATCAGGAAGTCGGAAGCAACGCTTCATAATTCAGTCTATTCATGCAATTTCGATCAATTATTCGTATCGTTGGGCTACTACTGGCCCTTTTTAGTGTCTCTATGCTAGCCCCTGCGTTGGTCGCTTTGATCTATCGAGATGGTGCTGGTGTCCCTTTTGTGACGACGTTTTTTGTGCTGCTATTTTGCGGCACATTGTGCTGGTTTCCCAATCGCCACCATCGACACGAGCTTAAAGCGCGTGATGGCTTTTTGATTGTTGTTTTGTTCTGGACGGTTATTGGTAGTGCAGGCTCTCTGCCCTTTTTGATTGCTGACAACCCGAATGTGTCAGTGACGGATGCGTTCTTCGAGTCCTTTTCGGCGCTCACCACAACGGGGGCTACCGTCATAGTTGGTCTTGACGACTTACCCAAAGCCATACTCTTCTATCGTCAGTTTTTGCAATGGTTTGGTGGTATGGGAATAATCGTACTTGCGGTTGCTATTCTGCCAGTGTTAGGGATTGGTGGAATGCAGTTGTATCGCGCTGAGATACCTGGTCCTGTCAAAGACTCAAAGATGACCCCTCGTATCGCCGAAACGGCCAAAGCTCTGTGGTATATCTACCTAAGCTTAACTATCGCCTGTGCGGTAGCGTTTTGGCTTGCTGGCATGACCCCTTTTGATGCTATCGGCCATAGTTTCTCTACCATTGCCATTGGCGGCTTTTCGACTCACGACGCCAGTATGGGGTATTTTGATAGTTACGCCATCAACCTTATTACCGTTGTTTTCCTATTGATCTCCGCTTGTAATTACTCATTGCACTTTGCGGCGTTTGCCTCAGGCGGTGTGCATCCGAAGTATTATTGGCGAGATCCTGAATTTCGCGCCTTCTTCTTTATTCAGGCTTTGTTATTTGTGGTGTGTTTTCTCATTCTTCTGAACCATCATTCTTATCAATCGGTTTATGATGCGTTTGACCAAGCTCTGTTCCAGACTGTCTCAATATCTACAACGGCAGGATTTACCACCACAGGATTCTCCGAGTGGCCGCTGTTTTTGCCCGTTTTGTTGTTGTTCTCTTCTTTTATTGGTGGCTGTGCGGGCTCCACCGGTGGTGGTATGAAGGTCATACGCATATTGCTATTGACCCTACAAGGTGTGCGTGAAATGAAACGTTTAGTTCACCCTCGCGCAGTGTACACAATTAAAGTGGGAGGGAGTGCACTCTCGCAACGAGTGGTTGATGCGGTATGGGGATTCTTCTCTGCGTATGCCTTAGTGTTTGTGGTGTGTATGTTGGGATTAATCGCAACGGGCATGGACGAGCTCAGCGCCTTTTCCGCGGTTGCAGCCACCTTGAATAACTTGGGGCCGGGTCTAGGAGAAGTTGCGCTGCACTTTGGTGATGTTAACGACAAAGCGAAATGGGTATTGATTGTGTCTATGCTGTTTGGACGCTTAGAAATCTTTACCTTACTGATACTACTTACGCCGACGTTTTGGCGTAGTTAAGGAGAATCTGTGACTAAAGCTCTCTTCCTCTATTCAACACGAGAAGGTCAAACCAAAAAAATCTTCCATCATATTGCTAAACAGATGGATCACCTCGACTGTGAGTGGCTTGATTTACATAAGATAGACGACGAGGTCGACTTTAGTCAGTATGAGAGAGTGTTGGTGGGCGCTTCCATTCGCTATGGACACTTAAATAAGAAGCTCTATCGGTTTATTGAGCGTAACTTATCTGGGCTACAAACCAGCAAAGCCGCCTTCTTTTGCGTGAATTTGACCGCTCGAAAAGAAGACCAAGGAAAGGATACTCCAGAAGGAAGTGCTTACATTAAAACTTTTCTTAAAAGGTCACCTTGGCAGCCTGAACTGATCGGTGTGTTCGCAGGAGCCCTCTATTATCCAAGATACAATTGGTTTGATAAGACCATGATTAAATTCATAATGAGTATGACTGGGGGTGAGACAGATACCAGTAAAGAAGTCGAGTACACCAACTGGGAAAAGGTTACTCTATTTGCCGAGAAGTTTAAGAATATGTAAAGAAGACGTCTCTTTATGGCCACCTTAGGGTGTTTTTTAAGCGAACAGTAAAAAACTGCGATAAATGTTAAAAAAGGGGTTGCCAACTAAACTGCGATCTCTATAATGCCCCCTCGCTGACACGGCAAGGCTTCAAAACAGGCTTAGCCCGCTCAGCAAGGCCAAATTAGCCAAGCAAAATGCTTGATAAAAAGTTTGAAAAAAGTGGTTGACACTAAACTTTAACTCGCTAAAATGGCGGTCCACTTGAGCAAAGCTCAAATGGAAAGCTCTTTAACAATATAAACCTATCAATCTGTGTGGGCACTCGTTGATGATAATCCAAATAGTTTCTTCGGAAACAATTTAGGTTTCAATGAACTGAGTGACCAATCGATAATTTATTATCGGCACAGTCAATTCAAGTCTTCTAGGAACTAGCTTCTAGTCACTAGAAACTTATCAGTATTCATTGAGCCAAACAAAACTTTAAATTGAAGAGTTTGATCATGGCTCAGATTGAACGCTGGCGGCAGGCCTAACACATGCAAGTCGAGCGGAAACGAGTTAACTGAACCTTCGGGGAACGTTAACGGCGTCGAGCGGCGGACGGGTGAGTAATGCCTGGGAAATTGCCCTGATGTGGGGGATAACCATTGGAAACGATGGCTAATACCGCATAATAGCTTCGGCTCAAAGAGGGGGACCTTCGGGCCTCTCGCGTCAGGATATGCCCAGGTGGGATTAGCTAGTTGGTGAGGTAAGGGCTCACCAAGGCGACGATCCCTAGCTGGTCTGAGAGGATGATCAGCCACACTGGAACTGAGACACGGTCCAGACTCCTACGGGAGGCAGCAGTGGGGAATATTGCACAATGGGCGCAAGCCTGATGCAGCCATGCCGCGTGTATGAAGAAGGCCTTCGGGTTGTAAAGTACTTTCAGCAGTGAGGAAGGGGTGTGCGTTAATAGCGTACATCTTTGACGTTAGCTGCAGAAGAAGCACCGGCTAACTCCGTGCCAGCAGCCGCGGTAATACGGAGGGTGCGAGCGTTAATCGGAATTACTGGGCGTAAAGCGCATGCAGGTGGTTTGTTAAGTCAGATGTGAAAGCCCGGGGCTCAACCTCGGAATTGCATTTGAAACTGGCAGACTAGAGTACTGTAGAGGGGGGTAGAATTTCAGGTGTAGCGGTGAAATGCGTAGAGATCTGAAGGAATACCGGTGGCGAAGGCGGCCCCCTGGACAGATACTGACACTCAGATGCGAAAGCGTGGGGAGCAAACAGGATTAGATACCCTGGTAGTCCACGCCGTAAACGATGTCTACTTGGAGGTTGTGGCCTTGAGCCGTGGCTTTCGGAGCTAACGCGTTAAGTAGACCGCCTGGGGAGTACGGTCGCAAGATTAAAACTCAAATGAATTGACGGGGGCCCGCACAAGCGGTGGAGCATGTGGTTTAATTCGATGCAACGCGAAGAACCTTACCTACTCTTGACATCCTCAGAAGCTTGTAGAGATACGAGTGTGCCTTCGGGAACTGAGAGACAGGTGCTGCATGGCTGTCGTCAGCTCGTGTTGTGAAATGTTGGGTTAAGTCCCGCAACGAGCGCAACCCTTATCCTTGTTTGCCAGCACTTCGGGTGGGAACTCCAGGGAGACTGCCGGTGATAAACCGGAGGAAGGTGGGGACGACGTCAAGTCATCATGGCCCTTACGAGTAGGGCTACACACGTGCTACAATGGCGCATACAGAGGGCGGCCAACTTGCGAGAGTGAGCGAATCCCAAAAAGTGCGTCGTAGTCCGGATCGGAGTCTGCAACTCGACTCCGTGAAGTCGGAATCGCTAGTAATCGTGGATCAGAATGCCACGGTGAATACGTTCCCGGGCCTTGTACACACCGCCCGTCACACCATGGGAGTGGGCTGCAAAAGAAGTGGGTAGTTTAACCTTCGGGAGGACGCTCACCACTTTGTGGTTCATGACTGGGGTGAAGTCGTAACAAGGTAGCCCTAGGGGAACCTGGGGCTGGATCACCTCCTTATACGATACGGATAGTTTGCTTCTGCTTTTTAAAGCGGAAACAAATAAGTCGCGATGAGTGTTCACACAGATTGATGGTTTATGTAGTTTAAGAGATAGAAGATATCCCAATATCTTCGACTTAGTGTCCCGTTCGTCTAGAGGCCTAGGACACCGCCCTTTCACGGCGGTAACAGGGGTTCGACTCCCCTACGGGATACCATTGGGTCGTTAGCTCAGTTGGTAGAGCAGTTGACTTTTAATCAATTGGTCGCAGGTTCGAATCCTGCACGACCCACCATTTTCTCAAGATATGGGGCTATAGCTCAGCTGGGAGAGCGCCTGCCTTGCACGCAGGAGGTCAGCAGTTCGATCCTGCTTAGCTCCACCATTCTTGATTCGATGGGCGATTAGCTCAGTTGGGAGAGCACCTGCCTTACAAGCAGGGGGTCACTGGTTCGAGCCCGGTATCGCCCACCATCTTTAAGTGTTCTTGTAAAAGAATCTTTAAAAATGGTTTCGAAAGAAATCTAGCTCTTTAACAATTTGGAAAGCTGACGAATAACAACAATCCCCATCTCTTTGAGATGCGTTGTTATTCAATTAAAAGTTCTCAAATCCTAAAACTATGTTTTAGGTACCAACACACATTCAAGTGTTCTTGGAAACACCACAATTTATTGTGATGTTTATATTTGAGTCCGGCAAAATCGTGTCTCCATCATGTTTAAAAAATTGGAGACAACTTTGGTTGTTTGACTGTAAGACCCTTTGGGGTTGTATGGTTAAGTGACTAAGCGTACACGGTGGATGCCTTGGCAGTCAGAGGCGATGAAAGACGTAGTAACTTGCGATAAGCCCAGATTAGGTAGTAACAACCATTTGAGTCTGGGATTTCTGAATGGGGAAACCCACTAGCATAAGCTAGTACTGTTAACTGAATACATAGGTTAACAGGGCGAACCGGGGGAACTGAAACATCTAAGTACCCCGAGGAAAAGAAATCAACCGAGATTCCGAAAGTAGCGGCGAGCGAAATTGGACTAGCCCTTAAGCTTTTAATGAGACAGGTGAAGGCTCTGGAAAGTGCCGCGATACAGGGTGATAGCCCCGTAACCGACATCTCATCATCAGTGAAATCGAGTAGGGCGGGACACGTGATATCCTGTCTGAATATGGGGGGACCATCCTCCAAGGCTAAATACTACTGACTGACCGATAGTGAACCAGTACCGTGAGGGAAAGGCGAAAAGAACCCCTGTGAGGGGAGTGAAATAGAACCTGAAACCGTGTACGTACAAGCAGTAGGAGCAGGCTTTGTCCTGTGACTGCGTACCTTTTGTATAATGGGTCAGCGACTTATATTCAGTAGCAAGGTTAACCATCTAGGGGAGCCGTAGAGAAATCGAGTCTTAACTGGGCGTCGAGTTGCTGGATATAGACCCGAAACCAGGTGATCTAGCCATGGGCAGGTTGAAGGTTGAGTAACATCAACTGGAGGACCGAACCGACTAATGTTGAAAAATTAGCGGATGACTTGTGGCTAGGGGTGAAAGGCCAATCAAACCTGGAGATAGCTGGTTCTCCCCGAAATCTATTTAGGTAGAGCCTCGGACGAATACTACTGGGGGTAGAGCACTGTTAAGGCTAGGGGGTCATCCCGACTTACCAACCCTTTGCAAACTCCGAATACCAGTAAGTACTATCCGGGAGACACACGGCGGGTGCTAACGTCCGTCGTGGAGAGGGAAACAACCCAGACCGCCAGCTAAGGTCCCAAATTATAGCTAAGTGGGAAACGATGTGGGAAGGCTTAGACAGCTAGGATGTTGGCTTAGAAGCAGCCATCATTTAAAGAAAGCGTAATAGCTCACTAGTCGAGTCGGCCTGCGCGGAAGATGTAACGGGGCTAAGCTATAAACCGAAGCTGCGGCAATGCATTTTATGTATTGGGTAGGGGAGCGTTCTGTAAGCCGTTGAAGGTGAGTTGTAAAGCTTGCTGGAGGTATCAGAAGTGCGAATGCTGACATGAGTAACGATAAAGGGGGTGAAAAACCTCCTCGCCGGAAGACCAAGGGTTCCTGTCCAACGTTAATCGGGGCAGGGTAAGTCGACCCCTAAGGCGAGGCCGAAAGGCGTAGTCGATGGGAAACGGGTTAATATTCCCGTACTTCAACTTATTGCGATGGGGGGACGGAGAAGGCTAGGTGGGCCTGGCGACGGTTGTCCAGGTTCAAGTGCGTAGGCTTGAGAGTTAGGTAAATCCGGCTCTCTTTAAGGCTGAGACACGATGTCGAGCACCTACGGGTGTGAAGTCATTGATGCCATGCTTCCAGGAAAAGCCTCTAAGCTTCAGATAAGTTGGAATCGTACCCCAAACCGACACAGGTGGTCGGGTAGAGAATACCAAGGCGCTTGAGAGAACTCGGGTGAAGGAACTAGGCAAAATGGTACCGTAACTTCGGGAGAAGGTACGCTCTTGACGGTGAAGTCCCTTGCGGATGGAGCTATTGAGAGTCGCAGATACCAGGTGGCTGCAACTGTTTATTAAAAACACAGCACTGTGCAAAATCGTAAGATGACGTATACGGTGTGACGCCTGCCCGGTGCCGGAAGGTTAATTGATGGGGTTAGTCTTTGGACGAAGCTCTTGATCGAAGCCCCGGTAAACGGCGGCCGTAACTATAACGGTCCTAAGGTAGCGAAATTCCTTGTCGGGTAAGTTCCGACCTGCACGAATGGCGTAATGATGGCCACGCTGTCTCCACCCGAGACTCAGTGAAATTGAAATCGCTGTGAAGATGCAGTGTACCCGCGGCTAGACGGAAAGACCCCGTGAACCTTTACTACAGCTTGGCACTGAACATTGACCCTACATGTGTAGGATAGGTGGGAGGCTTTGAAGACGGTACGCCAGTATCGTTGGAGCCGTCCTTGAAATACCACCCTTGTAGTGTTGATGTTCTAACTTAGACCCGTTATCCGGGTTGAGGACAGTGCCTGGTGGGTAGTTTGACTGGGGCGGTCTCCTCCCAAAGAGTAACGGAGGAGCACGAAGGTGGGCTAATCACGGTTGGACATCGTGAGGTTAGTGCAATGGCATAAGCCCGCTTGACTGCGAGAATGACAATTCGAGCAGGTGCGAAAGCAGGTCATAGTGATCCGGTGGTTCTGAATGGAAGGGCCATCGCTCAACGGATAAAAGGTACTCCGGGGATAACAGGCTGATACCGCCCAAGAGTTCATATCGACGGCGGTGTTTGGCACCTCGATGTCGGCTCATCACATCCTGGGGCTGAAGTCGGTCCCAAGGGTATGGCTGTTCGCCATTTAAAGTGGTACGCGAGCTGGGTTTAGAACGTCGTGAGACAGTTCGGTCCCTATCTGCCGTGGGCGTTGGAAGATTGAAGGGGGCTGCTCCTAGTACGAGAGGACCGGAGTGGACGAACCTCTGGTGTTCGGGTTGTGTCGCCAGACGCATTGCCCGGTAGCTAAGTTCGGAATCGATAACCGCTGAAAGCATCTAAGCGGGAAGCGAGCCCTGAGATGAGTCTTCCCTGACCCCTTGAGGGTCCTAAAGGGTTGTTCGAGACTAGAACGTTGATAGGCAGGGTGTGTAAGCGTTGTGAGGCGTTGAGCTAACCTGTACTAATTGCCCGTGAGGCTTAACCATACAACACCCAAAGGGTTTTGATGGACTCAAAGCAAGAGCAGATTGAATGTGTAGAGAACACAATAACAGCTTTCCAGATTAAAGAATTTGCTTGGCGACCATAGCGATTTGGACCCACCTGATTCCATGCCGAACTCAGAAGTGAAACGAATTAGCGCCGATGGTAGTGTGGGGCTTCCCCATGTGAGAGTAGGACATCGCCAGGCTTACATTTCGTTTTTAGATTTTAGAAAAATCTAAAGGCAAAAACTTAGACTCAAGAGTCTAACCAGTGCGGAGCGGTAGTTCAGTTGGTTAGAATACCGGCCTGTCACGCCGGGGGTCGCGGGTTCGAGTCCCGTCCGCTCCGCCACTTATTCAGAAACCTCGCTATGGCGAGGTTTTTTCGAATCTAAAATTAGAAATACTCTACAGGGGTGTAGCTCCAATTGGCAGAGCAGCGGATTCCAAATCCGCGTGTTGGGAGTTCGAATCTCTCCACCCCTGCCATATATAAGGCTCTAGCCATGCGGCTAGAGCCTTTTTGCTTTTTGATGTTGAACTAATTTAATTGGCAGAGCCGCGGATTCCCCGATTTACCAAAGACAGCGCGTGTTGGGGTGAAGTTTTCGAATCTCTCTACCCCTGCCATATATAAGGCTCTAGTCATGCGGCTAGAGCCTTTTTGCTTTTTGATGTTGAAATATTCAATTGGCTGAGCAGCGGATTCCCCGATTTACCAGAGACAGCGCGTGTTGGGGCGAAGCTTTCGAATCTCTCCACCCCTGCCATCTATATCCACTTTAATCACTTCTTGGCTAACAACTGCATAGTGTTTCCCGTCTCTGGACTGTCTTATAGAATCTATTTATCCAACAACGGCACTTTAGGGTGGGTGAAGTTGTTACTCTAAACAAAAATTTCAACGTAAGTGACTCCTGTAACGTTTTAAATATCAAGGTGTTCACGGCGAGTAGGTCGTTAATTTTTGTCGATTATTTGTCTCTGAGCGGTACAATAATGGTACAAATCTTTCTAGGGGCAGTTATGAGTCAACTTTCTATTCTTGGCTTTATCGCAATCGGTGGTGCTTTCGGCGCATGTTCTCGCTATTTGATATCAGAGTTGTGCATTGTATTGCTAGGTCGCGGTTTTCCATACGGAACGCTTACCGTCAACGTAGTAGGCTCTTTGATTATGGGACTGCTGATCGCCGCCTTTGAAAACGGTCAGCTGTCCACTGAGCCTTGGCGGCAGATTATCGGCCTCGGTTTCCTAGGCGCATTAACAACCTTTTCTACTTTTTCGATGGACAATGTACTGCTGATGCAGCAGGGCGCTTTTTTAAAGATGGGCCTCAATGTGCTACTCAACGTTGTACTTAGTATTTCTGCTGCCTGGGTAGGGTTTCAGCTCCTAATAAAAACTTGAGGTCGAAACGCAAATCTCTTTTTTTAACATTTTTTGAACAGGTCGGCTTGGTTTAACCAAGCCGATTTTATATACTCGTTTCACTTGTCGGAGTGCCTTAAGGCTGAGACCGTTAATTCGGGATCCGTTGAACCTGATCAGATTAGAATCTGCGAAGGGAACAAGAGAGATATCTTTACCAGTATCACACTGGTCTTTTATCAAATATCGGATAGCACTAAGCGCCATCTCCAGCGCAGCGTTCGATACCTCTTGTCGCATCTTTCCGCCAAGCATTTTTATCCAAAATCTTTTTATCTAGAATAACAAGCAAGGAAAAATGCTATGTCGAATCGCAAGCAAGCGAGACTGGAAGCTAAACAATTCATCGATACACTTTCTGTCCAACCATACCCAAACTCTCATAAGGTGTATGTTGAGGGCTCTCGCCCGGATATCCAGGTGCCAATGCGAGAAATTACCCTCGCCGATAGTCTTGTAGGTGGCACTAAGGAAGCACCAGTTTTCTCACCCAATGAGCCTGTGCGTGTCTATGACACGTCTGGACTCTATACTGACCCAAACCATGAGATTGACCTTTATAACGGCTTACCTAAGCTTAGAGAAGGGTGGATTGAAGAGCGCGGTGACACAGAGTTACTTGATGAAGTAAGCTCGGTGTACACAAAGGAACGCTTAGAAGACCAAACGTTAGACGAACTGCGTTACGGTAATCTACCACGCATTCGACGTGCCAAAGATGGTCATTGTGTGACCCAATTGCATTACGCTCGTAAAGGCATTATTACCCCTGAAATGGAATATATCGCCCTTCGCGAAAATATGGGGCGTGCTCAATACCGCGATGAAGTGCTGAATCAACAGCATCCGGGTCAAAGCTTTGGTGCCAATCTGCCAAAAGACATTACCGCTGAGTTTGTACGTAAAGAAGTCGCCGAAGGTCGCGCGATTATCCCTTCTAATATCAACCACCCAGAATCCGAACCAATGATCATTGGACGTAACTTTTTGGTCAAAGTAAACGCCAACATCGGTAACTCATCGGTCACTTCTTCGATTGAAGAAGAAGTAGAGAAACTAGTATGGGCAACGCGCTGGGGTGGAGATACCGTTATGGATCTCTCTACTGGACGAAATATTCACGAAACTCGCGAGTGGATTCTACGTAATAGTCCAGTGCCGATCGGTACTGTACCCATGTACCAAGCGCTTGAGAAAGTGAACGGTGTTGCGGAAAACCTTAACTGGGAAGTGATGCGCGATACTCTAATTGAGCAAGCAGAGCAAGGCGTTGACTATTTCACTATCCATGCTGGTTTACTACTTCGCTATGTGCCAATGACAGCTAAGCGTGTTACTGGCATCGTTTCTCGTGGTGGTTCTATTATTGCGAAATGGTGTTTAGCGCATCACCAAGAAAGCTTCCTATATACCCACTTCCGAGAGATCTGTGAAATCTGTGCCAAGTATGATGTCGCACTTTCTCTTGGCGATGGTCTTCGTCCAGGTTCGGTTGCCGATGCTAACGATGAGGCTCAATTTGCAGAACTTCGCACCTTAGGTGAGCTGACTAAGATTGCCTGGGAATATGATGTTCAGGTCATTATCGAGGGGCCTGGCCATGTTCCTATGCACATGATCAAAGAGAACATGGAACAGCAGTTGGAGCACTGTCATGAAGCGCCTTTTTATACGCTTGGTCCACTGACAACCGATATTGCGCCTGGTTATGACCATATCACTTCCGGTATTGGCGCAGCGATGATCGGTTGGTATGGATGTGCCATGCTTTGTTATGTCACACCAAAAGAGCACTTAGGCTTACCAAACAAGGAAGACGTCAAGACAGGGATGATCACCTATAAACTGGCTGCGCACGCAGCTGATTTGGCTAAAGGTCACCCCGGGGCTCAGGTGCGAGATAATGCTTTATCTAAAGCTAGGTTTGAGTTCCGCTGGGAAGACCAATTTAACCTAGCACTTGACCCAGATACCGCGCGCGCTTTTCATGATGAAACTCTGCCTCAAGAATCTGGAAAAGTTGCCCATTTCTGCTCTATGTGTGGCCCTAAGTTCTGCTCGATGAAGATCTCGCAAGAAGTTCGCGAGTACGCAAAAGACACTCAGCAAGTTGCCGCCGACCAAGCTATCTCAATCAAAATGTTGGATGATCCTCTTGAGGGGATGCGTCAGAAATCGCAAGAATTTAGAGAGTCAGGTTCTGAGTTATACCACCCAGCAGCACATGCCGAGGTAAGTGACTAATGAGCAAAATCCTTATTCCGTCATCACTGATTGAACTGACAGGTCTAGTTCAAGAATGTCTGTTGTTGGCGAAAGAACAGGGTTTTAGTATTGAAGACATTGAGTTGGGTGTGAGCCCAACTCAATCTTTTCAGCTTGTTCGCGACCAACAGACCACACGCATAGCGACAGATCTTATTGATGGATATGACTCTGAGCATGAGAGTTCATTTGTGCTCAATTACCGCTCTGCTTTATCGGTAGAAGCGTGTGCTAAGCAACCGTCGAAAGCGATTTATATTGGTATTGCTGATACGCAGGTATCCGATGAAAAGGATAAAGGGCGTCAGCTTGATATCTGGCGTCACCCCATTAACGATGAAGTGCGAGCGCTTTCCGTTAAGTCGAAGGTAAGCGCGAAGTTTATACCTGAGAGCCACCTTGCTTGGATTGTCACGCTGACAGTACTCGATTTTCCTATCGAAGATGCGTTAACTCTCGCTCGGGGCATGACAACTCAACAAGAGAATGTTTCACGTGAAACACTATCGAATGGCAACGTTGACGAGGGGAAGCCAACTCAGTGGGCTGACCAATTTAATGATTTCCCCACACCTGTACTGGAGGATAACCGACTAGGTATTCAAGTTGGTTGGTCTGCACAAGGCGAGAGCGTCAGCTTTCCAACTCTAACTAAGCAAAGTCTGGGGCTCTATCCAGTTGTTGATGATGTTGCTTGGATTGAGCGCCTACTGCCACTAGGCATCAACACAATTCAACTACGAATCAAGAATCCACAACAAGCCGATTTGGAACATCAGATCATTCGAGCAATTGAGCTAGGTCGTCAGTATCGAGCACAAGTGTTCATTAATGACTATTGGAAACTAGCAATCAAGCATGGCGCTTATGGCGTTCATTTAGGACAAGAAGACATAGAAGAATCGAATTTGGATCAGCTATCTAGAGCCGGCATTCGTCTTGGCCTTTCTACTCATGGTTATTATGAACTACTGCGCATCGTACAAATTCATCCTAGTTACATAGCATTAGGGCATATTTTCCCAACCACTACTAAACAGATGCCATCGAAACCACAAGGTTTGGTGCGCTTGGATCTGTATCAAAAGCTGATTGATAGCATCCCTTATACAAATACAGAGGCTGCTTTCCATCCTTCAAAAGATAAAGCAATTAGTGACAATGTGTTCGGCTTTCCGACGGTCGCGATTGGTGGCATTGACCCATCTAATGCAGACCAGGTTTGGCAAACAGGTGTTTCGAGTTTGGCCGTTGTGCGAGCTATTACGTTGGCTGAATCCCCTCAGTCCGTTATCGAGTTCTTCGCACAACTGATGAAGGAAAGAAAACTAACGTCGACTCATCAGAATAGTGAATTGGTGGATACCAAGAGAGGCGAGCATGCTCACGGATAATCAGTTCCTTCGTTATCAGCGTCAAGTCGCTCTGCCTGAAATTGCCGAAGTTGGGCAAGAGCGTTTGAGCAAATCGCATGTGCTGATCATCGGTTGTGGTGGATTAGGGAGCGCAGCGAGTTTGTACTTAGCATCTGCGGGCGTTGGTAAATTGGTTGTGGTTGATGACGATGAAGTTGATAGCAGTAACCTGCAACGTCAGATCATATATCGTGAACAAGACCTCCAAGTTGCGAAAACAGAAGCGACGGTAAAGCAACTTACTGAACTTAATTCTATGGTTCAAATTCGTGCTCTCAATAAGCGATTGGACAAAGAACAGCTGCAGATTGAGGTAATGCTGGCGGATGTGGTACTCGACTGCACCGACAACATGCCAACGCGCCAGCTCATTAACCAAGTCTGTTTCGAACAAAACACGCCGCTCATCTCCGCGGCGGCAATTGGTTGGCAAGGGCAATTCGCTGTTTTTGATTACCAATCATCAAGTGAACAAGACGTGGAGAGTAAAGCCTGTTACCGCTGTTTGTATCCGTTTGATGAATTACCACACACGCAAAAGTGCAGTGAGAGCGGTGTCCTCGGTCCGGTGGTGGGCACGGTTGGCAACTACCAAGCAATAGCGGCAATTCAAAAACTGGCGACGGGAAAGTTTCATGTCGAGACTGCCAAGCTGCATCTGTTTGATGGATTGAAACTGCAATGGCAAACCATGGCGATAAGCAAAGACAAACAGTGCCAAGTATGTGCTCAGATTTAGCTTACGAGTAATGGGTAGAATTAGGAGAGTTGGAAGTAATGACGTTATCAGAACAACAAACAACACAAATGACCGCTGCTAACTTAGATGTGATCACTATTGTCATCAATGACCAGTCACATCAAGTTGCCAGTAAGTCGAATCTACAGCAAATCATTAGTCAATTTGCGCTGCCTGAAATGGGCTGTGTTTTTGCAATTAATAACAATGTTGTTCCCCGCAGTGAGTGGGCTAGCACAGTTCTTTCACAGGGAGATAGCATCTCTTTGTTTCAAGCGATCGCAGGGGGCTAAAGTCGATGCTCAAAATTGGTGATAAACAATTCGAATCAAGACTGTTCACGGGAACAGGGAAGTTTGCCAACAGCCTATTGATGGCACAAGCAATTCAAGCATCGGGTTCTCAACTAGCGACCATGGCGTTGAAGCGCGTGGACATCAACAACCAGCAAGACGATATTTTGCTGCCGTTAGTAAAAGCGGGCGTGAACTTATTGCCGAACACCTCGGGTGCAAAGAATGCAAAAGATGCTGTGTTTGCTGCTCAACTGGCGCGAGAAGCGTTAGGCACCAACTGGGTAAAACTAGAAATTCACCCAGATCCCAAATACCTCATGCCTGATCCTATCGAAACGCTTGTCGCTGCTGAGCAACTGGTTCGTGAAGGCTTTGTTGTGCTTCCTTACTGCCATGCAGACCCGGTTCTGTGTAAGCGATTGGAAGAAGTAGGATGCGCAGCAGTGATGCCATTGGGTGCGCCAATTGGCTCTAACAAAGGGATTGTTTCTCACGACTTCTTGGAGATTATTATCGACCAAGCTAATGTTCCTGTCGTTGTCGATGCGGGTATTGGCGCACCTTCACACGCCGCGCGTGCGATGGAAATGGGCGCGGATGCCGTGCTCGTCAATACTGCGATTGCAGCTTCGAGCGATTCCGTTGCGATGGCGAAAGCATTTAAGTTGGCGGTAGAGTCGGGGCGTATGGCTTATGAAGCCGGGCTTGCTGGTAAGGTTTCTCATGCGGTTGCGTCGAGTCCACTGACTTCCTTTTTGGATGAGCTCTAAGTGAGGTATTCATGAGCTTCGTTGAGCAGTTTAAACAGCTAAATTGGGATGACATTTCGATGTCGATCTACGCCAAAACGGCACAAGATGTTGAACGCGCGTTGAATAAACCCAAGCGCGACTTGGAAGATTTCAAAGCGCTGATTTCACCAGCAGCAGAAGCTTATTTGGAGCAGATGGCGCAGCTGTCTTACGCGGCAACACGCAAGCGTTTTGGTAATACCATGTCGCTTTACATTCCACTGTACCTTTCTAACTTGTGCGCCAATGCTTGTACATATTGTGGCTTCTCGATGGAGAACAGAATCAAGCGTCGTACTTTGAATAGGGACGAAGTGGCTGCAGAAGTCGAAGCGATCAAGCGTATGAAGTTTGATAGCGTGTTGCTGGTGACAGGTGAGCACGAATCCAAAGTCGGGATGAACTACTTCCGCGAAATGGTACCGATGATTAAGCAACGTTTTAACTATTTGGTTATGGAAGTACAGCCGCTAGATCAAGACCAATACACAGAGCTCAAGACGCTGGGTTTAGATGCGGTGATGGTGTATCAGGAAACCTATCATCCATCTACCTATGCTGAACATCATTTACGTGGCAATAAGCGCGATTTTGAATACCGACTTGAGACGCCCGATCGACTTGCAAAAGCAGGCATCGATAAGATCGGTATTGGCGCTTTGATAGGATTGGAAGAGTGGCGTACTGACTGCTTTTTTGTTGCCGCACACTTGGACTATTTGGAACGAAGGTACTGGCAAACTCGCTATTCAATATCGTTCCCGCGTTTACGCCCTTGTGAAGGTGCGTTGCAACCCAAGTCAGTGATGACCGATAAACAACTTGTTCAGTTGATTTGTGCGTATCGTTTGTTGAACTCAGAGGTCGAGTTGTCACTATCGACGCGAGAGTCTTCGGCATTTCGAGACAATGTATTGCCATTGGGAATCACTTCAATGTCGGCTGCTTCAAAAACTCAACCAGGGGGTTACGCATTAGAGGATGTAGAACTTGAGCAGTTTGAGATCAGTGATGAGCGGAGTGCGAGCAGTGTCGAAACCATGATTAGGGCTAAAGGCTTTGACCCAGTATGGCGAGACTGGCACGCTGCTTACTCTGGTTAGCTCTGGGAGTGAAAGTGTTTCACGTGAAACATGAGATGAGGAAGAGGGTTGGTGCAAAGCATCAACCCTCATTTCATTAGTAGCTATGCGTTAATGGCAGCGTAGCTTGGCGCAGCCACTGTTTAACTTCCCCTTCTACAAGTGGGCTAATCTCATCCCAAACCTTTTGATGGTAGTCGTTGAGCCAAGCGAGCTCGGGACGAGTGAGCATATCAACGTTGATATTGCGCTTATCGATAGGGCAGCGAGTAAGCGACTCAAATGACAGAACAGGGAAGTCACCATTAGTTGGGGTTTCAACAACAAGCTCTAGGTTTTCGATACGGATGCCAAACGCGTCTGCACGGTAGTAACCCGGTTCGTTGGAAAGCACCATACCTTCGGTAATAGGAACATCAATCAACCTTTTTGAAATGCTCGCTGGGCCTTCATGCACACTCAAGAAGTGACCAACACCGTGACCAGTGCCGTGATCGTAGTCGTAACCTTCCGCCCATAGGTGTTGACGAGCGAGGGTATCAAGCTGATAACCGCGAGTTCCCTTTGGAAAACGCGCTCGAGCGATACCGATGTGGCCTTTTAGTGCCAATGTGAACTGATTGATCATCTCTTGGCTCGGTTGACCAATTGCAATCGTGCGAGTGATGTCGGTAGTGCCATTTAGGTACTGACCACCTGAGTCGACTAGGTACAGAGTATTTAACTCAAGCTGACCGGGCTCCGGTTGGTTCTCGTGGTTGTAGTGACACATGGCGGCATTGCTACCGGCGGCAGATATGGTATCGAAGCTAAGATCCATCAGTGTTGGATCCTCGCTGCGAAACGCCTCGAGCTTATCGGCCAAAATCGCTTCGTTGTGTAGGTTGCCAGCAAGCACTTCTGTGTCGAGCCAACATAAAAACTTGCTCATCGCCACACCATCACGAATATGGCAAGCCTTCATACCTGCAATCTCGACTGGGTTCTTTGATGCTTTGGGCATTAGACACGGATCGGCTTTACTGACTACCGTTGCGCCAGCGTTCTGCAGAATCAGCTTAAACCATGCGTTACTTGTCGCAGGGTCAACCAGTACATTCTTGCCAGTTAGGTTTTCTAGTCGTGCTTGCAATGCTTCTGGGTGATGAACCGTCACTCCCGCACCAACATGAGCGTCAAATTCAGCAGGTAGACGAACTGGATCTAGGAAGTATTCTACGCTTGAATCTGAATGCAGAATCGCGTGAGAGAGAAGAACAGGCAAACGTGATACATCAAGACCACGTACGTTCAATAGCCAACAGATAGAATCAAGGGCTGTGATTACTGCGCTGTCTGCGCCGGCTTTTTTCACAAGCTCTGCGATTTCTTGGCGTTTGCTTTCACTTGATTGACCAACTGCTTCTGTTGCCATTAGGCGAACCTCAGAAACCACAGGGGCAGGGCGATCGTGCCATAGCTCATCAATTGGGTTGCTGGCGAGTATCTTAAGTTCAACTGTCTCAGCAAGTTTTGCCTGTGCCGCGTCGAGCCAAGCGGCGCTATGCATACGCGGGTCGATGGCGACAGACGAACCTGCACTGAGTTGCTGCTTGATCCAATCAAGGGCTGGCTCGTCGATAAGATGGCGATATTCGAATAGCTCCGCCGGCACTTGCTTAGTCACTTGTACCGTGTAGCGGCCATCAACAAAAATAGCGGCGTTGTGTTGAGTTATGACGGCGACACCCGCGGAACCGGTGAAACCGGTTAGCCAATGTAAGCGCTCGTTGTGGGCCGGTACATACTCGCCCAGGTACTCGTCTTCATGGGGAACTAATAGAGCATCGATATTGTGCTCTGCTAACCATTGGCGGATAGCCGAAACACGTTGTTCTGTAGTGGTAAGCATCAACATAAATCCTTCATTCGATATTGCGTCCTTCGCAATGATGACTCATCGTTTGGACAATGCGACTAAGCTACTCTTTTTATGTGCTAGCTGCAAATGATCTCAAGTCGCTGGTTTTTTCATTGATTATTTGCCTTATCCAAGCAAGGGCAGGATCATTCTCTCTATCTCGATGCCAAAATAGCGTATATGCCATTGGCGGAAACTCCATTGGCAAGGGGAGAACCGTAAGATCAAGCTGCTTAGAGGCTAACTCTACAAAATGGCTCGGGGCAGTAAAGATAAAATCAGTATAGGAACAAAGACTCGCCGCGCTATTAAAATCAGGCACTGTGATACCGATATCGCGCTCTTTGCCAATGTCTGCTAATCGGTAATCCAGTAGCCAACGTTCATTGCCATCACATCGAACTTGTACGTGACGCTGAGCAAGATAGTTGTCCAGGGTCCAAGGCTGTGTGAGTGCAGGGTGTTGGTTACGCACTAAACACATCTGCCTATCGCGATAGATTTCAGCCTCGCAAATATCGCTAGGAGGAAGCATGGTCAGCTTGGCATCGTTGATGTCGATATCTTTGCCTGTGATGCCGAGATCGATCTCGCCACCTTGTATACGGCGAAAAGTATCGTCACTCCAAGCGTGAGTACTGATGGTAACACCGGGTGCCTGGCTAAAAATTTCCGGCAAGAAATGCGGAAGAATCAGCGGATAAACACTCTCTACCGCGGCAATTTGATAGCGGTAGTCACTGCTTGCGGGTGAAAACTGCTCAGGTTGAGTTAACTGCTCCAACTGATTGATCAAGTTGTCGAGTTTAGGCTTGAGGAATAACGCTTTGGGCGTTGGTTTGAGCCCGTGGGCATGACGCACAAAAAGTGCATCATCAAACTGGCTACGTAACTTCGCTAGGTTTTTACTGACCGCTGACTGACTAAGGCAAAGGCGATGAGCAGCACGAGTTACATTTTGCTCCTCGAGCAATACCCGTAAACACACCAGCAAGTTGAGATCAATTCGCGCCAGCTTTTCAATATTCATAGAAATTCTCAAATGGAATAGTGGTGATGACTAATCATCATTTTTAGGCATATCTAGTTTAGACTACAATCGCGGCTTATTCATTAGTCCAACACTACAACTGGAGATAGCTGTGCAATCGACTCAGTACCCAATGCCGAAGAAGCAACAACTCATTCTGTTGACCCTTTTGGTGCTCTTTAGCCCGCTCGCGATTGATATCTATCTACCGGCTTTACCAATGATCTCCGAGGCGTTTCACGTGGAACATGCCTTGGCACAAGATACGATTACCTGGTTTCTGTTTGCTATGGGGGTAGGGCAACTGTTCGCTGGCCCTCTTGCAGACAAACTCGGACGTCGAACTGTTGCATTGGGTGGCGTTAGCATCTACGCAATCAGCGCTTTATTGGCGTGGAGCGCTCAGAATATCGAGTGGATGTTGGTGTCACGACTGCTACAAGGCTTAGGTGCGTGCGCGACATCGGTAGCGGCCTTTGCAACAGTTCGCGATATGTTTGGCCCTCAGAAAAGCGGCAGGATGATCAGCTATCTAAATGGTGCGATCTGCTTTATTCCGGCTTTGGCCCCTATCTTAGGAAGTTGGCTCACCCAGCAGTTTGGTTGGCGCTCGAACTTCAGTTTTATGGCCGGCTACGCAGTGGTTGTGCTCACTATGTTATGGGTTGGTATGAAAGAAACCAACCCAGAAATGAGTACACAGCCAGTATTTAAACTTGGCCGATATCTGGATGTGGTGAAAACGCCTTCTTTCTTGTTCCATGCAAGTTTATGTATGTTGGCGATGGCGGTTATCTTGGGCTATGTGACATCAGCGCCTGTGGTTCTCATGGAGAACTTGGGCTTGACCATGAATCAGTTTACCTTCTGGTTTGGCGTGAATGCGGTGATTAACATTATCGCATGCATGGCAGCGCCTAAATTTATGGACCGGTTTGGTACTCATTGGGCGCTTACAGTTGGCATCATCACCTTGATGCTCGCTGGCGTGATGATGCTAGCCATGATGGACAAGGCAACAGCATTGGCCTTTATGCTACCGATTTTCTTCTCATCGGTTGGATTTGCTTGGATTCTTGGCGCGGCTGCTGGCAAAGCGCTTGCGCCGTTTGGCGATAAAGCGGGAACAGCCGCAGCGCTGCTTGGCCTATTTCAGATGAGTGGGTCAGGTTTAGTGGTTGGCACGGTGCAGCGATTGTCGATGGAGCCACAAATGATGATTGCAACGCTGATGCTGGTAGTGACTCCAGCACTATTCATCTTGTGGTCTAAACCGGGCAAAAACTGGCATTACGCTACGGCGTAGAGCGCTTGATAAACCGATAAAACGCTGTATATTTGAGCTTTCATAAACGAGCTTGGTGGAAAAAACGCAGTAATGTCAATGACAACCTACGAGATGGCACGTGTTCTAGAGCAACTAGAACAAGCACCAGAAAAAGTAATGTATGGTCGGATCTTAAGTGAGTTAGGTAGCCAAAGTAGCGAACGTATTCGCAGTGCTGCGAAATATGTCCCTTTGCCTGTGCTGCGCGACATGGTGTATCAGTTCCAACAAGTGATAGAAGCGCGCAAGGATGAACAGCTTGATCTGTTGGCCAAAGAGATTGCCGACCAAGGCATTTCGGTGGAAGATTTAAAAAACTACCTTGCCGGTAATAAGTAAACGACACTAGGGTCTGTTGACCTTTCGAGCTGATTTTTGCAGCTCTTTGTGGGAAATTTATACAAGGCAGAGGCTTTGACGTGTAGTTGCTCTACATAAAAAGCCGATAACGCAGTAGAAATGAACCACAAAGGCTGCCCGAAGGGTTCGGCTAGAATCGCTCTATGCTTTGTTAAGAAGTACTGGCTTAGAATAACTAGGCGACATACTCCTTGCCGCGCATAGAACGATTCTATCTCGAACAAAATTTAACCTCGAAAGTTAAACAGACCCTAATATCAAGGCTCGCCAAATGGCGAGCCTTTTTTATGGGTTTACGTTACGGTTGATAGGGTTTTGCAGCGAAATGAGCGTTTCTGTTGATTGAACCTCATCGATTGCTTGCAGTTTGTCGATTAATACGTACTGCAGCTCTTCTATCGAACGACACATCAATTTAACGAAGATATTGTAAGCACCGGTGGTGTAATAGGCTTCAACCACCTCTTCCAGCGCATTGAGCTTTTCTAATGCTGAATGGTAGTCACGTGCGGCATTGAGATTAATTCCAATAAAGCAGCACACGTCGTAACCCAGCTTCTTGCTGTCGACGATCACTTCCGTCCCTTGAATGATGTCTGCAGATTTCATTTTTTCGATTCGCACGTGGATAGTGGCGGGGCTAACTTCAAACAGTTTGGCCATTTCAGCGTAAGGGGTACGAGCATCTTCCATTAATGTTTTTAGGATGGCCTTGTCGAG
This sequence comes from Vibrio sinaloensis, assembly GCF_023195835.1. Taxonomy (NCBI): domain Bacteria; kingdom Pseudomonadati; phylum Pseudomonadota; class Gammaproteobacteria; order Vibrionales; family Vibrionaceae; genus Vibrio; species Vibrio sinaloensis. Next base: position 2,923,843 of record NZ_CP096199.1, on the reverse strand, counting down.
ATCATCCAGTTTGGTGGTTTGAGATTGCATGTCACTCCCTGTTGCGAATGGATACTAAATTTGGATAAGTACAAATGATGACCAGTGGTGTTACAATTATATCCATACTTCCCTGATTTAGTGACTTATTTTGCTGCGTTTCTGCCTTCTCGTTATTAGTGCTTTTTGCTCTGCAATAGCAATCGCGGATGAGAATGACATTTTAGTCATTCATTCCTACCATCAAGGTTTGTTTTGGACAGACTCATTTCAGTATGGTTTAGAGCAGCAGATTGAGCCCTACAATCTCTCCACAAGAGTTCTCTATCTCGACACCAAGCGCATGCAAGATGAGCACTACCTGCAGCAGCTCTATTCGCTATACAGAACCAAATTTGAACAAGAGTCGTTTCACGCCATCGTGGTATCAGACAACACCGCTTTAGAGTTGGTCAATCATCTGGGAGATGTCATAGGCGACACTCCGGTGATCTTTGGTGGTATCAATAATTACGAGCCGTATCTGCATAGGAATATCAACGCCACAGGTGTGAGAGAAAACGTCGACTTGGCGGCGAACATCGCGTTAATTGAGCGGGTTCAGCCACAGCTGGAGTCGATTTATATTATTACCGATCACTCGATAACTGGCGCTGCTGCTCAAAGTGAGATCGGTAAGTTTATGACCGAGTATCCTCAATATCATGGTCGAATCGTCTCCTATATTCCCGACAGTTTTAACCAGTTGCTTGATTTTGTGGCGCAGCTCGACGAGCGCTCTGCGGTTATCTATTGGCTCTACTATCGCTCTCGCAGCGGGGAAGTCGTCTCTGATACGCAAGTATGGAAAGGGCTCAACCAAGCCGCAAAAGCGCCTATTTATATGGCTCATGATTATGGATTGAGCTACGGCGCCGTTGGTGGTGTGATTCAAGATGGGGTTCAGCATGGTCAGCAAACTGGCGCGCTGCTGGTTAAAGTACTCGAAAACCCAGGCTCGCCTTTGCCACCTATAGAAATGGGCATCGCAGAAATTAAACTCGACTACCAAGCGGTTCAACGTTGGGAGCTCGGCGTCGAGGGTGAGGCAAGTGCTGTTCTGTTTAATCGGCCGCCAAGCTTCACTGAAAAGTACAGGCATCAGTTAGAGTTTATCGCTTCCCTCACTGGCATTCTTATCTTGGTTATCATCGGCTTGGTTTACTATTTAGGGCGAATGAAACGCAGTGAACAGCTCGCCAAAGAGAGTCAGACCTTGATCGAGATGGTGTTCGACCAGAGTTACCACTTCATCGGGGTATTAGATAGTCAAGGTGCTGTGATTTCGAGCAATCGTAAACTGCATGATTTACTTCATGATCAGAGTTTTAGTATTGAACGCCCAATATGGCAACACCCGCACTGGGAGAATGAGTCAGCCCAGCAGATCAAGCACTACTTTAACGAGCCTAAGCAGGCGCAAAACGCGCAATTTGAAGTCGAGATTTGGCATGAAGAATTGGGCGCCATCGTGCTCGAGCTAGCGCTAAAACCGATACCGTCCCCTAGCAGTGAGCTGCAGTTTCTATTGGAAGCACGAGACATTACCTCGCGCAAAGTGACCGAAGAACGATTGTTTCAGCGAGAAGCAAACCTGAGCCATTACTATGATCAACAACCGGTGATGATGGTGACTCTGGATGAGCACAACCGTATTCAGCAGGTCAATCAATTTGCAGAGCAACTACTTGGCTACACTGAGGATCAAATCTTGGGTCATCGCCTGAGAGAGTTCTATCTTCACAAGGATGCACTTATCCCACGTCAGGTCCTGCTTCAGCCGAAACAAGCCATCAAAGGGGTATGGCGACGAGATATAGAGTATCGCCACGCAGACGGGCAGACCGTGTGGATTCGCGAGAACATCCGCCCGCTGGTGGAAAGCGGTCATCTGTTGATTGTGGGTGAGGATGTGACCGAAACCCGAGCTTTGGCTGAGCAACTTAAATATCAAGCGGAACATGACTTGTTGACCGGAGCCTACAGTCGCAACTACTTCGAAACAGCGCTTAATCAAGCATTGGAAGAGGTCAAGGACTGTACTCGCACTCATGCGATGTTGTATATCGATTTGGACCAGCTAAAAGTGCTGAATGACACCGCGGGCCATGAAGCAGGTGATGCGGCGATTCAATTCTGTGCCAGCATGTTAGAAGACGTGTTGCCATATAACACCATTTTGGCGCGAATGGGCGGCGATGAGTTTGCAATTCTACTCAATGACTGTACCGAACTGGATGCCAAGAAGCTGGCGACGACCATCATTAATACTCTCAGTGAACAGGCGTTTATTTGGGAAGACATTCGTCTCAGCCTAACCTGTTCAATCGGAATTCGCCTAATTGACCATACCGCTTCCTCGCCGCAAATGGTTCATGCTCAAGCCGATACCGCGTGTCACGCCGCCAAAGAAGAAGGGCGAAATCGCTACAACCTTTATTGTTTGGATGACAAAGAGTTGCGTCGCCGTGAGCAGGAGATGGAGAGCGTCAACCTTGTGCATCATGCACTGGCAAATCAGCGGATTGAATTGTTCGCTCAGCGCATACTGGACTTAAGTGGCGAAGAGCGAGGAATGCATTTTGAAATACTGATCAGGATTAAGAATGGTCAGGGAGAGTACATTTCACCCGGTATCTTTATGCCAGCCTCGGAACGCTACAACATTGCTCATCTGCTGGATAAGCAAGTGGTCACTCAAACTCTCGCCTTTTTTGAGCAGCACCCACAATTGATCGATAAGCTAGCTCTGTGCTCGATTAACTTGTCAGGACACTCGATGGGCAATAGCGAGTTTATTCACTACTTACTCGATATATTGGGTCGTACCAAAGTGCCATGTCACAAGATATGTTTGGAGATCACCGAAACGGCGGCAATGAGCAATATGAATCAAGCCATTGAGTTCTTCAGTCAATTGAAAGCATTGGGCTGTCAGATCGCGTTGGATGACTTTGGTTCAGGTTTGTCGTCGTTTGGCTACTTGAAAAAACTGCCTGTCGACATCGTTAAAATCGATGGCATCTTTGTCGCTGACATGGATAGCAATGAGATCGACCACTTAATGGTGCGCTCGATAAACGATTTGGCGCATCAAATGGGTAAGAAAACGGTGGCGGAGTTTGTCGAAAATAGTCAAATCATCGAACAACTGATGGAGTTGGAAGTGGACTACGCACAAGGCTATTTTATTGGCAAACCCAAACCGCTTGCTGAGTTGGTAGAACAACTGAGCGTGATTGAGAAAGCTTAGTACCAGAGCACAAAATCCAGTACACTTCGCCACATATTCCATGCAACGTTTAGGAGCGCTCAGTGCAACTGCAGCTTCAGTGTGAAGACTCAACTCAACGAACTCGATTTGACCAGCTGACTCAGCGCTGGGGATTGTGTCACAGTGACGATAGCCCATTTGCATTGGTGTTAACGGAGCAAAGGCTTGAACTGCGCAAGTTGGATGAGCCGAAATTGGGTGCCATTTATGTTGATTTAGCTGGTGGTGCGGTCGCGCATCGACGCAAGTTTGGTGGTGGTAAGGGCCAGGCAATCGCTAAAGCCGCTGGTTTGAATAAAGGCAGTACACCGACTGTGCTTGATGCCACCGCCGGGTTGGGGCGTGATGCTTTTGTATTAGCGTCACTCGGCTGCAAAGTACAGATGGTCGAGCGTCACCCTGTGGTTGCGGCGCTGCTTGATGATGGCTTAACGCGAGCCAAGCAAGATAGCGAAATCGGCGCGTGGGTGAGTGAACGAATGAGCCTTATTCACGCCTCGAGTCACGACGCGCTGGCTAAACTGGCGGCAGCCCCCGACTTTGTGAGTCCTGACGTGGTTTACCTCGATCCCATGTATCCACACCCAGAGAATAAGAAAAAGAGCGCCTTGGTCAAAAAAGAAATGCGCGTTTTCCAATCTTTGGTCGGAGCCGACCACGATGCAGATGGCTTATTGGAACCCGCACTAGCCCTTGCTAGTAAAAGGGTGGTGGTCAAAAGGCCAGACTACGCTGAGTGGTTAGATCAACGTCAGCCGAGTATGGCGATTGAAACGAAAAAGAACCGTTTTGATGTGTACGTTAAGGCTGCTATGAGCAAGTGATTAATCTGTCAATTTGATGAAATGTCGCTTGCCTAACCTGAGGGTTATGGAGTATACCTTAGTAAGAATTATTCGTATTCTTAGCTAAGGGTGTCGATGTGGCTAAACGTCTGTGTAAGATGAATCGCAAACAAATTGCAGAAAACTTGGGCGATATTCACCGTCTTGTGGTTGAGCCTAAGTATGTCTGCCGCTCTTGTGCTCGCTCGTCATCGGACAGTTCAAGCCTTTGTAAGCCTGCGGCTATTCCCCCGCAAGCATGCCAAGAAAAATCCATCGGTGAGCAGCAAAAATGTGGCTTATTGATTGAAGCGCTGCCCAAGCCTCGGACATCACCACAGCAAGCGCAAGCGGTACGACGCATCGTTGAGCGGGTAAAACACAAAGCGCAGCAGTCAACATCGCTGGCGCGAACAGAAGCAACAGCAGTGACGACAGAGCCTATCGATAAAAAAGCGATCAAGAAGGCGAAGAAGGCCGCTAAGAAGCAATTTAAGCAACAGAAGAAGCTGATTAAGCTGGCGAAAAAGCACAACAAGTTATTGAAGAAACAGCGCAAGCTTGAGGCGAGTATCGAGGTTGCCAAGCAGCAACAAGCGTTACTCTCTGAGAGCAATCTAAAGCAAAGCAGCGCAAATCTGCATTAATACCAAACAGCATTAAAAAGTCGCCCTCCATTTAGAGGGCGACTTTTTTTAGGCTTGATAGCTTTGCTCTACTTTGCGTTTGACCCAGGTCTCGTTGACCCACAAAGAGAGCAGAATGATGCTGCCGCCAATGGTCAGTTGAACCAAATCGACATCGCGGTTCCAAATCAGAATGTTAACCAGAAGGCCCGCCGGAACCAGAGCATTGTTCATCACCGCAAGGGCACCTGCATTGACCATAGTGGCGCCTTTGTTCCAGGCAAAGTAACCCAAGCCAGAGGCAACTAAGCCCAAGTATATGAGTACACCCCATTGAGTAGTGGTGGTGGGAAGCTTATCGAGGTTGCCCATCAGTGCAAAAGCAATCGTCGCGACACACAACGCCCCCAGATAGAAATAGCCAAATATGGTGTGCTGTGGCAGTTCGACCTGATAACGCTCCATCAGGTACTTGTAACCGACTTGGCCGATGGCAAAGCAGATGTTGGCCCCTTGAACCACCAAAAATCCGACGATGAAGTTTTCGTTGATGCCAGCAAATTTAATCAATCCGGCGCCCACAACGGCAATCGCCGCCGTGACTAGATACCAAGGTGAAAAACGACGTTTAAGCAGATCATAAATTAAGGTGACATAGATGGGGGTGAACACGGTAAACAGCAGCACTTCTGGTACCGATAACAGCAAGAAAGATTGGTAGTAGAAGCAATACATCAAACCGAGCTGACAACCGCCAACCAGCATCAATTTGCCGATCAGCCCTTTGTCGACCCCTTTGAATTTCAAGAAAGGTAAAAATACCAAACTGGCCAGCGCGACTCGTATCCACACTGAAAACCAAGAATCGACCTGACCGGCGAGATAGACGCCGATCAGGCTAAATGAAAACGCCCACAGCAAGGTGACCGCAGATAAATACCCCATAAGTACGACTCATTATCAAAAACAATGTGGGGCAGTGTATACCAAGATTGAACCGTGATCAGTCTTTGAGTGGTACTACCAACATATCGACCGGTGAGCAGTTGATTAACTGTCGAGTCGAAGAGAGCAACTTGCTCCAAAAATCTTGGTGATGACCACATACCACCAGGTCGATATTAAACTCGTTAATTGTATCGCACAGCTCGTTGCTTAAATCACCGCTGCCAACCAGCGTGTGTTTAATCGGAAAATTGGCATGTGCGGCCAGATCTTGTAGCTGTTTCTGCGAAGCCTCAATCGCTTGGTGTTGAGTCTCGGCTAAATTGATGTCGATAAGCCCGGTATAAAGCTCAGCGTAATTGACATCGATATGCACAAAAGAGACGACCGCATCGAGCGGCTTGGCAAGTGCGACCGCCTTATCAACCAACAATTTGCTGTCTTCAGATAGGTCGATGGCAACCAGAATATGTTGATAACTCATAATGCTATCTCCTTGTAAGGGTCTGATTACAGATTAGCACCTTGAATTGATTAATTTTGCCAAAGTGATCTCAGATCCACATTTGCCATACAAAGTGTTATGGTGATGAACATGATATAGTCAATTTAACTTCATAGACTTAGTAGGAGTGGTAGATGCTTTCTCAAGCAATGGTCGAACAATTGAATGAGCAAATTAATCTCGAATTTTTCTCATCCAATCTATACTTACAAATGAGTGCTTGGTGCGAAGACAAAGGATTTGAAGGTGCTGCTGAATTTTTACGCAAACACGCCGTAGAAGAAATGGAGCATATGCAGCGTCTTTTCACTTACGTGAGTGAAACGGGCGCAATGCCAATCCTAGGTGCGATTGACGCGCCTAAACACGAGTTTAATAGTCTGGGTGATGTGTTCCGCGAGACTTTCGAGCACGAGCAGATGATTACCGACAAAATCAACAAGCTGGCTCACTTAGCGTTTACGTCGCAAGACTATTCAACATTCAACTTCTTACAGTGGTACGTTGCTGAGCAGCATGAAGAAGAGAAGTTATTTAAAGGGATCTTAGATAAGTTAGATCTTGTCGGAGAAGACGGCAAAGCCCTGTTCTTTATCGACAAAGATTTAGCAGCTTTGGCAAAAGAAGGTTCATCTTCAATTATGGATGCCCCTGCTGAGTAATTTTCAGCGCGAGACGCTCTAACATAGGTCGTCTTTTTCTCCGGGCATGAATGAAGATGTAGGGAGGAAAAGATGATCAATGCTGATACCGTTCTATTTACACTGATGATGGTGACTCTGGTTAACATGGCGCGTTATTTGACTGCGCTACGTTCTCTAATCTACATCATGCGAGAAGCGCATCCGCTGCTTTACCAACAAGTCGATGGCAACGGCTTCTTTACCACTCACGGCAATGTGACCAAACAAGTCCGACTGTTCCACTATCTTAAGAGTAAAGAGTATCATCACCACCATGATGAGGTCTTTACCGGTAAGTGTGAGCGAGTCAGGGAGCTGTTCATCTTGTCCACCTCTTTACTCGGTGTCACTATGTTGGCTGCGTTTATTCTCTGATCACAGACGAATTGGCAAGCTAGCCAAATGCCGTTAAAATAGCCTTTCGATTTTGCAAAGGATGTGCGCAGGCACATCCTTTTTTATTGGTTTGAAGAGTAGTAGTTCATGGCAGAAAAGTTTGATGTTGTCATTATTGGCGCGGGTGCGGCAGGGTTAATGTGCGCAGCACAAGCGGGCAAACGCGGGCGCAAGACGTTAATCTTGGATCATGCTAAAAAGCCGGGTCGCAAAATATTGATTGCCGGTGGTGGACGTTGCAACTTTACCAACTACGATGTATCGGCCAATAACTACTTGTGTCAAAACCCTCACTTCGTTAAATCGGCTTTGTCTCAATACACCAACTGGGACTTCATCTCGCTGGTCAGTCAGCATGGGATTGAGTTTGAAGAGCGCGACCACGGTCAGCTGTTTTGTGTCGGTGATTACACCTCAAAAGACATTGTAAAAATGTTGCTCACCGAGTGCGATTTACCCACTGTCAGTCAACGTTACCAACAAGACGTGCACCAGATAGAGAAAACCGAGCATGGCTTTACTTTGCATGCCAACAACAGCGTTATCGAGTGTCAATCTTTAGTGGTCGCGACCGGCGGATTGTCGATGCCTAAGTTAGGTGCGACGCCGTTTGGCTACAAGATTGCTGAGCAGTTTGGCTTGAGTGTGGTGCCTACCAGTGCCGGACTGGTGCCTTTTACCTTGCATAAAGAAGATAAGCAGGCGTTAGCTGAACTGTCAGGAATTGCTGTACCTACTGAAATCACTGCCCAAGATGGTACCGTCTTTAAAGAGGCATTGCTGTTTACTCACCGCGGTCTCTCTGGCCCGTCAGTGTTACAAATCTCATCTTTTTGGCGCGCAGGGCAGAAAGTGTCGATCAACTTGGTGCCGGATGTTGACCTTGATGAGTTACTGCAGCGTTCGCTGGAAAAGCACCCTAACCAGAGTTTAAAGAATACTTTATCGAAAGTGTTACCGAAGCGTTTGGTTGAAGTATTGATTGAACTGAAACTGCTCGAAGACAAACCGTTAAAGCAGCTAAACAGCAAACAATTGGCGGCGGTGACCACTCAATTGCAGCAGTGGCAGATCACACCAAACGGTACCGAAGGCTATCGCACCGCAGAAGTGACTTTGGGAGGCGTGGACACCGATCACCTATCGTCAAAAAGCATGGAGTGCAAACAGATCAGGGGCTTGTACTTTATCGGCGAAGTTGTCGATGTGACAGGATGGCTCGGTGGATACAACTTTCAATGGTGCTGGAGCTCGGCTTATGCAGCAGGCCAATGGGTGTAAAAATCCGCGCTGAATCAAATAAGAATTCACTCATTAGTACTACACTTAGCGTTATAAAAAGGTGAAGGGCATCGAAGGAGTGAACTCTATGAGTCAACAAGCACTGATCTCGCGGATTAATGAGTTACCGCGCATAGAAAGCGTGTTGCAAGAACTGCTAGAAATGGTCAACAGAGACACAGTCGATTTTAGCGAGTTGGCCCATAAAATGGCGATGGATCAGGTGTTATTGGCTCGGGTGTTGAGGATGGCCAACTCAGCCCAATTTGGTGGCGTGAAAGGGGTGTCTAACATCAACGACGCCATCGTTCGTATCGGCATTGGCGCCATTCGCAACCTGATCTCTTCATCGATCCTTGCCTCTAGCTTTCCTAAGCTTGAAACCCTCAATATCAAAGACTACTGGGCGGGCACATTTGAAATCGCCACCATCGCCAGTGCGATTGCCAAAGACATCAAGTTGGACCCGAATGAAGCCTTTACTACCGGCATTTTGCACAATATTGGCGAGTTGATGATTCATACTTTAGAGCCAGAAAAAGCGTTGGCGATTCATCAGCGCGTGCGGGCGGGTGAAAACGCCGCGAAAGTGCAAAAAGAGGTGCTGGGGGTCGATGCGCAAGAGCTCGGTGCGGTATTGGCCGAAAGCTGGAAGTTTCCCAATGAGTTGATTGATGCGATAGCGAACGTCAACCACCCTTCGAAAGCGGTGGAGTCGAAGCGTTTAGCGTGTCTGCTCTATTTGGCTCGCGATGCCCACAATCGCTGGGACACCATGTTAGAGGAGCGCGAGAAACAGCGCTATCTGGCCAATAGTCGAGCCGCACAAGCGCTGCAGGTGTCCCCCGAATTAGCGACGAAGATCGATAAGGTACGCGGCCAAGGCAGCGAGCTGGCTTACCAGTTGTTTTGAATAACAGCCTGTCAACTTGGCTGTTTGCTCAGATCTTTTTTGCCAAATTTGATCTGTTGGATCGCTAACCCGGCCACAATCAATACTAAGCCAATCAGTGTCGCTGGGTGGATCTCTTCGCCAATTATGGTCGACAACAGCATCAATGAGATAAACGGCGAGGCAAAAATCAGATTGCTGATGCGCGCGGTATTTTCCGTTAACTTGAGTGCGCTCAACCAGAGGACAAAGGTCACGCCCATTTCAAATAGGCCAACATAAGTGACCGCGAGCCAGCCTTGAATCGTGATCTGGCTTATACCTGTCCCTTCATATAGGGTCAAACCAATGGCAAATGGAATCGCGACCAAAAAACCTAACAGGACCCCAACCACAGGGTCGGCTTTGTTTTTCGCATTTAAGATCCAATACCCCGCCCACAGTAAGGTCGAGAGCAGCGCCAATCCAACCCCTGTCGGGCTGTCAAAGTTGAGCCCAAGCACATCGCCTTTGGTGGCGATGACGATCACCCCCATATAACTAAACGTACAAGCGAACCAGTCCTGCTTGCGAATTTTTTGCCCTAAAAACACCGCCGCCATTAAGGTTAAGGTGATAGCCCAGCTGTAGTTAATTGCCTGCGCTTGTGAGGCGGGCAGTAGGTCGTAGGCTTTAAACAGAATGATGTAGTAGGCGAGTGGATTGATTATGCCAAGCAGCAGGTAATACCAAGGGTTGGATAAGAACGTCGCAGGTAATTGACTCAGCTTACTCGTGACAGCACAGATGACCAGCAGTGCCAATGCAGACACTATGCTGGCAATAGTCAACATCTGGATGGGGGAGAACTCCGCCAGTGTCAGTTTAAAAGCGGTGGCTACTGTCGACCAGAGTAATACGGCACTGAGACCTAATCCTAACGCGCGACGCTCGTTCATGATGCTCCTTATCCTAACTGCCGTGACCATCTTCGGCTCGATCGGCGGCGATAAAAACGCCTAGTCTAGCGGTTCGGTATCTAGCCGACAAACTGGACATTTATCCAGTAGGCAAATACCATTGAATCACTATTTGATTGAATCGTTAAATCTCTATTATGCAATGGATTCTTGAGCATCAAGCGCTGATTGCCAGCGGTGCAGCTTCAGCCCTGTTTAGTGCGATCGTGGCCGGTTGGTGGGTGAAGCAGAAGATGCGCTTTGACCAACAACGGTTAGAACAGCAGTTAATGGCCAATCAGCAACTGACTGATAATCAGATTCACCAACTGCAAGCCCAGTTAGCAGACGCTCAGCAGGAACTCGACGAGTTGGATGCTGAGCGAGACAAAGCCGCCTATGAGCTGAAACAATCACACGGAAAACTGATGGCCGTGCTCGAGAAGCTTCGCTATTTCGATGCGGTCAAACAAGAGCGCCAGCAATACGCGGATGACTTGAATCAAGTCCGTGAGCAAAAAGCTCAACTAGAGGCACAACTGCGTGAGCAGCAGGCACGTCATGAACAAGAAAACAAAGCCAATCAAGAGAAGCTGCAATTATTGGAGCAAGCGGAAGAGCGGCTCAAACAGCAATTTGAGCATTTAGCCAATCAGTTGTTTGAGGCGAAAACCGCTAAAGTTGACCAACAAAACCGCCAGAGCTTAGAGGGCTTGCTATCGCCACTGCGTGAGCAGCTTGAAGGGTTTAAGAAACAGGTTAATGACAGCTTCAATCAAGAGGCCAAAGAGCGCCATACCTTAGTGCATGAATTGAAGAACTTACAGCGTCTTAACGAGCAAATGACCAAAGAAGCACTCAACCTGACTCAAGCATTGAAAGGTGACAACAAGCAGCAAGGCAATTGGGGTGAAGTGGTTTTGGCGCGGGTATTGGCTGAGTCGGGTTTGCGTGAAGGCCATGAATATCAAACCCAAGTCAGTTTGCAAAACGAAGCGGGAAAGCGTTATCAACCTGACGTGATTGTGCATTTGCCGCAAGACAAGCAGGTGGTGATCGACTCAAAAATGGCGCTGGTGGCGTACGAACGTTATTTCAACGCCGAGACAGATAACGCACGAGATAAAGCCCTAAGTGACCACTTACTTGCGTTAAGAGCGCACATCAAAGGCCTTTCACAAAAAGATTATCATCAACTCAAAGGAATCCAGAGCTTAGACTATGTGCTGATGTTTATACCGGTTGAGCCGGCTTTCCAGGTGGCGATTCAGGCCGATCCGAGCTTAGTGAAAGAGGCTATGGAGCAAAACATTATTTTGGTCAGTCCGACTACCTTGCTGGTGGCGCTGCGTACGATTGATAATCTGTGGCGCAATGACAGGCAAAACCAAAACGCTCGAATTATCGCTGAACGAGCCAGCAAGCTGTATGACAAACTGCGACTGTTCGTTGATGATATGGAAAGCCTAGGTGGGGCACTGGATCGGGCCAATCAAAACTATCAAGGGGCGATGAACAAGTTGGCCACCGGGCGGGGCAATGTGATTCGCCAGGCAGAGAGTTTTAAACAGCTAGGGGTTGAAGTGAAAAAGCCTATCACCAGTTCGCTGGTGGAGTTGGCCCAACAGGAGCATCTCACAGAAAACCCTCACACCGTTAAAAATGACTCGCTCGCCCAAAGACATACGGATGAGGATAAAGTAAACTAATCGCCCGCAGTACTGGGCGTTGTTATTCTCGTACTGCTTGAAGAGGAATCATCATGACGGATACAAGCGTGCAATCGAATACAGCATTAGAATCAAATGAAACCACGCATTTTGGTTTCACCACAGTAGCGAAAGAAGAAAAAGTGGCCAAAGTTGCCCAAGTGTTCCACTCAGTGGCGGCTAAGTACGACATTATGAATGACTTAATGTCGGGAGGCATTCATCGCCTTTGGAAACGCTTTACTATCGACTGCAGCGGTGTTCGTCCTGGTCAACGCGTCTTGGACCTTGGTGGCGGTACCGGAGACTTAACCGCAAAATTCTCGCGCATTGTCGGAGAAAAAGGCCACGTCATTTTGGCCGACATCAACAACTCCATGCTCAATGTTGGTCGTGACAAATTGCGCGACAATGGCATTGTTGGCAACGTGCACTACGTTCAGGCCAACGCTGAGGAACTTCCGTTCCCAGATGACTACTTTGATGCGATTACGATCAGCTTCTGTCTGCGCAATGTTACCGACAAAGATAAAGCGCTGCGCTCGATGTTCCGAGTGCTCAAGCCAGGTGGTCGCTTGCTGGTGCTGGAGTTCTCCAAGCCAATCCTAGAGCCGTTGTCGAAGATTTACGATACCTACTCGTTCCACTTGCTCCCTAAGATGGGTGAGTTGGTGGCCAACGATGCAGAAAGCTACCGTTATCTTGCGGAATCTATTCGCATGCACCCTGATCAAGAAACGCTGAAAGGCATGATGGAAGACGCGGGCTTTGAACAGACCAAGTACTACAACCTAACCGGTGGTATCGTTGCGCTGCACCGTGGTTACAAATTCTAAGGTGAGTTGCTATGCCGTTTGAACCACTTGTCACTGCTGTTGTTGAGACAACCTTGAATACCTTGATCAAAGACGACCCAGAGCTGGGACGTCGTTTGGCGCGCTTAAAAGGTCAGGTGATTCAAGTCCATCTCAAAGAGGTCAACAAAACCCTGACCTTTATCTTCAGTCAGCAAATCGACGTATTGGCCCACTATGAAGGTCAACCTGATTGCTACTTATCCTTGAATCTCTCTGTACTGCCAGAGCTGCGCGATCAATCCAATATTACCAAGCTAATCAAACAAGATAAGCTGGTGTTAGAGGGGGATATTCAATTGGCGCAGAAGTTTTCCCAACTGATGAGCGACTGTAAACCGGATATTGAAGAGTGGTTATCGCGCGCCACGGGAGATGTGGTGGCGCACACCCTAGTACAGGGGGCGAAAACCATGGTCGACGGTGTGAAAAGTGAGTGGCGTAAGCAGCAAAGTCACTTGGCCCAAGCGGTGACTGAGGAGTGGCGAATGGCACCTCCACCACTCGAAGTGGCCTATTTTTGCGATCAAGTCGATGAAGTGAAAAGCCAAGCCGCACGTGTAGAGGCGCGCCTCAATCAGTTACTGGAGCGCGCATGACATTAACCGAATTGCGTCGTCTCTATCATATTATTCGCGTGCAATTAGAGTATGGCCTTGATGAACTGCTGCCTACTCACCAACTGACCAAAGCGCCACTATTGGCGCGAAAAAGCCTGTTTTGGATTCGCAATAAACACGCGGACAAGCCGCTAGGGGATCGCCTGCGCTTAGCCTTGCAGGAGCTTGGTCCGGTATGGATTAAGTTTGGTCAGATGATGTCGACGCGCCGCGATCTATTTCCAGAGCACATCGCTGATCCGCTGGCGCTATTGCAAGATCAGGTGTCGCCTTTCGATGGCCAACTGGCCAAACAGCAGATCGAACAAGCGCTAGGCGGACCATTAGAAACCTGGTTTGATGACTTTGATATTGAGCCACTGGCCTCCGCTTCGATAGCGCAAGTGCACACCGCTCGACTTAAATCGACCAACCAAGAAGTGGTGTTAAAGGTTATTCGTCCCGATATTCGTCCGGTGATCGATGCCGACCTTAAGTTGATGTACCGAATGGCGCGTATTGTTGCCAAAGCGCTACCTGAAGCCCGTCGCCTAAAGCCGGTTGAGGTGGTGAGAGAGTATGAAAAAACACTGCTTGATGAACTCGACTTAAGGCGTGAAGCGGCCAATGCGATTCAGCTAAGACGCAACTTCGAAGGCAGCGAGGAACTGTATGTTCCGGAAGTGATTACCGATTTCAGTAATAAAACTGTCATGGTTTCTGAGCGAATATATGGCATCCAAGTTTCTGACATCGAGGGGCTGGTGGCTAACGGCACCAACATGAAACTCTTGGCTGAACGTGGCGTGAGTGTATTTTTCACTCAGGTATTCCGCGACAGCTTTTTTCATGCCGATATGCACCCGGGCAATGTGTTTGTTGAGCCACAGCACCCAGAAAATCCGCGCTGGATTGGCTTGGATTGCGGTATTGTCGGCACCCTAAACAGTGAAGATAAGCGCTATTTGGCAGAAAACTTTTTAGCCTTCTTCAACCGAGATTACCGCCGGGTGGCGGAATTGCATGTTGAATCTGGCTGGGTTCCACGTGAAACCAATGTGGATGAATTTGAGTTCGCAATCCGTATTGTTTGTGAGCCGATTTTTGCTAAGCCGCTTTGCGAAATTTCATTCGGTCACGTGTTACTGAACTTATTCAATACCGCGCGTCGCTTTAATATGGAAGTGCAGCCGCAGTTAGTGTTGCTGCAAAAAACTTTACTCTATGTCGAAGGGCTAGGTCGTCAGTTGTATCCGCAATTAGACTTGTGGGAAACCGCTAAGCCATTCCTTGAAGAGTGGATGATGAATCAAGTGGGGCCAAAGGCCGTCATCAATGCAGTGAAAGATCGAGCACCCTTTTGGGCCGAGAAACTTCCTGAGCTTCCTGAGTTGCTGTACGACAGTCTGCGTCAGGGTAAAATGATGAACCAACGCATTGATCAGCTTTATCAAGGCTATCGCTCGACCAAGCGGCAGCAGGCGACCGGGAAATTTTTATTTGGTGTCGGGGCCACATTAGTCGTATGCTCGGCAATATTGGTCAACAGCACCTATGAGCAACTTTCGTTGGCGAGCGCTTTCGGCGGGGTCACATTTTGGTTGCTTAGTTGGCGAGCTTACCGCCAATAGGCGTTAAACTCTTGAAATAAATTTGTTTAATAAGACCCGAGGTAAAAAGAATGGGTGGTATTAGTATTTGGCAACTCTTGATTATTGCCGTGATTGTTGTGCTGCTGTTTGGTACGAAAAAGCTGCGTGGCATTGGTGGCGATCTAGGTGGTGCTGTTAAAGGCTTTAAGAAAGCCATGAGCGAAGATGAGTCGGACAAAGACAAGAAAGACGCAGACTTTGAGCCAAAAGCGGTAGAGCAGCAGAAAACGGACGCCACTGCTGAAACTAAGAAAGACAAAGAGCAGGCATAGATTGTGTTTGATATCGGTTTTTGGGAACTGGTATTGATCTCTGTCGTCGGGCTAGTGGTCCTTGGCCCTGAGCGTTTGCCTCATGCTATTCGCAGTGTCTCTAAGTTTATTGGCGCCGCTAAGAATATGGCAAACAGTGTCAAAGATGAGCTTTCACACGAGCTAAAGGTACAAGAGCTGCAGGATAATTTGCGTAAAGCTGAGCAAATGGGGATGGAAGATTTATCTCCTGAGCTTCGTTCTTCAGTGGAACAGCTCAAGCAAGCTGCGCAAGATGTTCAGCGTCCTTACGCGAATAAAAGTGATACGCCGACGAACAGTGCTGAGGAGGCCAACGAAACGGTTGAGTCGACTTCAAATGCCAATGATTCCGTGGGCGCTGTTGAGAGTATAAACACTCAGTCAGCCCCGCAGGCTGATAAAAAAGCCGAATAGTCTCGTTTAGGAGGAGCTGCACATCGGTAGCTCCTTTTTGATCTTCTAGAATAGAGGTTTACATGTCTTCTGTTGAGCAGACACAGCCTTTGATCAGCCATCTACTTGAGTTACGAAACCGCTTATTGCGTGCGATTGTCGCAGTGTTGGTGGTATTTCTCGGGCTGATCTATTTTGCCAATGATATCTATGAGTTTATCTCCGCACCTTTGGTAGAAAGGCTACCAGAAGGCGCGACTATGATTGCCACCGATGTCGCATCCCCCTTCTTTACCCCGTTGAAGCTAACCTTAGTCGCCTCTATTTTTCTAGCGGTGCCGTTTATCTTGTATCAAGTTTGGGCGTTTGTTGCTCCAGGCCTCTACAAACATGAACGCCGGTTGATCATGCCACTGATGTTTTCCAGCTCGCTGCTGTTTTATTGTGGTGTCGCTTTTGCCTACTTCGTGGTTTTCCCATTGGTGTTTGGCTTTTTTACCGCGATCTCGTTAGGTGGCGTCGAGTTTGCCACCGACATATCCAGTTATCTTGATTTTGTGCTGGCGCTGTTTCTTGCCTTTGGTATCGCCTTCGAGGTGCCAGTGGCGATTATCTTGCTGTGTTGGACGGGCGCCACTGATCCAAAGAGCCTGAGTGAAAAGCGGCCTTATATCGTGGTGGGCGCCTTTGTCGTCGGTATGATGTTAACGCCGCCCGATATGATTTCACAAACACTGCTGGCGATTCCGATGTGTTTACTGTTTGAAGTGGGTTTGTTCTTTGCGCGTTTCTATGTGCGTAAAGATGACAGTGAGGATAGCGTCGAAGAGTAGCGCTTTGATTGAACGGTACAAAAAACGGGGTTGATAGTGGACTATCAACCCCGTTTTTTATCGGTCAGATAGACTTCGCGAATCACAGGCGAAACAAGGTTTTCGCATTCTGGGTGGTCATTGTGTCAACTTGCTCGATAGTCATGTCTCTTAAGTCGGCCACGCGCTGAGCCACAAGCGAGGTATAGGCAGGTTCATTGCGCTTGCCGCGGTGAGGAACAGGAGCGAGGTAGGGGCAGTCGGTTTCCAAGATCACGTAATCCATATCAAGGTGAGGAATAACCTTGTCCATCCCGCCGTTTTTAAATGTCGACACACCGCCGAGCCCTAAGTGAAAACCCAAATCATTGATCGCCTTGGCTTCCTCTAGGCTCCCGCCGAAACAGTGAAACACACCGGAGAGGGTGCCATTTTGCTCCTTGCTCAGCAGTGCGAGGGTCTCTTGAATGGAGTCACGAGTATGAATCACTACCGGCAGTTGCAGCTCTTTGGCCCAGTTGAGCTGAGTGACAAAGGCCATTTCTTGCTCTGCTCTATAGGTTTTATCCCAATACAAGTCGATGCCGATTTCACCCACCGCGATAAAGTTGTGCTTAGCAAACCAAGAATGAATGACCTCTAGGCTATGTTTGACATTGCCATCAACGTAGCAAGGATGAAGGCCCATCATAGAGCGGCACACTTGAGGAAACTGAGCTTCAGTCGCCAACATAGGTTCAATCGACTCCAAGTCGATATTGGGCAGCAGAATCTGTTCGACGCCTTGCGCTAGAGCGCGTTGAACCACCTCTTCTCGGTCGTTATCAAACTCATTAGCGTAAATGTGTGCGTGGGTATCAATCATGGTCAATCTCTTGCTTGATAGTGAAGCGCTAGTATACGGCAGTGTGAGCCTTGGGTCATTTTTTGCATTTTTCGACGTTGTTGCTAGCGTCGTTGATGTGGAGTGATATTATGCAAACCCAAGCACTTTCACCAGACAAGGAGAATAGAGTGTCAGTATCGATTCAAGGTCAATTCCCTGGCCGTCGTATGCGTCGTCTACGTAAACATGACTTTAGCCGCCGTTTAATGGCTGAAAACCAATTATCGGTGAATGATCTTATCTACCCTATGTTTATTTTGATGGGCAAGGATCGTCGCGAAAGCGTTGAGTCTATGCCGGGCATTGAGCGTTTGTCGATTGATTTAATGCTCGAAGAGGCACAATACCTTGCGCAGTTAGGTGTACCAGCGATTGCTCTATTTCCTGTGGTGAATCAAGATGCGAAGAGTGTCTGTGCAGCAGAAGCCTACAATCCAGAAGGTTTAGTTCAGCGTGCGGTACGTGCGCTCAAAGAGCATATCCCTGAAATCGGTGTCATCACTGACGTTGCACTGGATCCTTTCACGACCCACGGTCAAGACGGCATTATCGATGAAGAGGGTTACGTGCTTAACGACGAAACTACTAAGGTTTTAGTTAAGCAAGCTTTGTCACATGCAGAAGCGGGGGCGGATGTGGTGGCGCCGTCGGATATGATGGATGGTCGTATTGGTGAAATCCGTAAAGCGCTCGAACAAGCCGGGCATATCAATACCCAAATTATGGCGTATTCGGCCAAATACGCTTCCTGTTACTACGGACCATTCCGTGATGCGGTCGGCAGTGCGGCCAACCTAAAAGGTGGTAACAAGAAGAACTACCAAATGGATCCGGCTAACAGCGATGAAGCGATTCATGAAGTCGCGATGGACATTAATGAAGGTGCAGACATGGTGATGGTGAAGCCGGGTATGCCATACCTTGATATTGTTCGCCGCGTGAAGTCAGAACTGGAAGTACCGACGTTTGCTTACCAAGTGTCGGGTGAGTATGCGATGCACAAAGCCGCATTTGCTAACGGCTGGCTTAAAGAGCGCGATACCGTTCTGGAGTCACTACTATGCTTTAAACGTGCGGGTGCTGACGGCATCTTAACCTACTTTGCTAAAGATGTGGCCGAGTGGCTGGCAGAAGACAATGCCCAAGCGGCCACCTTCCTAAAAGTAAACGAAGAGTAAACTGAGTGTTTGGTGAAAAGCTGGCATTTGCCAGCTTTTTTGTTTTGGAGAGAAATCGTGACCATCATCTATCGTGAAGGAAGCTTGGAAGAGTGTGTCCAAGTGGTACAGCAGATTAAAGAATTTGCACATAAAGAAACGGTTGAAAGCTTATCTGCCCGTCTCGAAGGGAAAGTCCGCTCTTTGATTCAGGTAGCGAAACAAGGCGATAACCTGCTCGGATTCAAAATTGGCTATCAGCTAGATGACAACACCTTCTACAGCTGGTTTGGTGGAGTCTCATCACTGGCACGCAACAAAGGCGTTGCCCAACAGTTACTTGAGATTCAAGAGCGATGGGTGAGAGAGCAAGGGTATCGACAGCTCAAGGTGAAATCTCGCAATCAGTTTCCATCTATGCTGCGCTTGCTGCTACGTAATGGTTATATGATCGAAAAATTTGAGCCAAAACAGCCGCTAGAGGAAAGCCGAATTCACTTTGTAAAGCAGATGAGTAGTGAGCAATAAAATTAAATGAGACTTTTTCTCATTTAACTGTTGACCAATTAAATGAGAATGGTTATTATTTATCTCGTCTTAGGGAATGAGAGAAGTTCACAAGGACGTGCACAGCCAGTTTCATCAATGAATTGGTCGAGTGCATGACTGAGAGCTTGCACGAATTCTTTTTGACACGACATTGCTCACATTGCTTCCAGTGTAATTTATAGCTTTATGGCAAAGCAGCTCTTTATGAAATTGCTTTGGCCCTTTTTTGCTAGGCGACATCGAAAGATGTCGCTTTTTTTATGTCTACGATTTGGCAATGAACAAAAGGACACCAATAGTCTTTTCCACAATCCAGGATCAAACACGGATCGATCTCTGCCTGATCGATCAATAATTAAATTGATTAAAAACAGCTATTTAAAGTAGGGTAGAGCAGAAATGGCAGGGAATTAATATCCTGTGGGTAAATACTATAAACAGAGTTATCCACAGTTGGAGGGTGAGGCTGGTGTGAAAAGCAACAAATATGTGAGTAACCCATCAAGAGTTAAAATGGATTCACTGAGTCAGTCATGGCATCCTAAGCAGATCTTTTTGCATTTTCTTTGGATACGTAAAGACTATGGCTCATATTCCTGATAATCCGTTAATTCTGATCGACGGCTCTTCTTACCTTTATCGCGCTTTTCATGCCTACCCTGGCACCATGAGCAACGGTGATATTCCGACTAACGCGGTGTATGGCGTGGTAAACATGCTGCGCAGCATGATGCGTCAATTTGCATCTGATCGAGTTGCGGTGGTGTTTGATGCCAAAGGAAAAACCTTCCGAGATGAAATGTTTCCTGAATACAAAGCTAACCGTCCACCGATGCCGGATGATCTGCGTTGTCAAATCGAGCCATTGCACAACGTCATTCGAGCAATGGGCTTGCCGTTGATCTGTGTACCGGGTGTTGAAGCGGATGATGTGATTGGCACTCTGGCTCACCAAGCGTCGCAAAATGGTGTCCCTGTGCTGATCAGCACTGGTGACAAGGATATGGCGCAGCTGGTCGATGACAACATTACCCTGATCAACACCATGACCAATGTAGTGCTAGACCGTGAAGGGGTGATTGAGAAGTTTGGCATTCCTCCAGAGCTTATCATCGATTACTTGGCCTTGATGGGTGATAAGGTTGATAACATTCCGGGCGTTCCTGGCGTCGGTGACAAAACCGCTACTGCGTTGTTGCAAGGTATTGGTAGCTTAGAAGACATCTATCAAAATCTGGATGACATCGCTGGATTGGGCTTCCGCGGCTCGAAGGCCATGGCGAAGAAACTGATCGACAATAAAGACAACGCCATGATGTCTTATGAGTTAGCGACCATCAAGTTGGATGTGGAGCTCGAGCAAAGCTACCAAGAGCTGGTTAAATCCGTTCCAAATAAAGATGAACTGGTGAAGCTTTACGGTGAGCTGGTGTTCAAATCTTGGCTTAACGAGCTGCTTGAAGGTGGAACTGGTGTGGTTGAAGCCGACGAAAAGTCAGGGGCGATGCGCTCATCTAACACCACGACTAAGGCCCCGGAGCTGAATGTATCGGCGGTCAATATTGACCGGAGCCAGTACCAAACCATTCTCGATCAGCAGACGTTTACCACTTGGCTGGATAAGCTCAAAGCTGCCGACGTCTTTGCCTTTGATACTGAAACCGATAGCCTCGATTATATGGTGGCAAACCTGGTCGGGGTGTCTTTTGCTACTCAAGAAGGCGAAGCGGCTTACGTGCCGGTGGCGCATGATTATTTGGATGCGCCGCAGCAACTCGATCGTGATTGGGTTCTTCAGCAACTGACGCCTATCTTGGAAGATGAAAACCAAGCGAAAGTTGGGCAAAACCTCAAATACGACGCCAGTGTGCTCGCACGCTACGGTATCGAGATGAAAGGCATCAAGCATGACACCATGTTGGCCTCCTACGTTTACAATAGCGTTGGCGGCAAACACGACATGGATAGCTTAGCGCTCCGCTTCCTTCAACATAGCTGCATCTCCTTTGAACAGATCGCGGGCAAAGGCAAAAAGCAACTGACCTTCAATCAAATTGAGTTGGATGAAGCGGCTCCTTATGCGGCCGAAGATGCCGATGTCACATTGCGCTTGCATCACCGTTTGATGGAAAACATCGAGCAGGATGAAAAGCTGAAAGCGGTGTATGAGAACATTGAGATGCCTCTCGTGCCGGTATTGTCGCGCATTGAACGCACGGGCGTGCTGATTGATGACATGAAGCTCGCTGCGCAATCACAAGAAATTGCGAAACGTCTTGATGAACTTGAGCAGCAGGCCTACGAAGTGGCCGAGCAAGAGTTCAATATGAACTCGCCTAAGCAGCTTCAAGCGATTCTATTTGAAAAAATGGGCCTGCCTGTTGTTAAGAAAACTCCATCTGGCACCCCATCGACCAACGAAGAAGTGTTGCAGGAGCTGGCGCTCGACTATCCGCTACCTAAGCTGATTTTGGAATATCGCGGTCTGGCTAAACTGAAGTCGACTTACACCGATAAGCTGCCGAAGATGATTAATCCAGAGACAGGCCGAGTGCACACCTCTTATCATCAAGCGGTGACAGCCACCGGGCGTTTATCATCCACCGATCCAAACTTGCAGAACATTCCAATTCGCAACGAAGAGGGACGCCGGATTCGTCAGGCATTTGTTGCGCCACATGGTTTCAAAATCATGGCTGTCGACTACTCGCAAATTGAGCTGCGTATTATGGCGCACTTGTCGGGGGATAAAGCACTGCTTGAGGCCTTCCAGCAAGGCAAAGACATTCACGCCGCTACTGCCGCAGAAATCATCGGTGTCGATATTGACCAAGTGACCAGTGAGCAGCGCCGCCGAGCTAAGGCGGTGAACTTTGGTCTTATCTACGGTATGAGCGCGTTTGGTTTGGCCAAGCAGCTAGGCATTCCGCGTGGTGAAGCACAGCAGTATATGGACACCTACTTCGAGCGTTACCCAGGGGTGATGCAGTACATGGAAGATACGCGAAGCGCTGCTGCTGAGCAGGGCTATGTCGAGACCATTTTTGGTCGTCGTTTGCACTTACCGGAAATTAAATCGCGCAATGGGATGCGTCGCAAAGCTGCTGAACGTGCCGCGATCAATGCGCCGATGCAAGGTACAGCCGCCGATATCATTAAAAAGGCGATGCTGCTGGTGGATCAATGGATCCAACAAGAGGGCGATGGCCGAGTTAAGTTACTGATGCAGGTGCACGATGAGCTGGTTTTTGAAGTTCAAGAGTCAGCTTTAGCCGAAATTGAAAGTAAAGTACAACAATTGATGGAGTCTGCCGCTGAGCTTGACGTGCCACTCGTCGCTGAGGCTGGTCACGGAGATAACTGGGATCAGGCGCACTAGACAAAATTCCAACTGAAACAGAGAAATAACATGAGCCAGTGCACAAACGCTGGCTTTTTTTTATATCTAAAAAAGTTAGTGGCAATAAGTGCTTGGTGTAGTTTAATAAAATTTTAATGAAAAAAAACTACAAAAATGGTTTTCATTTCTGACCAATTGTTGTACATTAATCGACGTAGGGTACAGAGGTAAGATGTTCTATCTTTCAGACCTTTTGTTTCACGTTATTGGATTAGGCTGATTCAGCCGCCCCAGTCAGCTTTTGACTGGGGCGTTTTTTATTGGGCGAAGCAAAATTTTCCCAGCCATATTTCCCGCATTATTTCGCCCCCATTTCCAGTGCATCTTTCCCGAGGCGTGAACCGCGTCGTTTGTAATTTTGCAAAAATTTGTAACTTTATACCAATCACACTTTAGTTATTTCGAATGGATAATCAAAGCGAGCAAAAACAAGCTTTCGGTGATTTATGATGGCTAAGTGTATAAAAATTAGAGAGTTATATTTTTATTTGAGCAGGCGGGAAGGGTTTGCTGCGGCTGCGCTAGGCTATTGATTTCACGAGCTGAATCGATGACCATTAGCGCATAATAACTAATAACGATGATTTCTCTCCCGTTGCCCCGCCAGGAAGGTGGGGCTCTTATTTTCTAGCGACGTAAAAAAGCCCCGACGCATCAGGGCTCTGTTATTTATCGCTGTGCTTATTCTGCTGCGGCGTTGTCATCAAGTTGCTCTTGTTGCGTGACCTCTTCAGTGAGTTGTGCGGCCAGTGCTGGCGCAAACCACTCATCAAGCTTGTTACGTAGCACGTCGACGCCAATGCCTTTCAATGAAGAGAAGGCTGCGACGCTGACATCACCGCCAAACCCGACTGCATCTTTCTTGATCTTTAACACTTGTGCTTTACGCGCACCACTTTTCAGTTTGTCTGCTTTGGTCAGCAACACTTGGACTGGGATACCGCTGTCCACTGCCCAAAAAATCAGTTGTTGGTCGAGGTCTTTCATTGGATGACGAATATCCATTAATACCACCAACCCTTTTAAACACTGGCGTTTCTGCAAGTACTCACCGAGCGACTTTTGCCACTTCTTCTTCATTTCCATTGGCACTTGGGCAAAGCCGTAGCCGGGTAAATCGACAATGTGACAGCCGTCGGTCACCTTAAATAAGTTGATCAGCTGAGTACGACCAGGTGTTTTACTGGTTTTGGCTAAATTGCGCTGGTTGGTCAATCGGTTAAGAGAGCTAGATTTACCCGCGTTGGAGCGCCCTGCAAACGCAACTTCGATACCTTCATCTTCAGGCAAGTGACGAATATCAGGTGCACTGGTGATGAAATGCGTGTTTTGATAATGAATTTTTACGCTCACTGTTAACTCCATCTCGACTTTGTGTAGTCGATTGATTACTTTTTTGTGAAATTGTGTAAAATAACCGTGCTCGGCATAAGGTCGCCTATTGTACCATGAGTGTGAACGCAGAGTGGTACCGGAAGCTTGATAATTATAATGGAATGTCATGAAGAAATTAGCGCTAATCTTGAGTCTTTTAGCCAGCTGCTCTGTGTGGGCCCAAGGCAGCATTGAAGCTGGTAAAGCAAAATCCCAAACTTGTGTTGCCTGCCACGGTGCTGATGGCAACAGTCAACTCGCTATGTACCCTAAAATTGCAGGTCAGCATGCTAAGTATATTGAAAAGCAGCTTAACGACTTCAAACTAGGGATGACTAGCAATGGTAAGCAAGGTCGTTACGACCCAGTAATGAGTGGTATGGCTATGCCACTGTCAGAGCAAGATATGAAAGATCTCGCTGCTTACTATGCCTCTTTGCCTATCTCTAGCAACTCAACGCCTGAAAACGTGGTAGAGCAGGGTAAGGCTCTTTATACCGCTGGTGATGCAGAGCGTGGTTTAACGGCTTGTATCGCTTGTCATGGTCCGCGCGGCAACGGCACAGAGCTTTCAGGATTCCCTAAAATCTCGGGTCAGCACGCCGACTACATCAAAGCTCAGCTAGAAAAGTTCCGCTCAGGTACTCGTGAAAACGATATGAATGCAATGATGCGTGATATCGCTAAAAAGCTGACTGATGAAGATATCGATACTCTTTCTAAATACGTTGGTGGCCTGCACTAAGCCCTACCTATCCGTTCGAGCATAAGTTGTAATGAAAAAGCCCAAACCATTGTTTGGGCTTTTTCATGTGCGCTTGCTTACGAATGGCTGTGCGTTCAGCCGAGCAATCTTGCTCATTGCGTTGTAAGAGATCGTCCATACTTTGTTTCTTTTTTTCCTTAGGCTTGAACCTAACTTATTGAAAGCTAGAGGTAACAAAATAGTGTTGAAAAAATTGTCTACTTTTTGTCTGTAATGGATTGCATCCAATCAGCAGCCAGTTAAAGTGGACACATCGGCAGGGCGCTGATCAGGGATTTCAGACTAGGACGTCTACCAAGGATGCGAGTAAAGGATACTCGGTCGAACAAATGGAGCAGGGTCAGCAGGACGTTGACTCGATACGGATGGTCAACTTGTCTAATGGTTTAAGACAGCGCAAAGGATCAGGTTAAGGACTAGCCCAGACCACAGGAAGTCAATGGAAAGCCAAAATTCACCAGGACGGTGACAAACAACACCTTTTGCAGGGAAAGCGCGAAAAACAAAAGGACTATTGGGGTACACCTATGTGTACAACACAGTTTTGCCAAACGGCATTTAGAAAGCGATAGAGTTACTCTATCGCTTTTTTTATGGTTAATTTTCTATAATTGGTGATTGTTTGCACAATAACACTCCACTCTGAGCTGAGTTTCTGGTATGTTTCGCATCCCTGTTTGAGGATGTAATCATGCACAATTGCCCATTATGTCAAAGCATCGACACTGAGCACTATTTTGCAGACAAGCGTCGCGACTATCTCCAGTGCCGGCAGTGTGAGTTGGTGTTCGTCAATCCAGATCAGCGTCTGGATGCGGCGCAAGAGAAAGCACACTACGATTTGCATGACAATGACCCCAGTGATGTTGGTTACCGACGGTTTCTGTCTCGGTTAAGTCAACCAATCTTGGAGCGCATTGACCCACACTCTCAAGGGTTAGATTTTGGTTGTGGGCCCGGTCCAACATTATCACTAATGTTGCAAGAGCAGGGACACACGATGAGCTTGTACGACATCTACTATCACCCAGATAAACAAGTGTTAGAGACGTCGTATGATTTCATCACTGCCACCGAGGTGATCGAGCACTTATATGAGCCGGACCGTGTGTGGCAGCAATGGTTAAATTTGGTTAAGCCAGGTGGCTGGATTGGTCTTATGACTAAGATGGTTATTGATGTGGACGCATTTGCGAACTGGCACTATAAAAATGATCCGACTCACGTGATCTTTTTTAGTCGCGCAACGTTTCAATACCTGGCAGAGCGGGATCAGCTCGAGCTTGAATTTATTGGTAATGATGTAATTTTACTGAGGAAAGCCCAGTAATGAGCCGTAGTAAGAAATCGAGATCAGGCGGTAACGGCGATATCGTCGTGGTACGTAACCGCACACAAGCAGATGTAGAAGGTCGTTTGCGTAAAAAGGATAAAAAACGCAAAGGGTTAAAAACGGGTAACCGTAACTCAGATGCGAAAACAGCAAAGCAGCAAACGTCTGGGCAACAGCGTGACCCGCGTTTGGGGAGCAAAAAGAAAATTCCTCTCATTGTTGAGTCGGCGAAGAAACCAACTAAGGCAGAACGTCGTATTAACGCAGAGAAAGAACTCGAGATGCTCGAAAATGATGCTCAGCTCAATGTGCTACTTGATCGCTTAGAAAATGGCGATCACCTAGGTTCTGGCCTACAAAAGTACGTTGATGAGAAGTTAGCGCGAATCGAAGTTCTGATGAAACAACTGGGTCTTTATGAAGAAGAGCCAGAACAAGACGAGGAGCAAGAGGTAGTTGCCCCGGCTTCATCGAAGAAGTCTGCCAAGAAAGTGGACTCTGACGACGAGCTTCTATCTCAGTTCGAATCGTTGGATCTGAACCAATTTAAAGGGTAATGAGACAGTATGAATGTAACCTTATTAGTCATTATAGGCGGCGTCATTATTTTGGGCTTAGCTTCTTATGCAGGTTACCTTCTGCTGCAACTCAAGAAGCAAAAGGAATTGCAGCAGCAATACCAAAAGTTGGCGATTGAAAAGCGCAACGCCAACATCTTCGAGAGTGTCCACGTATTGTGCTTAGCAGGCATTCAAGAACAGTGTGATTTGTCGGAAATCAGTATTCGTCTCTACAACATCATGGACTATGTGCAAGGTGAGCAGCGAGTCGATTTTGAACAAGAGTTTCCGGCCACCTCAGAGCTGTTCCATATCGTGAAAGATATGGCGCGTGGCGAGGAGCGACAGAAGCTGGCGAAAAAAGAGCGGATGAAGCAAAACCTTGAGCGCCACAAAGCCGAGTCTCGACTTCAAGAGGCCATCATCGAAGAGCTTAAACGTCTGCAGAAAAAAGTTCAGCCCCTCAATAACCAGATCACGATTCAAATGGTCTAAGTGTGCTTGATTCGCTCCTGTTTAGGCAGGAGTGATCGAGCTAGCAAATCTGAGTATTGCTCCTCAAAAAGTTACTTGTCTCACCGCCTGCGCGAGCGAGGTGTGGCAAAATAGCCCGCTAATTACAATGGCGCCAAACGCCTGAATAAGCCCCATAGCTCAAACGGAAATACCAACATGTCGCAGCCTGTCGTCGCAAGCCAGCAAATCGTCTGGGATCAAGCCATTCTAGATAAGTACAACTATTCCGGTCCTCGCTATACCTCGTACCCGACGGCGCTAGAGTTTCATGAAGCCTTTACCGTTGCTGACTATGATATGGCTTGTACTCAGTATCCAGATAGGCCGCTGTCGCTCTACATCCATATCCCGTTTTGCCACAAGCTTTGTTACTACTGTGGCTGCAACAAGGTCATTACTCGTCACTCACACAAGGCTGATGAATACCTTGATGTGCTTGAGCTAGAAATTCGTACTCGTGCGGCACTGCTCCAAGAGCGCAAAGTCACGCAACTGCACTTTGGTGGCGGTACGCCGACCTTCTTGTCTAAGGCGCAAATCAGCCGTTTGATGGCGATCTTACGTGGTGAGTTCTACTTTGAAGCTGATGCTGAAATCAGTATTGAAGTCGACCCACGTGAAATTGAGTTAGATATGTTGGATCACTTGCGTGGAGAAGGCTTCAACCGTTTGAGCATTGGGGTTCAGGACTTCAACAAAGAAGTACAAAAGCTGGTCAACCGTGAGCAGGATGAAGCGTTTATCTTTGCCATGGTGGAACGGGCTAAACAGCTGGGCTTTCGTTCGACCAACTTAGATCTTATCTATGGTCTGCCAAAGCAAACCAAACAGTCGTTTGCTGAGACACTCAAGCAAGTTCTGGAGATGACGCCGGGTCGCTTGTCGGTATTTAACTACGCTCACATGCCGCAACTGTTTGCTGCGCAGCGTAAAATTAAAGACGACGATCTGCCTGTAGCCGAAGAAAAAATGGCGATTCTGCAAGACACGATCACCACACTGACTGAGGCTGGGTATCAGTTTATCGGCATGGACCACTTTGCCCTCCCTGACGACGAGCTCGCCGTCGCGCAGCGCAATGGCGTACTGCATCGAAACTTCCAAGGTTACACGACTCAAGGAGAAGCAGATCTCATTGGGTTTGGGGTGTCGGCTATCTCTATGATTGGCGATGCTTACGCTCAGAATCAGAAAGAGCTGAAAAAGTACTACGCTCAAGTTAACGACCAACGTCATGCTTTATGGAAAGGGGTAGCGCTAGATAGTGATGACTTACTACGACGTGAAGTGATCAAGCAGCTTATCTGTAACTTTAAGCTCGACAAAATGGCGATTGAGTCTGAATTTAATGTGACGTTCAACGACTACTTTAAACAAGACTTAGAGCTGCTACAGACTTTTATTAACGACCAGTTGGTAGAGGTCGATGATAGACAAATTCGCGTCACACTGCGTGGCCGTCTGCTGATTCGCAATATCTGTATGTGCTTTGATAAGTACTTAAGAGCGAAGGCTAGGCAGCAGCAGTTCTCTCGCGTTATCTAAATTTTCATCGAACTTGAAGCCACCATTTTTCTCTGTACTGAAAACGGTGGCTTTGTTGTTTCTGGCACTAAGGTTATGGGGCGATATAGGTATCGTGGGCGGTATCCCATAACGCTTTGACCAGCGGGTTATCTAGCTGAGAGCGCTTGCAGCACACGCCGAGTTTAAACGGCTTAATCGAAGCAACTTTAAGACGCTGAATTTTCTCTTTCACTGGGCTGTTATTGATCACCACATCGGGGGCAAT
Source organism: Vibrio sinaloensis (assembly GCF_023195835.1). Classification (NCBI taxonomy): domain Bacteria; kingdom Pseudomonadati; phylum Pseudomonadota; class Gammaproteobacteria; order Vibrionales; family Vibrionaceae; genus Vibrio; species Vibrio sinaloensis. The sequence goes on along the minus strand of NZ_CP096199.1, from coordinate 2,894,816 downwards.
GCCTACCCCACAGCCTAATGCCACCATACTGGCAATCGCCTCATGACCAGACACTTGTGCATAAATGGTTGGTTTTATCTTCATCGCCTTAAACCAAGCGTTAGCCCGCTCTCGCGCGGTACCTGACTCAGGGACAATAAAGGGAATCGACGACCAATCCGGCTTTTCTTTCTGCAGCTCCTGAGCAAAGTTGCTCACCCCTAATGGTGCGATGACAGAGAGAGGGATCTCACTAATGGTTTCAAACTCGATTCGCGCTGGCAGTTGTTCCGGTTTTGCCGAGATGGCGATATCGACTTCATCGGCCAGTACCTTTTCAATCGCTTGAGCTGGGTCTCCGGTTGAGAGTTTAAATTCGATAAATGGGTGCTGGAGACGAAACTCTGAAAGCAGTTCGGGAAGATGACTGTAACTGGCTGTCACCGAACAGAACAAGCGAATCTCGCCTTTTAATTCCTGCTCCTGACCTTTGAGCTGAGAGTGGTAGTTTTGCCATTCTCCAACTATTTTCAGCGCGACTGGCAACAACTTTTTCGCCGCAGGGGTCAACTCGACACTTCGATTGTCGCGCACAAACAGCATTTGGCCGTTATCGCTTTCGAGCTTTTGTATTTGACGGCTGAGCGCCGACGGGCTGATGTGCATCGCCGAGGCCGTTTTGGCGAAGCTCTTACTATCACACAGATGAATGAACAACTGCAGACATTTAATGTTCATGAAAGGGTCATATCCTTGTTGCATTAATTGCAATTACTAATTGTGAATATATCACTTTAAGCAATTAAATACCTGTTTTAGTATGAACTCATTCGGTCTGCAAGCGACCGACCTCAACGGAAAAATTCTTTAAAGGAGCGCCCTAATGGCTAACTATTTCAACACTTTAAACCTACGTGAGCAGCTAGACCAATTGGGTCGCTGTCGTTTTATGGACCGCAGCGAATTCGCGACTGAAGCGGATTACTTAAAAGGTAAGAAGATTGTCATCGTTGGTTGTGGCGCTCAAGGCCTAAACCAAGGTCTGAACATGCGTGACTCTGGCCTAGATGTGGCATATGCACTACGCCAAGCGGCGATTGACGAGCAACGTCAGTCATACAAAAACGCAAAAGAGAACGGTTTTGAAGTAGACAGCTACGAAAAGCTAATTCCTAGCGCAGACCTAGTGATCAACCTGACTCCAGATAAGCAGCACACTAACGTGGTTGAAACCGTTATGCCGCTAATGAAAGAAGGTGCTGCACTGGGTTACTCACACGGCTTCAACGTGGTTGAAGAAGGTATGCAAATCCGTAAAGACCTAACCGTGGTGATGGTTGCACCTAAGTGTCCAGGTACAGAAGTACGTGAAGAGTATAAGCGTGGCTTTGGCGTTCCAACACTTATCGCTGTTCACCCAGAGAACGATCCAAAAGGTGAAGGTTGGGATATCGCCAAAGCATGGGCGGCAGGTACAGGTGGTCACCGTGCGGGTTGTCTAGAGTCTTCATTCGTTGCAGAAGTGAAATCTGACCTAATGGGTGAGCAAACTATCCTATGTGGCATGCTACAAGCTGGTTCTATCGTTTCTTACGAGAAGATGGTGGCTGAAGGTATCGACCCAGGCTATGCAGGTAAACTTCTACAATATGGTTGGGAAACCATTACTGAAGCACTGAAATTTGGTGGTATCACCCACATGATGGACCGCCTATCAAATCCAGCGAAAATCAAAGCATTTGAGTTATCGGAAGAGCTAAAAGAGCTGATGCGTCCACTGTACAACAAGCACATGGATGACATTATCTCTGGTCACTTCTCAAGCACCATGATGGCAGACTGGGCAAACGACGATGCGAATCTACTGGGCTGGCGCGCAGAAACTGGTGAAACGGCGTTTGAAAACTACCCAGAAACAAACGTAGAAATCTCTGAGCAAGAGTACTTCGACAACGGTATCCTAATGGTTGCTATGGTTCGCGCGGGTGTTGAGCTTGCGTTTGAAGCGATGACTGCATCAGGCATTATCGATGAATCTGCATACTACGAGTCGCTACACGAGCTACCACTTATCGCCAACACCGTTGCCCGTAAGCGTTTGTACGAAATGAACGTGGTTATCTCAGACACAGCAGAATACGGTAACTACCTATTTGCTAACGTTGCGACGCCGCTACTTCGCGAGAAGTTCATGCCAAACGTGAGCACCGACGTGATAGGTAAAGGTCTAGGTGAAACGTCTAACCAAGTGGATAACGCTACACTAATCGCAGTAAATGACACTATCCGTAACCACCCAGTAGAGTACATCGGTGAGGAGCTGCGTGGGTACATGACGGATATGAAGAACATCGCGGTAGGCGGCTAATCTTCTTCGCTAATGAGCTTAATTTCTTTGTCGGTAATACTCATTTGCTAGCGCAAACTCCGTGTTACCTCCGCGGACTTAAGCTCTTAGCTGTGAAGACCTAATTCTTCGCAATTTGTTTAAGGGACTTAATCTCTTAGCTTCGAATATACAATCTGCGAAATTGCGTTAAAGCAAAGCAGTCAGAACTCCAGATAGACTGGGGTCAATAAATACAAAATAAGACACAACATCTAAGCAAAAGGCCTGGTCACCGTTGACCAGGCCTTTTTTTTAACGCTAATCTTCGAGATACGAGAGCGGACTTCGTCCTGCTAGAATCTAGAACGCTTCGCTTCTCGCTTATTTGTCAGCAAGCTTCGCTTCTAGATCCGCCAGCTTGGCTTCCATCTCGGTCAGCTTCTGACGAGTGCGCAGCAATACTTGGGTTTGCACATCAAACTCTTCACGGCTAACCACGTCGAGCTTGTTAAGCTGACCTTGAATGACTTGGCGAACTTTTTGGTCGACGTCTGCACCTAGCTCTTTTACTGGCGCAGGCATAGAATCGTGAATTTGTTTAGCGATTTGCTCTAGTTTCTTTGGGTCAAACATGTGACTAAAACTCCTTTCAATTTGTCCTCATTCTATGTAATTGATACGCGAAAGTCGCTAGTTGGATAGCAAAATTTCGAAGCGACCATCAGCAAGTAGGGCAAAAAAAAGGTCACCGAAGTGACCTTTTACCTATTAACTATCTGTTGGGCTATCGATTGTCGGCGATTTCTCGACAAGCTGCTTTGGCTTCATCAGCACGAGCCAGTTTTTCCAACTCCTTGTCTTCGACAAAGATTGGCAGTGGCTTGTGTTTTTCCGCTAGGTAGCTGTAAATCACCGGCAGTACAAACAGAGTAAAGATAGTACCGATTGCCAGACCCGCAACGATGACAATACCGATACTAAAGCGCTGCGCTGCACCAGCACCACTTGCGTACATCAGCGGGATAAGACCAGCAATCATGGCTGCTGTGGTCATTAGGATAGGGCGTAGACGAACTTTCGCCGCTTCCATGACCGCTTCTGTTTTGCCGAGTTTGTTATGTAACTGCTCTTCTTTCGCCACTTCACAGATCAGGATACCGTGTTTGGTAATCAGACCAACCAGCGTGATGAGGCCTACCTGAGAGTAGATGTTCATCGTTGCTGCACCCCAAGCTAGCGCAATCAGGGCACCGCAAATTGCGAGTGGTACTGACACCATGATGACCAGTGGATCTTTCACCGATTCAAACTGAATCGCCAGAACTAGGAAGATGATCGCCAATGCAAGACCAAAGGTTGCGTATAGTGCGCTACCTTCAGTGACATACTGACGCGCTTCACCCATGTAGTCATGGTTGTAACCACTTGGCAGTTTCTCGGCGGCAATCCCTTCAAACCAGTTAATAGCATCACCCATGGCCGTGCCCGGTGCTGGCACCGCGCCGACGGTTGCTGAGTTAAGCTGGTTAAAGTGAGGAAGAGAGCGAGGCTCTGCCACCACATCGATGGTAATCAAACTACCCAATGGAACAGCTTTGCCATTCGCACTGCGCACGTAGTAGTTATTCATCGATTCTGGATTCAAACGCCACTTGCGTTCAACCTGAGGAATAACCTCATAAGAGCGGCCGTTAAGGTCGATACGGTTAACGTAACCGTCTGCCATCATAGTACTCAGCGTGATACCAATATCTTGCATGGTCACACCGTATGCACCGGCTTTGTCTTTGTCGATGTTGATTTTCATCGTCGCTGAATCGTAGTTCAGATCCAGGTCGGAATAGACAAACATCGGGCTCGACTTCACTTCGGTCAGCACGTCGGTTGCGATAGAGAACAAGCTCTCAAACGCATTTGGCGTAGTGATAACAAACTGAATCGGCAGACCTGAGCCCGCACCTGGAAGCTCTGGCATCTGGAATGCCGTTACCGCCATGCCCGGCACGTTACTGACTAAGCCACCGACACGGTTTGCTACTTCAGACTGGCTGGCTTCGCGCTCGCTCCACGGCACCATAGAGGCAATACCAAACGCCTGGTTCGAGTTGGGCACCCCGGTAAATACCTGGGCAAAAGCGACTTCTGGCTGATCAGACAGAATCGCATTGACGTCGTTCATGGTGTTTTGCATGAAGTCTAAGTTTGCGTTAGACGGGGCGGTACCCAATAGCATGACCACGCCTTTATCTTCCGACGGTGCCAGTTCACTTGGGATGAACTTGAACAGCATTGGCAGGCTGGCAAATACGATAATCGCAAAACCAATCACCACAGGGCGGCGTTGCATCACGGCTTCAAGCATCTTCGCGTAACGGTTAGTCATGCCATCGAGGACATGGTGCACCTTCTGCTCAAACTTGCTTGGTGCTTCATTGGCCTTAAGCATTTTTGAACACATCATTGGCGAGAGAGTCAGGGCCACGATGCCAGAAACAAACACTGAACCCGCTAGGGTTAAGGCAAACTCTTTGAACAGTGAGCCAGTGATCCCACCCATTAACGCAATCGGCGCATATACCGCACCGAGTGTCAGCGTCATAGCAATAACCGGAACGGCGATTTCACGGGTACCGATGATCGCGGCGCGGAATGGCGATTCGCCGAGCTTGATATGGCGGTCGACGTTCTCAAGAACAACGATCGCATCATCTACTACAAGACCGATGGCTAGAACCATCGCCAGTAGCGTCATCAGGTTCCAAGAAAAGCCCATTGCCTGCATCACCATCGCCACACCAATCAGCGATAAGGGGATGGTCACAATAGGGATCAGTACCGCGCGGAATGAACCCAGGAACAAGGTGATCACCACCAGTACGATCAATGCCGCTTCTACGATGGTTTTGATGACTTCATTAATCGACTCATTGATCGCGATGGTAGAGTCATACATCACGTTCATCTTGATGGTACTTGGCAGGTTACGCTCAAGCTGAGGCAGTAGCTCAAGTACATCAGCGGCAATGTTAATCGGGTTGGCGCTTGGTGCGGCGTTAATCGCTGCGACCACCGCTTCCTGGCCATTGGCGCTGGCGCGGTAGACATCGTGACTCTTCTCTAAAGTTACTTTAGCGATATCACTTAAGCGGGTAACATCACCTTCATCACTGCTGATCACTAAGTTCGACAGCTCATCAACGTTGGATACTTGCGTATCGGCGCTACCGTTGTAGAGAACGAATTCACCGATGGCTTGACCTGTCGCCGACTGATAGTTGTTGGCGTTTAATACGCCCATCACATCGGTCGCGGTTAGGTTAAGCGCGGCCATCTTTGCCGGATCGAGCCAGATGCGCAGGGCGTATTTCATACCACCGTAGAGGTCGACTTTAGACACACCGTTAACCGTAAACAACTGTGGGTTGATCACGCGTTCTAGATAATCCGTGATTTGGCTCGAAGAGAGTTCATCACTGGTAAAGCCAATGTAAAGTACCGCTGTGGTCGAACCGGTAGACATAGTTACCGTCGGGTCTTCCGCTTCTTTTGGAAGCTGAGAGCGCACCGAGTTAGTCTTAGCCAGCACGTCCGACAAAGCAGCGTTAGGGTCGGTGTTTAACTTCATATTGACGGTGATGGTGGATTTACCCAAAACCGATTGAGAAGTCATGTAATCAATATTGTCCGCTTGCGCGACGGCTTGCTCCAGAGGCTGAGTAATAAAGCCTTGGATCAAGTCTGCACTGGCGCCGTAGTAACTGGTTGAAACCGTCACTACCGTATTGGTCATTTCAGGGTATTCACGGACCTGCATTTTGAAGATCGCTTGTAAACCAAGCAGAGCAATCAAAAAGCTGATCGATACCGCTAAAACCGGACGTTTAATAAAAACATCAGTAAAGCGCATGAGGCCTCCAGTTACAGCATTGGTGTTTCAGCGGGTGGAGTAGTTGCATCGCTTTCTACTACACGAACTTTTGCTTGGTTACTTAGACGTACTTGACCTGAAGTCACCACCACATCACCTGGATTCACACCTTCAAGGATGTGGGCGATATCTTGCGTACGTTCACCGACTTTCACCACTTGCTGGATCACGCGTTTTTCACCATTCTCTTCTTTGACGATGTAAACATTGTCACCATATAGAGTAAAGGTGATCGCGGTCTGCGGCAGAGTCACTTGGTTTTCAAGCTTAGGCAGGATGATGTTGGCACGTGCAAACATACCACTACGTAGCTGACCATCGCTGTTTGGAATGTCAGCTTGCACCTGAATCAGACCACTTTGGATGTTAACCGCAGGTTCAATGGCTGAGATTGAGCCTTTGAACGCTTTTTCAGGGTAGGCATCGACAAAAATATCGACGTCTTGACCCATCGAGATACGAGAAATATCCGTTTGAGGAACGGTAAAGCGTAGACGCATTACGCTGGTATCCTCTAGGCGTACGATGTCGGTGCCCGATTGTAAGTATTGGCCCAAATAGACATTACGAATACCCACAACACCATCGAATGGGGCTTTAATCTCACGGCGATCAATTGCGGCTTTCAGGCTCTCGATATCGGCTTTCAGTGAGAAGTAGTTCGCTTCTGCTTCGTCGTAAGCTTCTTTAGAGATAGAGCCTTTAGTGTACAAGCCTTGATAGCGCTTATATTTAGCTTCAGCAGCAGGCAGTTTGGCTTCTGCACTCTTTAGGTTGGCTTTTTCTACTTCAGAGTCGAGCAATACTAAAGGCTGGCCCTTTTGCACTTGTGTACCTGAATCAAAGGCAATTTTGTCAATCACGCCGCTGGTTTCATTGGCAACGGTGACCCCTTGGTTTGGCTCGATAAAGCCGATTGCCTCAATCACAGGCACCCAATCTACGGCATCAACAGTGGTTACTGTGACCGGAAACTCAGGCTCAGGTCGGTTTGCCATGTACTCAGCGATTTTCTGCTGCTTGAATAGGTTGAAACCTATCACGCTGCCAAATAGCAGTACCGCGATAAGTAGCATAAAAAAGGTCCACTTTTTCATTCTGACTAGAACTCCAACTTAGTGTTTTATAATCGCATCCCAACTGGCTTCGATCGCGGCTTCAATCGCGTCTTGATCCAGTTGGTAATATCCGAGAGATTGTTTACGGGCCAAAGTGACACTGACTTCTAAACTCAGTGCTGCTAGAACCGGATTGTCTAAAGGTTTGAATACGCCCTGTTCACGACCTTGGGTAAACATTTTGTCTACCTTGTGAAACATTTTTCGCTCGACTTCTTTGGTCTCATGGCTACGCACACAAGGCAAAGAGTCGTACTGGGCACGGTTTTTAAACAGCTCAATGTTCGACCCTGAATGGTCAAAAATGTTTAACCACATTTTGCGAAACCTTTGTTTTAAAGGCATATTCTCATCAACGCCACGCTGAATGATCTCAGCGTTGCGTTGACAAACGGTTAAACGCACTTGTTGTAACAAGTCTTCTTTATCAGCGAAGTAGCGATAAATCGTTCCTGCTGCAACCCCTGCTGTTTTGGCTAGCTTATGCATTGATAGGCCATGGAAGCCTGATTCCGCGATCAGTTTTTCCGCTGCATCAATAATCTTCTGTCTTTTATCTTCCATTGGATGATACCCAGATTGGCATAGCATGACTGTGAATGAACGTTCATTCATTATAGCGTAGGTCACCCTTGCATATGCAACAAAAATTAACAAAACAGAGATAAATAATTCTCAATCACGCAGAACAGCGCCGTGCATTCGATCTGTATTCGGTATAAACATAGCAATCTAGTAGTGTCACCATTATTATATGCGCCACCTTTTCCCACTTCTGAGATAGCCATGAAGCTGAACCCCAACCAAGACCAAGCTGTGAAATACGTATCTGGACCTTGTTTAGTGCTTGCCGGCGCGGGGTCGGGTAAAACGCGCGTGATCACCAACAAGATTGCGTACCTGGTGCAGCAGTGTGGCTACAAAGCGCGCAATATTGCGGCGGTGACCTTTACCAATAAGGCGGCACGCGAGATGAAAGAGCGTGTCGGTCAGACGCTGGGCAAAAACGAATCCAAAGGCTTGATGGTTTCGACCTTTCATACCTTGGGTCTTAACATCATTAAGCGCGAATACAAAGCGCTCGGTTTAAAGTCTGGTTTTTCGTTATTTGATGATCAGGACCAGCTCGCATTGTTAAAGGAACTGACAGAACAACAGTTGGACGGCGATAAAGACCTATTGCGTCAGTTGTTGAGTACTATTTCGAACTGGAAAAATGACATGTTGACGCCCGATCAAGCCAAAGCTATGGCGAAAGGGGAGCAACAGCAGCTGTTTGCCTTCTGCTTCGAGATGTACCAAAAACAGATGAAGGCCTACAACGCCCTCGATTTTGATGACTTGATTTTGTTGCCAGTGTTGTTGCTGCGTACCAACCAAGAGGTGCGCCAGCGTTGGCAAAATCGTATTCGTTATCTGCTGGTGGATGAGTATCAAGATACCAACACCAGCCAGTATGAGTTGGTCAAGTTGATCGTGGGAGAGCGCGGGCGCTTGACCGTGGTGGGAGATGATGACCAGTCTATCTACTCTTGGCGCGGGGCAAAGCCGCAAAACTTAGTGTTGTTGGGCGAAGATTACCCCAACTTACGCTTGATTAAGCTGGAGCAGAACTACCGTTCAACCAGCCGCATTCTGCGAGCGGCGAATATTTTGATTGCCAACAATCCGCACGTGTATGAAAAATCGTTATTTTCTGAAATCCCTGACGGCGAGAAGCTCAAAGTCTTGTTGGCGAAAAACGAGGAGCACGAGGCGGAGCGTATTACCGGTGAGTTGATTGCACATAAGTTTGTTAACCGCACTGACTACAAAGATTACGCGGTGCTGTATCGTGGTAATCACCAATCGCGCTTGATTGAAAAGTCGCTGATGCAAAACCGAGTACCGTATAAGTTATCGGGTGGCACCTCATTTTTCGCGCGATCAGAGATCAAAGACATCATGGCTTACCTAAGAGTGTTAGTGAACCCTGATGATGACAACGCTTTTTTACGTATTGTGAACACGCCGCGCCGTGAAATCGGCCCAGTAACTTTAGAAAAACTGGGCAGTTACGCCAATATGCGCGGAAAAAGTCTGTTTGAGGCCAGTTTTGAGCTTGGGCTTGAGCAATCGCTCAGTGGTCGCGGGCTAGAAAACTTACGCCGATTTACCGCTTGGTTGGTAAAAATAGCGGATCAAGCTGAGCGCGGCGATACGGTTGAAGCGGTTCGCTCTTTGGTTCGCGATATCAATTACGAAGATTGGTTGTATGAAACCTCTGCAAGCCCTAAAGCGGCAGAAATGCGAATGAAGAACGTATCCGATCTCTATTCTTGGATCGTTGCCGATTTAGAGGGAGACAACTATGACCAAGAAGAGAAAAGCCTCAAAGAAGTGGTTCAACGCCTGACATTGCGTGACATGATGGAGCGTGGTGAAGAGGATGAAGAGAGCGATGCGGTTCAGCTCATGACATTGCATGCTTCGAAAGGCTTAGAGTTTCCATACGTTTACTTGATTGGTGCCGAAGAAGGGATATTGCCACACCAAACCAGTATCGACGAAGACAACGTCGAAGAAGAGCGCCGTTTGATGTATGTGGGTATCACTCGTGCCCAACGCGAGTTGACCTTCACTATGTGTAAGGAGCGGCGTCAATTTGGTGAGCTAGTTAAACCGACACAGAGTCGTTTTTTGGATGAACTGCCGTTTGATGATGTCGAATGGGAAGTGACCAAAAAGCCGGTGACCCAAGAGGAACGCATGGCCAAGGGGCAGGCGCACATTGCAAACTTGAAAGCGATGTTTAATAAGAAGTAATGAAAAAGGCTTGGTATCGACCAAGCCTTTTTTCTATCGGATTTGATGCTCTATATAAAGAGGGAGTTTACAGCCCTTCGATCATGTGATCGATAGCGGCGATGATCTCGTCATCAGAACAGTCCATACAGGTACCTTTGGCAGGCATCGCGTTGAAACCGTTGATCGCGTGGTTGTTGAGCACGTCACGACCTTGCGCCAATCGAGGAGCCCAGTCGCCAGCATCACCTGTTTTCGGTGCGCCACTCACGCCAGATGCGTGACACGCGATACAGAATGTGCCGTACACGCTTGCACCATCACGAGGACCGGTTGGCTCAGCTTTTACTGGCTCTGCTCCCGCGAGGTAAACATCACCTACAGGCTTAATACGCTCAGCAATAGCATCATATTCTTCTTGGCTTACACTGGCTGCAAAAGAGGCGCTAGAAAAAGTGATTGCAGCGACCAAAGCGGTTAACATTTTTCGAGACATATCCATTAAACTCACTTTACATTCCTGAAGGTAAGTGCTTGCTTACCTGTTATTAGAGTGGGATTTGATCAACAGCGACGAAAAGCGCGTAAAACCCTGAGTTGCTGTTAAATCAATGTAAATAATGGGTGATTATATCCTGTTAACTTGTTGCAATAAACAACAAGTTAACCGCTTGTAGACTAGTATCTAATGGGAAATAGGGGTTTATCACACTTTAATTGCCCAAAAAGGCGCCAAACAATAAAAAAAGTTTAAAAAGTACTAGACGACATTGTGTGATATCCGTATTATTCCACTCCGCCGATAGGGCATGCGCCCGTAGCTCAGTTGGATAGAGCGTTGGCCTCCGGAGCCAAAGGTCGAAGGTTCGAATCCTTTCGGGCGTACCATTCGCTCAAAGGTGTATCGGTGAAGTACAGTGGTGGCTATAGCTCAGTTGGTAGAGCCCTGGATTGTGATTCCAGTTGTCGCGGGTTCAAGTCCCGTTAGCCACCCCATTTATTCTGGTAGCATAAGCTTCCCGTTCTGATTAAATGCAGGGCAAAACATATCGTCGGTGAATAGCGCAGCTTGGTAGCGCATCTGGTTTGGGACCAGAGGGTCGGGGGTTCGAATCCCTCTTCACCGACCACTATTTAGCTATTATGAGTCAATCTGGTAATAGCGCACCTTGGTAGCGCATCTCATTTTTTGAGAAAGAGCGGACCAGAGGGTCGGGGGTTCGCCTGATGTTTAAATCACGCTCTTCACCGACCACTATTTCGTTTTTCGCTATAGCGATGAACACTATAATCTGATGGTGGCTATAGCTCAGTTGGTAGAGCCCTGGATTGTGATTCCAGTTGTCGCGGGTTCAAGTCCCGTTAGCCACCCCATTACTTTAGGTAACATAAGTTTCCTGTTCTGGTTAAATACAGAACAAAACATATCGTCGGTGAATAGCGTTGTTTGTAGCGCATCTCGGCTCTTGGAATAAGCGGGACCAGAGGGTTGACCCTCTCTAACGTAAACCAAGTAAAAAATATATCGTCGGTGAATAGCGCAGCTTGGTAGCGCATCTGGTTTGGGACCAGAGGGTCGGGGGTTCGAATCCCTCTTCACCGACCACTATTAGAAAAGCCGTAGCAGAAATGCTACGGCTTTTTTACTTTCTGGTATTTAGGATTTGATCCTGAGTGGGGTTCGCCTGACGTTCAAGGAATAGCTCTTCATCGGCCACTATTGAAGCCCTAGACTAGCCGTCCGCGACGAGAGACTAGGGCTTTTTACTGTCTGTAATATAGTCAATTCGAACCCAAAGCGGGGTTCGTCTGATGTTCAAGGAATGGCTCTTCACCGGCCACTATTAAGAAGCCTCGTCAGCAATGACGAGGCTTTTTTGCATTTGGAGTCTGGACTAGAACCTCAACAAAGCCCTAACTGGCCATCCGCAACGAAAGAGCAGGTTGCTTGCCTTGTACAGTGGTACTGCTAGTGCGGTGAGTTTGTCTTTATTTATTGATTACGCATCAACATCTCTTTTTATCTTGTCATTCCGCAAAAATATCGTGGTCAATATCACTAAATTTTTACTTATTAACTAGAATATAGTTTGGTTAAATTGTGACTTAACTCAGATCATAATCTTATTATCTGTACTTTAATAGATTTATGTTTTTTATTTGTTAATTGGTGTTTTGTTGTTTGGTGTGAATTTATATTCAAATTGAGTTCTGATTTTTTATAACTAAAAGTAGTAATTAATAACTCTGAGCCCTTATTTTTCAGCTTTTTGTTTGAGTTGAGTTTGTGGTTAGACCAATTGATCATCTAGCTGTTTTGCATATTTATTTTGCTATAGTGCTTGGTTTTTGTTCGATTTCGACTTTTTATCCTATGTTTGTTGCTTTTCTGTGAATTATTTGCCAAATTGATGACCTTATAAATTGCCGGAACACTATTCTGGCAGGAATGGATTCACTTTTCAGACAGGGCAGAAAGCTGCCAAAGCAGTAGAGGTCTGGTTAATGTCACTCTTAGAAGTTAAAAACCTTCGTATTGAATACCCTTCGCGTCATGGGGTGCATGCCGCTGTTAAATCACTCTCTTTTAATATTGAGCGTGGCGAAATCGTCGGTGTGGTTGGCGAGTCAGGTGCCGGTAAGTCGACCGTAGGTAATGCGGTTATCGATCTACTTAGTCCTCCAGGGCGTATCGCCAGTGGTGATGTGTATCTCGATGGAGAGCTTATTTCAGGCTTGAATCCTGAGCAGATGCGCAAAGTCCGCGGCTCCAAAATTGGATTTATCTTCCAAGACCCAATGACGTCGCTCAACCCACTGTTTACCGTCGAGCATCAGTTAAAAGAGACAATTCATGCCAACATGAAGGTGTCGGATGAAGAAGCTTATCAGCGCGCATTGTCACTGATGCAACAAGTGGGTATCCCTCAACCAGAAAACCGTCTCAAGCAGTACCCTCACCAGTTCTCTGGCGGCATGCGTCAGCGCGTGGTTATTGCCATCGCTTTGGCTGGCGAGCCTGATCTGATTATTGCAGACGAGCCGACGACCGCTTTGGATGTATCGATCCAAGACCAGATCCTGACTTTGATTCGCGATTTGTGTATTAAGAACAATGTCGGCTGTATGTTAGTGACCCACGATATGGGTGTCGTGTCGAACGTAACTGACCGCGTGGCGGTGATGTACCGAGGCGATTTGGTTGAGTTTGGTCCAACGGCTAAAGTGCTTGGCGACCCAGACCATACCTACACGCGCAGCTTGATCTCGGCGGTACCACGTTCCGACATGAAGCTGGACCGTTTTCCATTGGTGAGTTACATCGAAGAAGCGGCCGAGATGAAGCCGTTAGATGTTAAGAATCACTGGTTAGGGCAGAGTCAAGATGAGCGTGAATACACAGGTCCACTGCTCAATGTTGAGAACGTTAATCTTCGCTTCGTCACCAAAGACTCTCTATTTGAAAGTCGCCGCGAGTATGTTCAGGCATCAAACAATGTCAGCTTTGAAGTGTACGAAGGTGAGACGTTCGGTTTGGTGGGAGAGTCTGGTTCAGGTAAGTCGACCATTGCACGTGTGATTGCTGGCCTGTATGCGCCAGACCAAGGTCGCGTGACGTTTGAAGGTATTGACCTAACCGGCTTGAAGTCAGAGAAAGAACGTCGCCCAATGCGCCGTCAGATGCAGATGGTGTTTCAAAACCCATATACATCAATGAACCCGCGCATGAAGGTGTTTGATATCATTGCCGAGCCTATTCGTTTCCATAAGCTGACCAACAGCGAAACGGAGACACGCCAAATCGTAAATGATTTGCTCGAGCACGTGGGTTTAGGCCATATGGCTGGTCTTAAGTACCCGCATGAATTTTCTGGTGGTCAGCGTCAGCGCATCTCGATTGCTCGCGCCTTGGCGACGCGACCACGTCTGTTGATTTGTGATGAGCCAACGTCTGCATTGGATGTGTCGGTTCAGGCGCAGATCCTAAACCTACTCAAAGATTTACAAGATGAGTTAAATCTCACCATGCTGTTCATCAGTCACGACCTGCCAGTGATTCGCCAAATGTGTGATCGCGTAGGGGTGATGCAAATGGGCACTCTGTTAGAAGTGGCGCCAACCGAGCAACTGTTTAGCGCTCCACAGCACGAGTACAGCAAGCAACTTATTTCTCTGATGCCAGAATTTACCGGTTTGAGAGAAGAGGTAGTAAAAACGGCGTAAGTCGTCGATCTTACCCAGCATTTTGGGTGAATAAACAGAAGCAAACACAACAACTAGGGATAGAAAATCCCGCATAAGGAGTTATGCAATGAAAACCATGAAAAGCAAACTAGTAGTGGCTTTAATGGCAGCTGGCCTTAGCTTTGGCGCAGCAGCTGCAGATATCACCGTCGCTTATGACGCAGATCCAGTGTCTCTTGACCCGCATGAGCAATTGTCTGGCGGTACACTGCAGATGTCTCACATGGTCTTTGATCCGCTTATCCGTTTTAACCAAAAAATGGAATTTGAACCTCGCTTGGCTGAGTCTTGGGAACGTATTGATGGCGAAACCATGCACTTCAATATTCGTCAGGGTGTTAAGTTTCACTCGGGCAACATGCTGACTGCTGATGATGTGGTTTGGACGTTTAACCGTCTGAAAAACTCTCCAGACTTTAAAGGCATCTTCGGCCCAATCGCGTCAATCACTAAAGCGGGCGATTACAAAGTAGAAGTAAAAACTGACGGCGTTTACCCACTGGTTGAAAACGTGATGACTTACCTGTTCCCAATGGACAGCAAGTTCTACTCAGGTAAGACAGATGACGGCAAAGATAAAGCTGAGCTAGTTAAGCACGGTAACTCATTTGCATCGACTAACGTTTCTGGTACTGGTCCTTTCATCATCACTCAGCGCGAGCAAGGCGTGAAAGTGACGTTTGAGCGTTTCAATGATTACTGGGATAACGCATCAGGTGGTAACGTTGATACGCTAACGCTGGTTCCAATCAAAGAAGACGCGACTCGTGTTGCAGCGCTTCTGTCTGGTGATGTCGACATGATTGCACCGGTAGCACCAAACGACTACAACCGTATTGAAAAGGCAAAAGATGTAGACCTTTACACTATGCCAGGTACGCGTGTTATCACCTTCCAAATGAACCAAAACAGCAACCCTGCACTGAAAGACGTACGTGTTCGTCAGGCGATTGTCTACGCGATCAACAACGAAGGTATCACCAAGAAAGTTATGAAGGGTGCGGCAACAGCAGCAGGTCAGCAGAGCCCAGTTGGCTTCGTTGGTCATAACCCAGATCTTAAGCCTCGTTACGACCTGAAGAAAGCGAAACAGCTGATGAAGGAAGCGGGTTACGAAAATGGCTTCACGCTAACTATGATGGCGCCGAACAACCGTTACGTAAACGACGACAAGATTGCTCAAGCGACCGCCGCTATGCTGTCTAAGATTGGTATCAAAGTTGATCTGAAGACAATGCCTAAAGCGCAATACTGGCCAGAGTTCGACAAGTGTGCGGCAGACATGCTGATGATCGGTTGGCACCCAGATACTGAAGATTCAGGTAACTTCACTGAGTTCCTAGCGATGACGCGTAATGCTGAAACGGGTAAAGGTCAGTACAACTGTGGTCACTACTCTAATGCAGAAGTGGACAAGTTGATCGAAGAGACTAACAAGATGACTGACCTAGAGAAACGCAGTGCAGCTCTGAAGAAAGTTGAAGAGATCCTGTACAACGAAGCGGCGTTCGTTCCTCTACATTGGCAAGATCCTTCTTGGGCAGCGAAAGGCAACGTTGATATTGGTCCAATCATCAACGGTATGAACTTCCCTTACTTCGGCGACCTTGTTGTTAAATAAGCGCGTGTTGTAAATCGAAGTTGTGGCATCCACCATCCGGTGGATGCCCAGTTAATTTTTTGGTACTTAACTTTGTTTCAGTCGGGTTGAGTGCCATTTTTAAGACTGAAAGTTGCGAGCGATATTGATCGATTTCGCAGACTGAATTCTATGGAAAGTAAAGGGGCAAGGAATGTTTTCGTTTCTGGTCAAGCGCCTGTTTCAGGCACTGATAGTGATGTTTGTGATCAGTTTGGTGGCGTTTGCCATTCAGGACAATCTGGGTGACCCATTGCGTGAGCTGGTAGGTCAGTCGGTTTCTGAAGCAGAGCGTCAAGCTTTGCGTGATGAGTTAGGCCTTAACGATCCCTTCATTACAAAATACACTCGCTTTGTTGGCAATGCTATACAAGGTGATTTAGGTACTTCATATTTCTTCAAGCGCCCAGCGGTTGAAGTGATCTTGGACAAGTTGGTTGCCACGCTCGAGCTGGTGTTTGGTGCAACCTTGATAATTATTGTCTTCTCTATTCCTCTTGGCGTTTACTCGGCCATTCATCCCAAAAGTGTGTTCACTAAGATAGTGATGGCGGGCAGTAGTATCGGCATCTCGATTCCGGTGTTTTTGACCGCAATTATGTTGATGTATGTGTTCTCTATCGAGTTAGGTTGGCTGCCATCCTATGGGCGGGGCGAAACCGCGAATGTCTTAGGTTGGGAGTCTGGGTTCTTCACCTTAGATGGCTTAGCGCATTTGGTACTTCCATGTATCGCACTGGCTTCGATCATGCTACCGCTGTTTATTCGCTTGGTACGCTCAGAGATGCTTGAAGTATTGAGCTCGGAGTACATCAAGTTTGGTAAAGCGAAAGGTTTGGCGCTGAACAAGATCTATTACCAACACGCGCTGAAAAATACCATGTTACCGGTCCTCACCGTTGGTGGTGTACAGATTGGTACTATGGTTGCTTACACCATCTTGACTGAAACGGTTTTCCAGTGGCCAGGTACTGGCTTCCTTTTCCTTGAAGCGATTAACCGTGTGGACACCCCGCTTATCACTGCTTACGTTATTTTCGTCGGCCTGATCTTCGTTGTGACCAACACCATTGTTGATTTGCTGTACGGCATCATCAACCCAACCGTTAATTTGACAGGTAAAGGAGCATAATCATGAGTCAAACAGTGGCTGCTCCTTCTCGCTGGGAGCGTTTCAAACAATCGGATTTTCTTTATTACTTTAAGCGCGATAAGGTCGCCATGGCGAGCTTTAGCGTATTTATGTTGTTTTTGATAATGGCTTTGGCAGCGCCGGTCATTGCACCTACCGACCCTTATGATCTCTCCTCGATAGATATCCTAGACTCGGAATTGCCTCCTTCTTGGATGGAAGACGGTGATGAGCGCTTCCTGTTGGGAACGGACGAGCAGGGCCGTGATATTTTCTCGACTATTCTTTATGGTTCACGCTTATCTCTCACCATCGGTTTCTTAGCCGTTGGTTTGCAGCTGATCCTGGGGATTGTCATCGGTCTATCAGCGGGTTACTTCGGTGGCCGTATCGATAGCTTCTTGATGCGCTTTGCCGATGTGCAGCTCTCGTTTTCAACCATGATGGTTGCGATCATCGTCTCGGCCATTTTCAAGGCCAGCTTTGGTAGCGACTTCTACAGTCAGTACGCGGTGGTGATGCTGGTGGTGATCATCGGTGTTGCTGAGTGGCCGCAGTACGCGCGTACCATTCGAGCCTCGGTGTTGGCGGAGAAGAAAAAAGAGTATGTTGAGGCTGCACGCGTGATGGGCTTTAAAGCGCCACGTATCATGTTCCGTCACATACTGCCTAACTGTCTGTCACCGATTTTGGTTATCTCAACGGTACAGGTGGCAAACGCCATTATGTCAGAGGCGGCACTTTCTTTCCTAGGCTTAGGCCTGCCTGTTGACCAGCCATCGTTGGGCGCGCTGATCAGTATCGGCTTTAACTACATCTTCTCAGGTGCTTGGTGGATTACCGCCTTCCCAGGTGTGGTGTTGGTCACATTGGTACTGGTGATCAACTTGCTAGGTGACTGGTTACGAGATGTATTTAACCCCAAAATTTACAAAGGGTGATCCAGCCTAGGATTTCCAGCTAAAAATCTCACTACACTAAGAGCCGTCATTCATTGCGGCTCTTTTTTTGCATTCTCAATAACGATGCGCTTTAGCGTCAATAAGATAGCGATAATAGCATCAGTGAACCAACACGGATTTAGTTTGAACAGTATGGGTATCAATATGGCGTTGAAGCCGAACAAAACGTATTGGAAGCAATGGACACTCTTAGCGGTATTGGCTGTACCATTTTGGTCACCGCTGGTGGCCGCAGAAGAATTTCTCTGTGATGCCACGCAAGCCTCGACCGAACAACTGCCTGTGCTTGATGCAAGTTGTCCAGTAGGCAACGGTTTATGGGGAAAGTCGATCCCGAAAGGCTCGCAATCGACCTTTTGGATTCAATGTGGGGTGTTTAGCCAACCTTTATCTTTACCTAAGGCAAAGCAGCTATATAAGCACATTAGTACCGATGTCTGGGCCAAACCAGAAGACAAAGCCTATCGCTGCCTCATTGGGCCGTACAATGATTTCGTCATCGCAAAGCAAGAGCTGGCCAAGATCCAGACTGAACCAGGCTACAAGCAAGCATTTATTCGTGAGGTGGTGAAAGGCGCTCCGGTGAAAGCGCCAAAACCAAAGGCGAAACCTAGTACTAAACCGGCGGCAAAGCCTAAGCCAAGTAAGCAAGCGACCACCGTCATTCCAGAGCCGGTTAAACCTCAGCCGGTAGTCGCTCCGCCACCAGAGGCTCCACAAACTCAGCCACAACCGACTGAGCGTGAGCAGGATGTAACGATACGCCTGACGACCAAGGTCGCAGGGGTGGAATACAAGGTTCCGTATGTGATGTTTAGTGACGACCAGTTCTACATGGAGCATGAGCTGCCTTGGAACCGAATGGATTACGACGGCGCGTATAAATTGTGTTCTCGCTTGGGGATGCGTATGGCCACGCAGCAGGAGTGGCAAGCATTGCTTAATTCGGGAATGATGACCAAAGCTAAATGGCCGATGCACCTGCCATACTGGGGCGCTGAACGTACGGGGTTATTCACCAGTGGCAAAGTCAATCAGCTGAAAGGCTCGTCGCTACTTAATGTGATTTGTGTGAAGTAAAAAAAGCAGGTCTGAGACCTGCTTTTTTGTTAATTTTATTTTAAAAACAACCGGTTAACGCATAGTGACAAACTCTTCTGAGCCGGTTGGGTGAATAGCAACCACTGAGTCAAAATCCGCTTTGGTTGCGCCCATCTTCATCGCGACACCAAAGCCTTGGATCATTTCATCAACCGTGAAGCCGATACCGTGTAGACCCACGACGGTCTCTTCTTCACCGGCACAAACCAGTTTCATCTTACATGGCTGGCGATGTTTAGTGACGGCGGTGTACATTGCGGTAAAGCCCGACGTATACACTTTAATGTTTTCTTTGCCGTACTTCTCTTCAGCTTCCTGAGTTGTCAGGCCAATAGTACCGATAGGTGGATGGCTAAATACCACGGTAGGCACTAGGTTGTAGTCCATCTTCGCGTTAGGTTTATTGTTAAACAGGCGCTCAGATAGCTGACGACCTGCTTTAACTGCGACAGGAGTAAGTTCGATGCCCCCTTCCATAATATCGCCCACACAGTAGATGCCTGGCACGTTGGTTTGCTGGAACTCATCCACTTTGATGTAACCCGCTTGGTTGGTTTCGACACCGGTTGAAGCAAGGTTAATTGCGTCAGTCGCCGGGTGACGGCCAATCGCCCAGATTAATTGGTCAACGTTTTGTGTGTTGCCGTTTTCAAGGTGTAGCGTTAGGCTTCCATCGGCTTCTTTCACCACTTGTTTTGGAATCGAGTGAGTGTGCAGTTTCGGCCCTTCAGCTTCCATCACTTCAACTAAGGTTTCGATGATCATAGGGTCGAAGCTACGCAGTGGTGACTCTTTACGGCAGAACAGATGTGTTTCAGTGCCTAAGGCATTCAATACACCTGCAATTTCTACAGCGATGTAGCCCGCACCAATCACCGCGACACGTTTTGGCTGTTCGTTCAGCTCAAAGAAGCCGTTGGAGTCAATGCCGTATTCAGCCCCAGGAATGTTTGGAATGGTTGGACGTCCACCGACAGCGATTAAGATATGGTCTGCGGTGTAATGCTCACCGTTTACTTCTACCGTTTTAGCATCAACAAACTTAGCAAAGCCTTTGATCACCTGAACCTTATTGTTACCAAGAACACGGTCGTAAGATTGGTGGATACGGCCAATGTATGCCTGACGACTCTCAACCAGTTTGCTCCAGTCGAAGCCTTTCACGTCGACGTCGAAGCCGTAATCTTCAGCGTAGAGGTTCATCGCTTCAGCGATTTGCGCGCCATGCCACATCACTTTTTTCGGTACACAACCCACGTTAACGCAGGTACCGCCAAGGTCTTGTGCTTCGATGAGGGCTACTTTTGCGCCGTACATAGCTGCACGGTTTGCCGATGCGATGCCGCCTGAGCCGCCACCGATACAGAGGTAATCAAAATGAGTCGCCATTACTTTCTCCGAGCTGATTAATTTTTTGAATGCGTTATAGAGTATATCGGGATGAGTGAGAGTAAACTCAATCCGTTACTATGCTTTGCTGCTACTTATCATAAATCGACAACGCACTATTTCCCAATGAGAAAAAGTGCGCAGGATTATGACAAATAGCGATAAAGCCAAGCGTTAAGTTCTAGGCTGGATTACTCTGGAACAATCCATTCTACGTTAAAGTGACCAGTCGCCGGGGCGATGGCTTGTTTTAAGAACGGTAGTATCTCGTTCATTTGGCTTTCGAGTTTCCACGGCGGGTTAATGACTATCATGCCCGATGCTGTCATACCGCGCTCGTTGTTATCCGGTGCGACGCCGAGCTCAATTTGTAAGATTTTACGAATGCCGAGCCCTTGTAAGCCTTCAATCATGTCTTCAATATCGCAGCGGTTAACCACAGGGTACCAGATGGCGTAGATGCCGGTCGCCCAGCGTTTGTAGCTCTGGTAAATCGCTTGAACCACATCTCGATACTCTTTGGCCAGCTCATAGGGCGGGTCAATCAGTACCAAGCCACGGCGCTCTTTGGGCGGCAAGCTGGCTTTCAAACGCTTAAACCCGTCTTCCTTAAAAATGCTGACTTGGCGATCTCGGTGGAACTCTTGCTCCAGCAACGGGTAGTCGCTGGGGTGAAGCTCGGTGAGCACCATGCGATCTTGGCGACGCAACTGAGCGCGGGCGACCCGAGGTGATCCCGGGTAATAACGGAGCGTATCACCGTTATTGAGTGCCTTAACTGCATCGAGGTAGCTTTCCAACGCAGCTGGAATAGGCTGTTGCTGCCACACCCGGGCGATGCCTTGTTTGTATTCACCCGTTTTCTCCGACCATTCATGAGTCAGGTCGTAACGACCAACGCCTGAATGGGTATCGTGGTAAACAAAAGGCTTATCTTTTTGTTTCAAAGCGTCGAGGATCAGGCTTTGAACAATGTGTTTAATCACATCGGCATGGTTGCCGGCATGAAAGCTGTGGCGATAACTTAACAAAATGACACTCTCATATGGGGAGGCAAACAAAATAGGCTTTAGTATATACCCAAATGCACCCAAGAGGCAGGCTTGAGCCATTTGGCTGAGCGGTGTTGGCTTGGGGTAAAGATAACGCCAACTATTGAAAAATCGTGAACCTACCTATATTTACTAGTAAAGCCACGATAAATTTGTACGGCGAACGCTCGGTTCGCATCGCCAATAAAAGGAATGTTTATGTCTAATCCACTTCTTAGCTTTACTGATTTGCCACCGTTTTCGCAAATTCAGCCAGAGCATGTCAAGCCAGCGGTAGAGCAGGCGATAGCAGACTGTCGGGCCAAGATTGAGCAGGTGCTCGATGGTAATGACCAACCCACTTGGGACAACTTAGTCGCGCCAATTGAAGAAGTGGATGACAAGCTGAGCCGTCTTTGGTCGCCTGTCAGCCATATGAACTCTGTGGTCAACAGTGATGAGCTGCGCGAAGCGTACGAGAGTTGCCTACCGCTATTGTCTGAGTACGGTACTTGGGTTGGTCAGCACAAAGGGCTGTTTGAGGCATACAAATCGATCAAAGCGAGCGAGGCATTTGCTAGCCTGACGCGTGCCCAACAAAAAACCATCAATGACGCATTGCGCGACTTTGAGTTGTCGGGCATTGGCCTCCCTGCCGATCAGCAGCATCGTTATGGTGAAATCAGCAAACGCATGTCGGAGCTGGGCTCTAAGTTTTCGAATAATGTTTTGGATGCCACCATGGGTTGGACTAAACACATTACCGATGAAGCTGAGTTAGCCGGCATGCCAGAATCGGCGTTGGCGGCAGCGAAAGCGGCGGCCGAAGCGAAGCAACTGGATGGCTACCTGCTGACATTGGATATCCCATCTTACTTACCCGTGATGACCTATTGTGATAACCAATCGCTGCGCAAAGAGTTGTACGAGGCGTATGTGACTCGCGCATCGGATCGCGGTCCCAAAGCGGGTGAATGGGACAACACTGAGATCATCAATGAGCAATTAAAACTGCGCTACGAAGTGGCTCGTATGCTCGGTTTCAATACCTTTAGCGAAAAATCGCTCGCCACTAAGATGGCCGAGAGCCCTTCGCAAGTGTTGGGTTTCCTCAATGATTTAGCCAGCAAAGCCAAACCGCAAGGTGAGCGAGAAGTCGAAGAGCTGCGCCAATTTGCCAAAGCAGAATTTGGTGTTGAGGCGCTTAACTTGTGGGACATCGCTTACTACAGCGAAAAACAGAAGCAGCACCTGTTCCAAATCTCGGATGAAGAGCTGCGCCCTTATTTCCCTGAAGCCAAAGTGGTAAGTGGCTTATTTGAAGTTCTCAATCGTGTGTTTGGTATGAGTGTCAAAGAGCGTGAGGGTGTGGACACTTGGCATGAGTCGGTGCGTTTCTTTGATATTTTTGATGCGGATGAAAATCTGCGCGGCAGTTTCTATCTCGACTTGTATGCGCGTGAGCACAAGCGAGGTGGCGCGTGGATGGATGAGTGCCGGGTGCGCCGCATCAATGCCTCGGGTGAGTTGCAAACGCCTGTGGCGTACCTCACCTGTAACTTCAACCGCCCTGTTGGTGATAAGCCGGCGTTATTTACTCATGATGAGGTAGTGACCCTGTTCCACGAATTTGGTCATGGCATTCATCACATGTTGACTCAAGTGGATGTGGGTGCGGTATCGGGCATTAATGGTGTGCCTTGGGATGCGGTAGAACTACCGAGCCAGTTCTTGGAGAACTGGTGTTGGGAAGAAGAGGCGCTTGCGTTTATTTCCGGCCACTACCAGACGGGCGAGCCATTGCCGAAAGAGATGTTAGATAAGATGCTCGCGGCGAAGAACTTCCAATCAGCGATGTTTATTCTTCGCCAATTGGAGTTTGGTCTGTTTGACTTTACCTTGCACACTGAATTCGACCCAGACATTGGCCCACGCGTATTAGAAACGCTCGCAGATGTGAAAGCCAAAGTTGCGGTATTGCCTAGCCTTGAGTGGAACCGATTCTCGCATAGTTTTAGTCATATCTTTGCGGGTGGATATAGCGCAGGTTACTACAGCTACCTATGGGCTGAAGTGCTCTCTTCGGATGCGTTTTCGAGTTTCGAAGAGGAAGGGATTTTCAACCGCGATACTGGCCAACGTTTCTTGAATAACATTCTAGAGATGGGTGGAAGTGAAGAGCCGATGGAACTGTTTAAGCGTTTCCGTGGACGTGAGCCACAAATTGATGCGCTTTTGCGCCACTCGGGCATTGCTGCTTAACCCAGAAACTGATTGTTATCTCAATAATTTATCGCCCCGCTACTGTAGCGGGGCTTTTTTTGGTTACTATGTCGGTGACACTGATAAGGAGAGAGTAGTATGACTTTTAAGATGGGGGCACTGGTTGCAGTTGCCTTTGGTCTAGCGCTAACAGGATGCGCAGAACTGAAACAGGCAGGGACGGACATTGGCCATGCTACCCGTGATGCGGGGACGGCGATCGGCCATGCGGCACGTGACACCACCAGAGCGATTGGCCATGCATCACGAGATGCGGTGACATCGGTCAAAGAAGATTTGAGTGATTAGTCGGCCAACTGATTGCGTAGCCATTTATCTAATGACACAACACCCGCTCCCCAGATAGTGCTTATCAACAACATTAAACCCCACAACTGATGGTCGTAGAAGCCTTGCTCCCACAGCGCAGGATAAGAAACCACCGCGATGATATTGAAAGCAAATAACAAGATGGCGACAGGTCGAGTGAAAAGCCCAAGTGTGAGAAAAACCGGCAGGCACAACTCTGCGGCAGTAGCTAGATAAGCGGCGAATCGCCAAGGTAAAAATGGAACTTGATACTCATACTCAAACAGGTACAAGGTACTGTCCCAGGTGGCAATTTTAGTCAGTCCTGCATTAAAAAATACCCAAGCTACCCAGCATCGACATAACAGTAACAGCAGTGGCACTAAGCTCTGCTGGAGAGTGCTTACTAGCTGGTCATAGCGACTTAGCCAAGCATTGATTGAATAAGACATAGTGTGTTCCTAGTTTACTGCTCAAGGGTGAAACCCGAGAGCATTTCAAGTTGGTTGAGTCGGTCGAGACACGCAAGTAGCGACGGCGCGACATCGCCGAGTAAGGTTTGGGCTTGGAGCTGCTTGAGTAGTGTGTACTCGTTTTCCGACAGCGTGCTGCTCCAGACACCGCAATGGGCTTGATAGGCCATCACCCCTTGTTCTGCTTGATTAAGGTCTAGAGCAGAAAAGTCGTTGTGTTGGATAGCTCGTCGCAGTGAGAATAACGCGTAACAGGAGGAAAACCCGACCACACTAGCGTGAAGATGCACTCTTATCTGCCCCTGTAAAGCTGGGGGAATTTGACTCAATGAGTCTAAAGGACGAAGTTCGCTCGGCGCTGCTGTTTGATTGTGTTGCTGGATGGCTCTATCCATCGCCCACTCAAAATGAGCCACTTCAGCGCTGTAGGGGGCGGCTTCTACGAGGGCAGGAAACTGAGTCAAGGTATCGGAAAATCCGCGTCCATAATGACTGACGTCACCCGATGTGAGAGGGTGTTGCAACACATGCCGGCGAGCAACCTGGGCAAAACACTCTTCTCCCCATAGTGCGAGTAACATCGGGTAGGTGGCTTGCAATACTTCGCTCAAACTGATGATAAAGTTGTTGCGATAAATCTGCAGTCGCTGCTCGGCACTAAAGTCATCGCTGACAATATCGCATTGCTCCGCGTTGGCTTGGTAATGCAGCGCGGCGTTGAAGCTGGACTGCAGCTGGGCAAGACTGGGTGGGTGACTCATGAGGCCTGCCTATTTTGATGTTGGTGTAAGTAATCACTCGCTTTCTCTGCCTCGGCGAGCAGAACGGTCGGCGCTGGAATGTCTATGTCCCACTCAATCAGGGTATGACGTGCTCCGTTTCGCTCCAACCAATAGTCGAACAGTTGCCAAACCGCATCACTGACTGGTTGACTGTGAGTATCAATCCATATTTCGCCTTGCTCTAGCGCTTTGACCGTAAATCCAGCCAAGTGAATCTCGTCTACCGCGTGAGCGGGGATGGCATCAAGATAGTGGTAAGGGTCAAAGCCATGATTGAATGCGGAAACATGGATATTATTTAGGTCAAGTAGCAAACGGCACTCGGTACGCTGTTGTACTTCACGTAAAAACGCCCACTCGCTGATGGTGGAATGCTGATAGCGTAAATAACTGGATGGATTTTCGATCAAAAGGGGGCGTTTAAGCGCATCTTGCACTTCCAGCACATTACGACAGAAAACTGTTAACGCTTCTTCGGTGTAGGGAAGCGGCAGCAAGTCATTGAAGTAGTGGCCGCCATTTTGACTCCAACTGAGATGGTCTGAAATCAACAATGGATCGAGCTCGTCGACTAAATGCTGTAATTGGGTTAGATGGTGGCGATTGACCCGCTCGACACTACCAAGTGAAAGGCCAATGCCGTGACAGCTGATTTGATAATGATTGGCGAGTTCTCGTAACTGATGGCGTGCATCTGAGTTGGGTTGAAAGTAGTTTTCGCTGTGGATTTCAAGCCAGCTCAACGAAGTGGGCTGCTGGGTAAAAAAATCCAGGTGCGGAGTTCTCAATCCAACGCCAACCTGTTGATGAAAATGGGTCACGGTACGCTCCTTGTCGGCGAAATGAAAAGCGATCTGGATGAGCTCAGATCGCCAAACAGTGTCGGGTTATGATGATTGAGTGCTACCGCCGGAGAGTTTGCCGCACAAGCCTTTTGGTACCACCACAAAGGCATCGGATTGGTTATCTTGTTTTGCTGTTCCGGCACATGAGCTGGTTTTGGTCGCACAATCGTTTTTGCCCGCTTTCGCCACGCCGTAGCATTTCTCTTTTTCTGCAGCAACGGCAGGTGCCGCTGTCAATAGGGTTCCGCCTAGAGCAATAAGGCCAGTTATCGCGGTGGTCACAGCAAGGTTAGACTTTTTCATAATAGATTCCTCTGAATGGGTTGCTTTACTTATATCGGCAAACTGCTGGTTAAAAATCCAACGGCTTGCTTACCCAATAGGAGCGAAGTCGGTAGAGAAAACTTTCATCAAAATTATCTTTCTTCGAATATTTGTTGGCTTTTTAAATGTAAGGCAATGAAAAATAGAGCAATTTATTTTTGATTTTATTACTGGGACTATTTGTGTTGCGGTTGATGGTGTCCCTAGCATCTTAAGGTCACTCGGGTATAATGCCGTTATATGTATAGATAAACAGTAGCTGAGCACCCCATGGATCCTTCATTACTCCTCGATGGTTTGAACGACAAACAGCGTGAAGCTGTCGCCGCCCCACTTGAAAACCTGCTCGTGTTGGCGGGCGCAGGCAGTGGTAAAACACGTGTGCTGGTTCACCGTATCGCGTGGTTAATGTCGGTCGAACAAGCGTCGCCGTTTTCGATTATGTCGGTGACCTTTACCAATAAAGCCGCGGCGGAAATGCGCGGGCGTATTGAAGAGTTGATGATGGGCAGCGCATCGGGAATGTGGAACGGGACTTTCCATGGCATTTGTCATCGGATTTTGCGTGCACATTACCTAGATGCCAAGCTACCGGAAGATTTCCAGATTATTGATAGCGACGATCAGCAGCGTTTACTGCGACGTCTCATCAAAGCGCAAAACCTCGACGAAAAACAGTGGCCTCCGCGTCAGGTCGCTTGGTGGATCAATGGTAAGAAAGATGAAGGTTTACGCCCGAAACATATCGATGCCTACCACGATCCGGTGACCAAAACTTATCTCCAGCTTTATAGCGCTTACCAAGAAGCGTGCGATCGCGCCGGCTTGGTCGATTTTGCCGAGATCTTGCTCCGAGCGCATGAGCTGTTGCGTGAAAAGCAGCATATTCGCGAGCATTATCAGGCCCGTTTCAAACACATCTTGGTCGATGAGTTTCAAGATACCAACAACATCCAATACGCATGGCTCCGTATGATGGCAGGGCCAGACTCTCACGTGATGATTGTCGGCGATGATGATCAGTCTATCTATGGTTGGCGTGGGGCCAAAATCGAAAACATTGAGAAATTCACCCGTGAGTTTCCAAGTGTCAATACCATCCGCCTTGAACAAAACTACCGTTCGACCAAAACCATTCTTGAAGCGTCCAATACCTTGATTGCCAACAATACCGAGCGTATGGGTAAAGAGTTGTGGACAGACGGTGCAGAAGGTGAGCCTATCTCTGTTTATTCGGCTTATAACGAATTGGATGAAGCGCGCTTTGCGGTCAACAAGGTCAAAGAGTGGCAAGACAAGGGGGGAGCGCTGAACGACGCGGCGATGCTATACCGTAACAACGCTCAATCGAGGGTATTGGAAGAAGCGTTGATTCAAGCCGGGCTGCCGTACCGAATTTATGGCGGCATGCGCTTCTTCGAACGCCAAGAGATCAAAGATGCGCTCAGCTACCTAAGATTAATGTCCAACCGCAACGATGATGCGGCCTTTGAGCGCGTGGTAAATACACCCACCCGGGGTTTGGGCGATAAAACCTTAGAAACGATTCGTTTTGCCGCTCGTGACCGAGGATGCACCTTGTGGCAAGCGAGTACTGCGCTGCTCGAGGAGCAAGTGCTGCCAGGCCGAGCTGCTGGCGCATTAAGCCGCTTTGTCGAACTTATTCAAGCTCTTGAAGACGATACGTTTGAAATGTCCTTGCATGAGCAGACTGACCACGTGATTAAGTATTCAGGTCTGTTTGCCATGTATGAACAAGAGAAGGGTGAGAAGTCGAAAGCGCGAATAGAAAACTTGGAAGAGCTGGTGACGGCAACCCGCCAGTTCGAGAAACCAGAAGAAGCGGAAGAGATGACGCTGCTGACCGCGTTCTTGACGCACGCCGCCTTAGAAGCGGGTGAGGGCCAGGCGGATGAGTTTGAAGATGCGGTGCAACTGATGACCCTGCACAGTGCCAAAGGACTTGAGTTCCCGTTGGTATTTATGGTCGGCGTCGAGGAGGGCATGTTCCCTAGCCAGATGTCCGCCGAGGAGGCGGGCCGCTTGGAAGAGGAACGTCGCCTCTGCTATGTGGGTATGACGAGGGCGATGGAAAAACTCTACATTACCTATGCGGAAATGCGCCGGCTATATGGCCAAGATAAGTATCACAAGCCTTCCCGTTTTATTCGTGAACTGCCAGAAACGTGCTTGGATGAAGTGCGGATGAAAGCGCAGGTCAGCCGTCCGGCTAGCTCGGGGCGCTTTAGCCAAACGGTAGTCAAAGAGAGTTTTAACGAAACTGGCTTTAGTTTAGGTGCGCGCGTGATGCATCCAAAATTTGGTGAGGGCACCATCATTAATTTTGAAGGCAGCGGCCCACAAAGCCGAGTACAAGTGGCGTTTAACGGCGAAGGCATTAAGTGGCTGGTAACGGCGTACGCCAAACTAGAAAAGCTGTAATTCTCTAAAGTGGTTTTTCAATATGTTTGAGCTTTAGACGAGGCGACAATCGAGCGAGACCCCTGAGCATAGGGAACCTATGTGATGGGGCGAGTGAGGGCAGGCAACGGAGTATAAAGTTTAAACATGCAGAAAAATAGACAAAGAAAAACCCCGAGGGCTTACGCCCATCGGGGTTATAGTCTTACTCGCAGCAATCCAGCTACTAAAAGTGCTCCATGCATCAAATCCATGATAGTGTGCTGTAATCCGTCAGCTTAGTCCTTTCGTCGCCTTCCTAGCGGTGTCCTAATGATCTTATCCTGATCTGCTAACAATCCTCGTTAGCGCACTTCACTTGTTCCCTGAGCGGTGTCCCTGACATCATCCTGATGTTAAGTCCTTGCCTCATCCAGAGGTGTCCATTTCCCATCCTTAGTAGCAACCATCCTAGTTACTATTGCGTCCGTTCAATGTCCAATTTGCTTTCCATGCCGACTACTCATCCTGAGTAACCGTATCTTCATCCTGAAGATTACCAAATCCGTGGTAATTTCCTGTTCCGTGTCAGCATCCTTCCGACAAGGTTCATATTACTCGTTTGTCGTAAGCGAGCAAGAGTAGGCAAACGTTTATTTCGATAAAAATTCGCTTGGTTTTTAATCAAGTTCAAATAAAACAATGGGTTAAAGTGTTGTGATTACATTTTTCTTAGCAAAAAAGCTATATTTACTCACTGCTATGTAAGAGATCTCGCACAAACTCGCGGGCTGATCGGTATGCCCGCCTGAATAATGGGTCAATCTTCAGTGAGTAAATGCTATGGGAATGGAAATTATTCCCATCTAAAACAGGAGTTTGCTTAGCGATTGCCACAAAATACTGAGGCCGACCACACTGAACAAAACGCCACACAAACCATCAATATAGACCGCAAGTGCTTTGATTCTGCGCTGCATGCGTGATGTAGAGAGTGCCCAAGCGAGAAAAGAAAACCAGCCGAGCGATAAGCTCCATAGAATCACCAGCGCTATCCCTTTGCCGGTTAACGACATGCTGGCAGGCACTAGGCTCGACATTAAGCTGACAAAAAACACTAACGCTTTGGGGTTGAGAATATTGGTAGCAAAACCACGTGAAAAAGCTTGGCGCTTATTACTCAGCAGTAAGTGTGCCGACTCGGTATTCTGCTGTTCACTGACAGGTTGACGCAGTGTGTTAACGGTCGCTTTAAGCGCACCATAGCCGAGATAGGCTAAGTAGCTGCCTCCGGCAAACTGCAATAGGGCAAATAGGGTTGGTTGCTGATGAACGAGATAGCTTACCCCGGTTAAACTCAGCAATGAGTGAAGCAGAATGCCAAACGACAGCCCTAGCGCGATGTACAGTCCTGTCTGGCGGCCATAGCGTGTGGCATTTTGTACCACTAAAGCAAAGTCAGGCCCCGGACTCATTAGAGCAACAAAGTGGACGACGGCGAGGGTAGATAAAATAGTCAGTTCATTCATGGCGATATTTGTTAATCATTACAATGCATCACTTGATGGTGCCATTGTTTTTACGGTTAGGATTGTAAAAAACTAACACTGATCAATTAATCTTAGAGGGGCTGACCCCAAAAGTGGACTTGAACGCTTTGCTAAAATGAGCCTGATCATAGAAACCGACTTGATGAGCAACTTCGGTGCCGTTTACTCCCGCTTTTAGCAGCTTCATGCTCTGTTCCATCCGTAAGCGATTAAACCAAGCATATGGGGTGAGTCCGACCTTTGCTTTAAAGTGACGCTGAAACTGAGTTGGGCTTAGTTGGCACAGGTTAGAGAGTTGCGCTAATCGAACAGGTTGGTCAAGGTGAGCGAGGAGATACTCTTTTAAAGTTGCCATTGACTGCTTGCCTAGTGGCAGGGCGCGTTTCTGGCTGCTACTGGCGTAGCGTTTGAATAAGTGTTCAAACCCCTCATAAGGCAAGCAGTCCTTGGCTAATTGACTGACTTGATCTTGCGCTAACCACTGATGGAGTGAACTTAAAGTATTAAACACGTCACTATCTGACACGATCAGTTGTTTAAAATGAATTAACTGATTAGGTTGGCTCAACTGAGCCAGGTCACTGAGCCACGATGGGTCGAGTTCAAATACTCGCACTTGATAGCCACTATCGAGTATCGATTGTCCATCGTGGAGTTCGTCTGGTGGCATGATCACCAGTTGGCCTTGGCCAACATTATGCCGCACTCCTTGGTAGTGAAAGGTCTGCAGCCCACCAGTGATTAGACCAATATGAAAATCAAGATGGTAGTGTCGTGAAAAAGCGAACGAACGGTAGTTCGCCTCAATTAAACTGATTTCTCTATTTGGTGTGGTGTGATAGTTGACCTGATCCATAAAACAAAAAGCTTGGTGATTATTTCACCAAGCTTATAACTTGAGCGTAACCTTGTCTTGTAAAAAACGATCAGCTCGCGGTGGCAGCAGCGCGTTTCACCTGACGATTGTTCTTTATCCCATCGACACTAAACACCAGCAGTGCTCCCCAAATAAACGCAAACGTCACCGCTTTGTCGGCGCTAAAGGCTTCGCCATACACCAGCACTGCCAGTAAAAACATCAAGCTCGGGCCGATGTATTGGAAAAACCCCAGTGTCGAGAGTTTTAGTCGTGTTGCGGCACCGGTAAAACAGAGCAACGGCAGTGTGGTGACAATACCCGCTGAGATTAACAGCAGATTGAGTTGAGTACTGTTGAGTGCCATATTCGACGTTGGGGTGTCGGCTATCCATACTAGATAGATGGCAGCGGCGGGTAACAGTAATAGCGTTTCAATAAACAGTCCGGTTTGCGCATCTAAGCTGACTTTTTTACGTAGTAAGCCATAACAACCAAAACTGAGGGCGAGAATAATCGCTACCACGGGCACTGAGCCGAAGGCGATTAATTGCACCATCACCCCGCAGCTCGCCAGCAGCACCGCAAACCACTGCATTTTGCGTAAGCGCTCGCCGAGAAACAGCATTCCAAGCACCACATTGATCAGTGGATTGATGTAGTAACCTAAGCTGGCATCGAGCATGTGATTGGCATTGACTGCCCAAATGAAGATTAGCCAGTTGGCGGCAATCACAACCGACGTCACTAACAGATAGGCCATCTTCTGTTTCGACTTTACTACCTCAATCACACCGCGCCAACGGCGACCAAGGTGAAGCAGTAGCGCTAGTAACAGAAACGACCAAACAATGCGGTGACTGAGAATTTCTAACGCAGAGACATCCGCGAGCGACTTAAAATAGATGGGGGCGATGCCCCACATGGTGTAGGCACCAATCGCGAGCAATACACCCTGTTTGGCTCTTTGTTGTTCTTCTAAAGTCATGGCGGTTTACTCATGTTAAAGATTTTTACAAACTGAAACATGCAGTATACGAATGACAATTAAAATCACCTAGCAATTTGCGGTTTTATTCACCTTTAAACCCCACTACAATGTGCCCCTTGCGCTAAAGGCGCACATGCCTTGTAACTCGACAGAGATAACTGATGACCTCAACACTACTCGCTCAGCAACCACCGGCCGACTTGCCGACGCCACAAGACATCTTGCAAGATGTGTTTGGCTATCAGCACTTCCGTGATGGTCAGCAAACAGTGATTGAGTCAGCGGTGGCTGGGCAAGACAGTTTAGTGATTATGCCTACCGGTGGTGGTAAATCACTCTGCTACCAAATTCCTGCATTGGTGCGCGAAGGGTTAACACTGGTGATTTCACCACTGATTTCATTGATGAAAGACCAAGTGGATCAATTGAAAGCTAATGGGGTGGCGGCAGAATGCATTAACTCTACGATGCCGCGAGAAGAGTTGATCTCGGTATACAACCGTATGCATTCAGGGGCGATTAAACTGGTTTACGTGTCGCCGGAGCGGGTGCTGATGCGCGACTTTATCGAGCGGCTGCATAATTTGCCGTTGTCGATGATAGCGGTCGATGAGGCGCACTGTATTTCTCAATGGGGGCATGATTTCCGCCCAGAGTATGCCTTACTTGGTCAGCTCAAGCAGACGTTTGCTCGTGTGCCCGTAATGGCGCTGACAGCGACCGCCGATGATGCGACACGCAAAGACATTGTTCAGCGCTTACAGCTCAATCAGCCTCACGAGTATTTGGGCAGTTTCGACCGACCGAATATTCGCTACACCTTAGTGGAAAAGCATAAGCCAGTGTCGCAAGTGGTGCGTTTTCTCGAACAGCAGCGTGGCCATTGCGGCATCATCTACTGTGGCAGTCGCAAGAAAGTGGAAATGGTCACTGAAAAGCTGTGCAATAACGGCCTGCGAGCGGCGAGCTACCATGCTGGACTGGATGCTGACGAACGCGCCTACGTGCAAGAAGCATTTCAGCGCGATGATGTCCAAATTGTCGTGGCCACTGTGGCGTTTGGTATGGGGATTAACAAGCCCAATGTGCGTTTCGTCGTGCACTTTGATATTCCACGCAATATTGAGTCTTACTACCAGGAAACCGGCCGTGCGGGTCGTGATGGCTTACCGGCTGAAGCCATGATGTTGTACGATCCTGCCGACATCAGTTGGTTGCGCCGCATGCTCGATGAAAAAGACGACGGTCCGCAAAAGCAGGTTGAAGCGCACAAACTGAACGCAATGAGTGCGTTCGCCGAAGCGCAAACGTGTCGTCGTCAGGTGCTGCTCAACTACTTTGGCGAGTATCGTGATAAGCCATGTGGCAACTGTGATATCTGCCTCGACCCACCTAAACATTTTGATGCCACCGAGCAAGCGCAAAAAGCCTTGTCGTGTGTCTACCGCGTGAATCAGAGCTTTGGTATGGGCTATGTGGTGGAAGTGTTGCGTGGGATGCAAAATATCCGTATTCGCGAAAATGGGCATGACAAGCTCTCTACTTATGGCCTGGGTCGAGACAACAGCCATGACTATTGGGTCAGCATCTTTCGTCAGTTGATCCACAAGGGTCTGCTGTTTCAGAACATTACCCGTAACTCCACCTTACAATTGACCGAAGAGGCACGTCCTCTGCTGCGTGGCGAGATGTCACTGGAACTTGCTGTACCTAGGTTAGACACGGCGGCGCGTGCAGCGAAGTCGGATAAGTTATCGAGCAAGAACTACGATAAGAAGCTATTTGCCAAATTACGCAAATTGCGTAAAGCGATTGCCGATGAAGATGGCTTGCCGCCTTACGTGGTATTCAGTGATGCCACCTTGATTGATATGGCGGAAATCCTACCCACCTCCTATGGTGAAATGTTAGCGGTCAACGGTGTCGGCCAGCGCAAGCTAGAGAAATACGCCGATCCTTTCTTAGATTTAATTCAGGAGCATTTGACTCATCATGGCTGAGACACAAACGGAATTTGGTCTAATCGAATATCAGGCCGATGAAGGTCGCTTAATCATTCGTACCCCAAGTTTTGATTTTGATAGTTTTCCCGAATTGGCGCAGCGGTTAGTTTCCATGTTGTCTGCCACGGTGATCGAAAAGCAGTGGGACGCCGATATTCACTCTTGGCTGATTGATTTTGAAGGTTGCCAACTGTTCTTAAAGTCAGAACACTATAGTGAAAGTGTTTGGTTTGAAGCCTTGGCAATGGATGCCTCGCGTGAAGAGCTCGACTTCTTAGCCTCTCTGTTTAAGAAGGGTTTTTAACCCCATTTCCCTCCGCCAACGATTGCGTCATATTGCTCGCTTGCAGTGCAAGTTGGTTAATGTATAATCGCCGGCCGCGATATTAGCTTGGTGCAAATATCGACATTTTTTGTTTCACATTATTGGTCAGAGTCCTTCCTTGGCTTGGAAGTGATTCGATTTGGGTTCCCTCACCCCCAAACCAAACTAAAAAGGTATCGCATGAGTAACTTTACCCCTGCGCAGCAGCGCAAAGCCCTTTTTCTATTAGTTCTGTTTCACCTGATCATTATTGCCTCCAGCAACTACTTGGTTCAGCTTCCGTTTACCGTGTTTGGTTTTCACACCACATGGGGCGCATTTACCTTTCCATTTATCTTCTTAGCCACCGACCTCACTGTGCGCATTTTTGGTGCTCAGCTGGCTCGCAGAATCATTTTCTTGGTGATGCTTCCTGCGCTTGCGGTGTCGTACGGGTTGTCGGTACTGTTTTATGAAGGCGCATTCCAAGGCTTGAGTCAGTTAGGTGAGTTCAACTTGTTTGTAGCGCGGATCGCGATTGCTAGCTTTATGGCCTACCTACTCGGCCAGATCCTTGATGTGCACGTGTTTAACCGCTTACGTCAGCTAAAACAGTGGTGGGTGGCACCGACCTGTTCGACTTTGTTTGGTAATGCGCTAGACACCATCGCCTTCTTTGCCATTGCGTTCTACCAAAGTCCGGACCCATTTATGGCCGAGCACTGGACTGAAATCGCGCTGGTGGACTACGGGTTTAAATTGATCATCAGCCTAGGCCTATTTGTGCCTATGTATGGTGTCTTGCTTAACTATTTGGTGAGAAAGCTCACAGCGGTTAACCCAGACTTTAAGGTGGTGGGGGCCAACTAGTTAGTGGTTTCTTAGTGGTCTAGATGAAAATAAAAAAAAGCCCGAGCGATGCTGTCGTTCGGGCTTTTTTGTATTGGAAATCAGTATTCCACAATCGATAGCGGCCAGCCGATATCGCTCTGGCGGTTAGCTTCAATCTCAAGCTCTGCGGCGGTCAGCGGGTTGGCCTGGAGCCAGTCACCTTTGATGGTGAGGGTAAGTTTGTCGTCATTGGAGCTTAGGGTCACATTTGGCTCTAGCTCTGGATTGCGACGATGAGTCAACAATACTGACAGACGCAGCAGTCTCAGTACACGCTTGGCACTGGTGCTTGACAGGGCGTGCTGCTCAGGTAGTGAAGTCAGCTGCTCTCGGTAGCGGCGAGTCAGTTCACCCAATAGGTGCTTCTGGGCACGAGTAAAACCGGGCAGATCTAGGCTTTGTAGTAGGTAAGCACTATGCTCGCCACCTTTTTTGAAGTCGATGGTGAGTCCGATTTCATGCAGCTTAGCCGCCACTTCCAGTAGCATTGCGCCGTGTGGTTCAGCTATCCAGTCGGGTTGGCACTCAGCCAGCAGCTTACCTGCCATGTTCGCTACTTGCTCACTGTAGGCGATGTCCATCTGATAGCGGTTCTGCACGCTAGTAATGGTGCGCGCGCGAATGTCATCTTGTTTCAGTTCATCAACCATGTCGTAGACTAAGCCTTCACGCAGTGCGCCACCGGCGAGCGTCATAGACTCGATTTGCAGCAACTCAAAGATCGCGATCAGTATCGATAGTCCGCTTGGAAACACTAGCGCGCGCTCCAAAGTCAGTCCTTCAATTTCGAGCTCTTCTAAGTGATCCGCCAGCATCGCTTGTTTTTGCAGGCGCTTGAGTTTGCTATGAGTGATCACCTCATCCATGCCTTGCGCTAGCATGATTTCTTGTAGCGCTTGCACGGTACCTGAAGCACCAACACACACATCCCAACCAATTTGACTATAACGTTCAAGTATTGGCTCAAGTGTTTGTTTGGCTGCTTGAATCGCATTGTTAAAATTGGAGGCAGTTAACTGGCGATCTTTGAAATGACGCTCAAGCCAAGTCACGCAGCCCATTTTCAGGCTGGTGAGCGCTTTAGCCTCAAAACCCTCACCAATTATAAGCTCAGTACTGGCGCCGCCAATATCGACCACCAAACGGCGGCCACTGCCACCTGAGGTATGAGCAACGCCGCGATAGATCGTCGCAGCCTCTTCTTCGCCACAGATCACCTCGATGTTGTGGCCCAGAATCTGGTTGGCGGTTTGAAGAAAAACATCCGCATTGGTGGCGGTGCGCAGTGTCGCGGTACCGACAATGCGAATGTTCTGCTTAGGGATATCTTGCAGTCGTTCGGCAAAGAGACTCAAGCAGTCCCATCCACGTTGCATGGCTTCTTGGCTTAGCGCGTTGTTTTCGTCTAAGCCAGCCGCAAGGCGAACTTTGCGTTTAATTTTGGCCATGGTTTGAACGCTGCCATCAATGTGACGCACAACGAGCATATGAAAACTGTTCGACCCGAGGTCGATAGCAGCGTAAAGCGGAGATGAAACGGCTTGGCTCATAGTCGACTTAAGAATCCTTTTGTTGGCGCTGACGTGAGCGGTTGTTTGGGCGACGTTGACCTGAACGGGATCCGCCCGTGTTGGTACGACGTTGCTGCTGTGGACGATTTGAGCGCATACGAATTGGGGCTGGCAGATCTTGGATCAGCGCGCTTGGGTCGTAGTCTGACACTGGAATGGTGTGCTCAATGTACTCTTCAATTGGTGGAAGGTTAATCGCGTAATCTTCACAGGCAAAGCTGATAGAATGGCCGCTCGCTCCTGCGCGTCCGGTACGACCGATGCGGTGTACGTAGTCTTCGCAATCGTCAGGTAAATCAAAGTTAAACACGTGCGTAACTTGTGGGATGTGTAAACCACGTGCTGCCACGTCAGTCGCAACCAATAAGTCAACTTCACCCTTAGTAAACTGCTCGAGAATACGTTCACGTTTCTTCTGTGGAACGTCACCAGTAAGCAGACCGACACGATGACCATCTGCCGCCAAGTGGCCCCAAATAGACTCACACTTGTGCTTAGTGTTGGCGAAAATGATCGCGCGCTCTGGCCACTCTTCTTCGATCAAAGTTTGCAGTAGCGCCATTTTATGTTCGTTCGATGGGTAGAACAGCTCTTCTTGGATGCGGTGACCGGTTTTCACTTCTGGCTCAACCACAACATGCTCTGGGTTGTGCATGTGCTCAAATGCTAATTCTTGAACGCGGTAAGACAGCGTGGCAGAGAACAGCATGTTCAAACGCTCTTTCGGTTCAGGCATGCGGCGGAACAAGAAGCGGATGTCCTTGATAAATCCAAGATCAAACATGCGGTCGGCTTCATCCAGTACCACAGCTTGAATATGGTTTAGGTTAAAGACCTTTTGCTTGTAGAAATCGATAATACGGCCAGTGGTGCCAATAAGGACATCCACGCCTTCTTCGAGCTTAGCAAGCTGTTTATCGTAGCTTTCACCGCCGTAGGCAAGTGCCGCTTTGATACCAGTACTCGCAATCAGCGGTTCAGCATCGTTATAGATCTGAATCGCGAGTTCGCGAGTTGGCGCCATAATAATCGCGCGTGGCTGGTTTGGCTTACGACCTTCATGCTCCGAAGTAGTCAATAAGTGGTTAAAGGTAGCAGTCAGGAAGGCAAGGGTTTTGCCTGTGCCCGTTTGGGCCTGGCCTGCAATGTCTTGGCCGGTGAGCAGTACCGGCAACGCCAAAGCTTGGATTGGGGTACAAAATTCGAACCCTTTTTTCTCCAAACCTTCAGTGATTTGAGGGGCTAATCCCAAATCGGCGAACTTTTGCTCTGTGATATGCGTCTTTTTCATTGCTATAGAATATCAGCTTAAGCTTGCAATACGAAAGTAAATACATTCCAATAGGGCATCTAAATACTGGTTATCATCCAACCAGTTCCGAAAAAACACATTGGAGTGGAAGATGAGTGATAAGATTTTGCAGCTAACTGATGACGGTTTTGAGAACGATGTGATCAACGCTGCAGGCCCAGTTCTGGTTGATTTTTGGGCAGAGTGGTGTGGTCCTTGTAAGATGATCGCGCCTATCTTGGACGAAATCGCTGACGAGTACGAAGGCAAACTCACTATCGGTAAACTAAATATCGACCAAAACGCAGGTACTCCACCTAAGTTTGGTATCCGCGGTATTCCAACGTTGCTTCTGTTCAAAGACGGCAACGTCGCAGCGACTAAAGTAGGTGCTCTTTCTAAGACTCAACTTAAAGAGTTCCTAGACGCTAATCTGTAATTCGCTGATTAGATAAGACCGTGCAGTCCCACTGCACGGTTTTGTTTTTGAACACCAACAAAATCTAGACTAGGCTAGTATTTAGTGCTAATTTATCGCACGTTAAATAAACAAGTATCTCTTCTTGGTCGATCCTGTGACCAAATCCATCTTAACCAAAAAAACAGATCCTATTTTGACTAAACAAGTATCCACCACCATGAATCTAACAGAACTGAAGAACAGACCTGTGTCTGATCTTGTCAAACTTGGCGAAAGCTTGGGCCTTGAGAACCTAGCACGTCTGAGAAAGCAAGACATCATCTTCGCCATCCTTAAAGCGCACGCGAAAAGTGGTGAAGATATTTTTGGCGACGGGGTTCTGGAAATACTTCAAGACGGCTTTGGTTTCTTACGTAGTGCGGACAGCTCATATTTGGCGGGTCCTGATGATATTTACGTTTCTCCAAGTCAAATTCGTCGCTTTAACTTGCGCACAGGTGACTCGATTGCCGGTAAGATTCGTCCGCCAAAAGATGGTGAGCGATACTTTGCACTATTAAAAGTCAACACGGTTAACGATGACAAACCAGACAACGCGCGTAACAAGATTCTATTTGAAAACTTGACGCCACTGCACGCTAACGAGCGTATGGTGATGGAGCGTGGTAATGGTTCGACAGAAGATATTACTGCTCGTGTTCTCGACCTCGCGTCGCCAATTGGTAAAGGTCAGCGTGGTCTGATTGTTGCTCCGCCAAAAGCGGGTAAAACCATGCTGCTGCAAAACATTGCACAGAGCATTGCTTACAACCACCCAGAGTGTGAGCTAATGGTTCTTCTTATCGACGAGCGTCCAGAAGAAGTCACCGAGATGCAACGCCTAGTCAAAGGTGAAGTGATTGCCTCTACCTTCGATGAACCAGCATCTCGTCACGTACAAGTTGCCGAAATGGTAATCGAAAAAGCGAAACGTCTTGTTGAGCACAAGAAAGACGTGGTTATCTTGCTTGACTCTATCACTCGTCTAGCGCGCGCCTACAACACAGTCGTACCGTCATCTGGTAAAGTGTTGACCGGTGGTGTGGATGCTAACGCACTGCATCGTCCTAAGCGTTTCTTTGGTGCAGCACGTAACGTCGAAGAGGGTGGTAGCTTGACGATCATCGCTACTGCGCTAGTGGATACTGGCTCTAAGATGGACGAAGTGATCTACGAAGAGTTCAAGGGTACAGGTAACATGGAACTGCATCTGAACCGTAAGATTGCCGAGAAGCGTGTCTTCCCTGCGATTGACTTCAACCGCAGTGGTACTCGCCGCGAAGAGTTGCTCACCAAAAATGATGAGCTACAGAAGATGTGGATATTGCGTAAGATCGTTCATCCAATGGGTGAAATCGATGCAATGGAATTCCTCATTGATAAGTTGGCCATGACCAAGACTAACGATGAATTCTTCGATGCGATGCGTCGCCAGTAATCGCTGATAAATATTGACAACGCCCCCGCAGTAGCGGGGGCGTTTTTGTTTGCATTCTCAGCATAGAGGGCGCACAATGAGTGAAATGTTACAAGGAGGTTAACATGCAACAAGGAATGTTGTCGTCACTACTCCTGTCTAGCCTATTGTTGTTGTCGGTGCCGAATGTGGCAGCCTCTGAGATGGAGGTGCAACAGGTCGATCAATGGCTCCAAGCGCCACAAGTGCAGGGGAAAGTCGGCGAGCTTTTTCAGTTGGCTATCGAAGATGATGTCGATGGGCTTAACTTTGCACTGCAAAGGTTGTCGTTACCCTTTCAGGAAGCCACGCGTTTTCTGCTGTTGAAAAAGATCGAAGAGCATAACTTAGTCCTGACTTCGAAAATGGCACTGTTTATTGAACAGCAAAAGGCCATGGTTCCGACTTATCAGGTGCTAGAGCGTGGAGATGGGTATGAGTTTTCAGTGCCCGCCTTTGACTATCCCGCTATTGCTAATCGACTGCTCAAGCAGTGGCGTCAAGACCAATCAACCCTACATTTTTTACTGGCTGCGGAGCGTCAGGATCTCGTGCTCAAGCAGTGGTTATCTGGCAGCGACTATCAAGTACAAACCCGCGAAGCATTGCTAATACGTGAGCTCGACAGCTTATCTCCTGGGGCCGTTAGTTATCTCACCCAGCAGCTTACCGAAGAGGCAGTGACCAGTTGGTTGCCCTCGTCGTCGGTGATGGTGCGCTTAGCCCACGTGAGCAGTGACCCTGGCGTCTACAAATTACTGTGGCTAATGAAAGCGGACTTCCAAAGTGAGCAAGAATTGATTCGTCTGGCACAAGTCGGTGATGCGTTTTCACTGAGTCAAGTTATTGCTGCCGCACACAACCCGAGCTTAAAACAGCTTGCGATCAGCGAGCTTGCCAAGGTGCGTCCGATGACCGAGCCAGTGAAAGAATTTTTGATCAGCAAAATGTCGCTC
Organism: Vibrio sinaloensis; assembly: GCF_023195835.1. Taxonomy (NCBI): domain Bacteria; kingdom Pseudomonadati; phylum Pseudomonadota; class Gammaproteobacteria; order Vibrionales; family Vibrionaceae; genus Vibrio; species Vibrio sinaloensis. The sequence continues at coordinate 2,853,455 of NZ_CP096199.1, read as the reverse complement.
TCAGAAGATGCGCGCTTTATCGCTGGAGAGTTGGTCTCTCACGGTCATCGCTCTTGGTTGCAAGAGTTAGTCAACAGTAACCCGTCGGTTAACCGCGGTGCGATAAACAGTGTGATCGGACAGTAGCGCTTGGCAGTATAACCACAACAAAAAGAGGGATCGGTCGATTCCTCTTTTTTGTTATACTGCCTGCAGATTAACCAGCCGATTATTAGGTCTATGAGTTTTAAGGATTTACGCGATTTTATCGCTCATCTAGAGAAAGAAGGGAAGCTCACACGCATCTCTCAACCAGTTGACCCAGATTATGAAATGACAGAGATCAGTGACCGCACTCTAAGAGCCGGTGGTCCAGCTTTGTTGTTTGAGAATCCTATCGGTTACAACACGCCCGTATTAACCAATCTATTTGGTACCCCTGAGCGTGTGGCGATTGGAATGGGGCGCAATGACGTTAAGCAGCTGAGAGAAGTCGGCAAATTGCTGGCTTATCTTAAAGAGCCGGAACCGCCGAAAGGCTTTAAGGACGCACTCGACAAGCTACCCGTATTTAAACAGGTGCTGAACATGCCGGCCAAGCGCTTACGCAAAGCGTCGTGTCAGGAGGTGGTTTGGCAGGGTGACCAGGTCGACCTCGATAAGATTCCGGTGATGAGCTGTTGGCCAGGAGATGTAGCGCCGCTGCTAACTTGGGGGCTGACGGTGACCAAAGGTCCGAGTAAGAAGCGGCAGAATCTTGGTATTTACCGCCAGCAAAAAATTGCCAAAAATAAAATCATCATGCGTTGGCTTGCTCACCGTGGTGGGGCGCTTGACCTACGTGATTGGATGGAGACGCATCCGGGTAAACCTTTTCCTGTCTCGGTTGCGTTTGGCGCCGATCCAGCGACCATTCTTGGTGCGGTCACGCCCGTTCCTGATACCTTGTCTGAATATGCGTTTGCTGGCTTGTTACGTGGAAGCAAGACCGAAGTCGTCAAATCGATAAGTAATGATTTAGATGTGCCTGCTAGTGCTGAAATCGTGATGGAAGGTTATATCGACCCAAGTGAGTTTGCTGACGAAGGTCCGTATGGCGACCACACTGGTTACTATAACGAGAAAGAGAAGCATCACGTCTTTACCATTACCCACATTACCATGCGTAAAGATCCCATCTACCATAGCACCTATACCGGGCGCCCGCCTGATGAACCCGCAGTATTAGGGGTTGCGCTGAACGAAGTCTTTGTGCCGATTTTACAAAAGCAGTTTCCTGAAATCGAAGACTTCTACTTACCACCAGAAGGTTGCTCATACCGAATGGCGGTGGTGACGATGAAGAAGCAGTATCCAGGTCATGCTAAGCGAGTCATGATGGGAGTCTGGTCTTTCTTGCGTCAGTTTATGTACACCAAATTTGTTATTGTCTGCGATGAAAAAGTGAATGCGCGCAATTGGTCTGAAGTAATTCAGGCGATGACTGAAAACATGGATCCAGTCAAAGATGCGCTGTTTATTGAGAATACGCCAATCGACTCGCTAGACTTCGCTTCTCCTGTTGTTGGTCTGGGTTCGAAAATGGGGTTAGATGCGACCGTTAAGTGGCCCGTTGAGCAGCAAGGAATAGAGAGTGCTGAAAAGAGCTATCCAACCCTGAGTGAACAATCGATGGCTGAATTTATCAGCAGTCAGCCGGAAGTCGTCGACTTCTATATTCCAGAGACATCCATCAAGCATGGCTTTGCGGTTGTCAGCATCAAAAAGTCCGCTGCAGGTCAGGCTTGGCTTGTGGCACAAAGAATAGAAGCTTTCTTGTTAGCACATGGAGAGCCGAAGTTCATTGTGCTCTGTGACGATGATGTTAATGTGAGAGATTGGAATGACATTATTTGGGCGATTACCACTCGTATGGACCCAGCACGCGATACCCAACAAGTACCACAAACGGATCAGCATGTATCTCGACTTGTTCTTGATGCAACCAACAAGATAGAAAATGAAGAAGTGACTCGTGAGTGGGGTACGCCGATAACGAAAGACCCACAAATTGTCGCAAAAATCGATGCGTTGTGGGATAAGTTGGGTATCCTATGAGCAAGACGGTGACCTTGCTACCCGACAATGTTGAATTTGAAGTAGCAAAGGGTCAAACCGTGTTGGAAGCGGCGCTCAACAATAATATTCGCTTTCCACACCGCTGCCAGGTTGGCGCATGTGCTGCCTGTTTATGTCGTAAACTAGAAGGGACAGTCTCTTATCGCCTTGAACCTATGCTCACCGAGAAGGAGCAACAACAAGGATGGATATTTGCTTGCCAAGCCTTCGCCGAAAGTAATTTAGTACTTACTTTAGAAGAGTAAGTAAGAGGAACACCATGACTATCCAATGTAAAGTAAAGTCGATTCAGCCGTTGGCTTGCAATACTTACCAAATCCTTTTGCATCCCGAGAGTCCAGTCAATTTTAAGGCCGGGCAATATTTAATGGTGGTGATGGGCGAGAAAGATAAGCGACCGTTTTCCATCGCGAGCAGCCCATGCCGTCATCAAGGAGAGTTGGAGCTGCATATTGGTGCGGCGGAACACAATGCATATGCCCATGAAGTGGTCGAATCTATGAAAGCAGCACTGGCAAGCGATGGTGAGATTACCATCGATGCGCCACATGGTGATGCTTGGGTTCAAGAGCAAAGCGAGCGTCCATTGTTGCTCATTGCTGGTGGTACAGGGTTTAGTTATGTTCGCTCCATTTTAGACCACTGCATTGCTCAGAATTTTTCTAATGAAATCTATCTCTATTGGGGCGGTCGTGATGAATGCCAGCTCTATGCCAAGCAAGAGTTGGAACAGATTGCACAGCAAAACAGCCATGTTCACTTTATTCCAGTTATTGAGCATGCTGAGAAAGATTGGCAAGGCAAAGTGGGCAATGTGTTACAAGCCGTTGAGCAAGATTTTGAGTCACTGGCCGAGTACGACATCTATATTGCAGGACGTTTTGAAATGGCGGGTGCTGCACGTGAGTTGTTTACGCTCAACAAAGGAGCACAAGCGGAGCGAATGTACGCGGATGCGTACGCGTTCATTTAAATGACCGAGAATTGACTAAAAAGGGAGCGTTTAGCTCCCTTTTTATTGGCCTTTGCATGATATTTCATCGAATGACCGATTTTTTCGTTTTTTTTATCAAAAGAGCTTGCGCTTCAATATCAACTCCCTATAATGCGCACCCACTGACACGGCAGGCGCCACAAGGCTTTAGGCCTTAGTCAGTAAAGCTAACTAGTCATATTTCAGGCTGAAAAGATTGAAATAAAAAGTTCAAAAAAGTGTTTGACACTAAGATTTGAATCGCTAGAATAGCTGCCTCTTCCGAAGTGATATTGGTCACAAAGAAGAGAGCTCTTTAACAATATAAACCTATCAATCTGTGTGGGCACTCGTTGATGATAATCCAATTAGAAATTTCTCTAAATAAAGAGGGGTTTCAAATTAGGTTTCAATGATACGAAGTGACCATTGAATCGAAAGATTCAGCACAGTCAATTCAAACATTACTTTATGTAATGTTCAGTATTCATTGAGCCTCCCCTGTTTATTTAGGGAATCAAAACTTTAAATTGAAGAGTTTGATCATGGCTCAGATTGAACGCTGGCGGCAGGCCTAACACATGCAAGTCGAGCGGAAACGAGTTAACTGAACCTTCGGGGAACGTTAACGGCGTCGAGCGGCGGACGGGTGAGTAATGCCTGGGAAATTGCCCTGATGTGGGGGATAACCATTGGAAACGATGGCTAATACCGCATAATAGCTTCGGCTCAAAGAGGGGGACCTTCGGGCCTCTCGCGTCAGGATATGCCCAGGTGGGATTAGCTAGTTGGTGAGGTAAGGGCTCACCAAGGCGACGATCCCTAGCTGGTCTGAGAGGATGATCAGCCACACTGGAACTGAGACACGGTCCAGACTCCTACGGGAGGCAGCAGTGGGGAATATTGCACAATGGGCGCAAGCCTGATGCAGCCATGCCGCGTGTATGAAGAAGGCCTTCGGGTTGTAAAGTACTTTCAGCAGTGAGGAAGGGGTGTGCGTTAATAGCGTACATCTTTGACGTTAGCTGCAGAAGAAGCACCGGCTAACTCCGTGCCAGCAGCCGCGGTAATACGGAGGGTGCGAGCGTTAATCGGAATTACTGGGCGTAAAGCGCATGCAGGTGGTTTGTTAAGTCAGATGTGAAAGCCCGGGGCTCAACCTCGGAATTGCATTTGAAACTGGCAGACTAGAGTACTGTAGAGGGGGGTAGAATTTCAGGTGTAGCGGTGAAATGCGTAGAGATCTGAAGGAATACCGGTGGCGAAGGCGGCCCCCTGGACAGATACTGACACTCAGATGCGAAAGCGTGGGGAGCAAACAGGATTAGATACCCTGGTAGTCCACGCCGTAAACGATGTCTACTTGGAGGTTGTGGCCTTGAGCCGTGGCTTTCGGAGCTAACGCGTTAAGTAGACCGCCTGGGGAGTACGGTCGCAAGATTAAAACTCAAATGAATTGACGGGGGCCCGCACAAGCGGTGGAGCATGTGGTTTAATTCGATGCAACGCGAAGAACCTTACCTACTCTTGACATCCTCAGAAGCTTGTAGAGATACGAGTGTGCCTTCGGGAACTGAGAGACAGGTGCTGCATGGCTGTCGTCAGCTCGTGTTGTGAAATGTTGGGTTAAGTCCCGCAACGAGCGCAACCCTTATCCTTGTTTGCCAGCACTTCGGGTGGGAACTCCAGGGAGACTGCCGGTGATAAACCGGAGGAAGGTGGGGACGACGTCAAGTCATCATGGCCCTTACGAGTAGGGCTACACACGTGCTACAATGGCGCATACAGAGGGCGGCCAACTTGCGAGAGTGAGCGAATCCCAAAAAGTGCGTCGTAGTCCGGATCGGAGTCTGCAACTCGACTCCGTGAAGTCGGAATCGCTAGTAATCGTGGATCAGAATGCCACGGTGAATACGTTCCCGGGCCTTGTACACACCGCCCGTCACACCATGGGAGTGGGCTGCAAAAGAAGTGGGTAGTTTAACCTTCGGGAGGACGCTCACCACTTTGTGGTTCATGACTGGGGTGAAGTCGTAACAAGGTAGCCCTAGGGGAACCTGGGGCTGGATCACCTCCTTATACGATACGGATAGTTTGCTTCTGCTTTTTAAAGCGGAAACAAATAAGTCGCGATGAGTGTTCACACAGATTGATATGTTTATACACGTTAAGAGACGATACTGGGTCTGTAGCTCAGGTGGTTAGAGCGTTCGCCTGATAAGCGAGAGGTCGGTGGTTCAAGTCCACTCAGACCCACCAATCTTCCTCCCAGAAGAATTGGCACACAGTATCAACACCTGATGGGGCTATAGCTCAGCTGGGAGAGCGCCTGCCTTGCACGCAGGAGGTCAGCAGTTCGATCCTGCTTAGCTCCACCATCTTTAAGTGTTCTTGCAAAAGAATCTTTAAAAATGGTTTCGAAAGAAACATTGCTCTTTAACAATTTGGAAAGCTGACGAATAACAACAATCCCCATCTCTTTGAGATGCGTTGTTATTCAATTAAAAGTTCTCAAATCCTATTCTTTTGAATAGGTACCAACACACATTCAAGTGTTCTTGGAAACAGCACAATTTATTGTGATGTTTAATATTTGAGTCCGGCAAAATCGTGTCTGCACATGTATAAAAATGCAGACAAACTTTGGTTGTTTGACGTAAAGACCCTTTGGGGTTGTATGGTTAAGTGACTAAGCGTACACGGTGGATGCCTTGGCAGTCAGAGGCGATGAAAGACGTAGTAACTTGCGATAAGCCCAGATTAGGTAGTAACAACCATTTGAGTCTGGGATTTCTGAATGGGGAAACCCACTAGCATAAGCTAGTACTGTTAACTGAATACATAGGTTAACAGGGCGAACCGGGGGAACTGAAACATCTAAGTACCCCGAGGAAAAGAAATCAACCGAGATTCCGAAAGTAGCGGCGAGCGAAATTGGACTAGCCCTTAAGCTTTTAATGAGACAGGTGAAGGCTCTGGAAAGTGCCGCGATACAGGGTGATAGCCCCGTAACCGACATCTCATCATCAGTGAAATCGAGTAGGGCGGGACACGTGATATCCTGTCTGAATATGGGGGGACCATCCTCCAAGGCTAAATACTACTGACTGACCGATAGTGAACCAGTACCGTGAGGGAAAGGCGAAAAGAACCCCTGTGAGGGGAGTGAAATAGAACCTGAAACCGTGTACGTACAAGCAGTAGGAGCAGGCTTTGTCCTGTGACTGCGTACCTTTTGTATAATGGGTCAGCGACTTATATTCAGTAGCAAGGTTAACCATCTAGGGGAGCCGTAGAGAAATCGAGTCTTAACTGGGCGTCGAGTTGCTGGATATAGACCCGAAACCAGGTGATCTAGCCATGGGCAGGTTGAAGGTTGAGTAACATCAACTGGAGGACCGAACCGACTAATGTTGAAAAATTAGCGGATGACTTGTGGCTAGGGGTGAAAGGCCAATCAAACCTGGAGATAGCTGGTTCTCCCCGAAATCTATTTAGGTAGAGCCTCGGACGAATACTACTGGGGGTAGAGCACTGTTAAGGCTAGGGGGTCATCCCGACTTACCAACCCTTTGCAAACTCCGAATACCAGTAAGTACTATCCGGGAGACACACGGCGGGTGCTAACGTCCGTCGTGGAGAGGGAAACAACCCAGACCGCCAGCTAAGGTCCCAAATTATAGCTAAGTGGGAAACGATGTGGGAAGGCTTAGACAGCTAGGATGTTGGCTTAGAAGCAGCCATCATTTAAAGAAAGCGTAATAGCTCACTAGTCGAGTCGGCCTGCGCGGAAGATGTAACGGGGCTAAGCTATAAACCGAAGCTGCGGCAATGCATTTTATGTATTGGGTAGGGGAGCGTTCTGTAAGCCGTTGAAGGTGAGTTGTAAAGCTTGCTGGAGGTATCAGAAGTGCGAATGCTGACATGAGTAACGATAAAGGGGGTGAAAAACCTCCTCGCCGGAAGACCAAGGGTTCCTGTCCAACGTTAATCGGGGCAGGGTAAGTCGACCCCTAAGGCGAGGCCGAAAGGCGTAGTCGATGGGAAACGGGTTAATATTCCCGTACTTCAACTTATTGCGATGGGGGGACGGAGAAGGCTAGGTGGGCCTGGCGACGGTTGTCCAGGTTCAAGTGCGTAGGCTTGAGAGTTAGGTAAATCCGGCTCTCTTTAAGGCTGAGACACGATGTCGAGCACCTACGGGTGTGAAGTCATTGATGCCATGCTTCCAGGAAAAGCCTCTAAGCTTCAGATAAGTTGGAATCGTACCCCAAACCGACACAGGTGGTCGGGTAGAGAATACCAAGGCGCTTGAGAGAACTCGGGTGAAGGAACTAGGCAAAATGGTACCGTAACTTCGGGAGAAGGTACGCTCTTGACGGTGAAGTCCCTTGCGGATGGAGCTATTGAGAGTCGCAGATACCAGGTGGCTGCAACTGTTTATTAAAAACACAGCACTGTGCAAAATCGTAAGATGACGTATACGGTGTGACGCCTGCCCGGTGCCGGAAGGTTAATTGATGGGGTTAGTCTTTGGACGAAGCTCTTGATCGAAGCCCCGGTAAACGGCGGCCGTAACTATAACGGTCCTAAGGTAGCGAAATTCCTTGTCGGGTAAGTTCCGACCTGCACGAATGGCGTAATGATGGCCACGCTGTCTCCACCCGAGACTCAGTGAAATTGAAATCGCTGTGAAGATGCAGTGTACCCGCGGCTAGACGGAAAGACCCCGTGAACCTTTACTACAGCTTGGCACTGAACATTGACCCTACATGTGTAGGATAGGTGGGAGGCTTTGAAGACGGTACGCCAGTATCGTTGGAGCCGTCCTTGAAATACCACCCTTGTAGTGTTGATGTTCTAACTTAGACCCGTTATCCGGGTTGAGGACAGTGCCTGGTGGGTAGTTTGACTGGGGCGGTCTCCTCCCAAAGAGTAACGGAGGAGCACGAAGGTGGGCTAATCACGGTTGGACATCGTGAGGTTAGTGCAATGGCATAAGCCCGCTTGACTGCGAGAATGACAATTCGAGCAGGTGCGAAAGCAGGTCATAGTGATCCGGTGGTTCTGAATGGAAGGGCCATCGCTCAACGGATAAAAGGTACTCCGGGGATAACAGGCTGATACCGCCCAAGAGTTCATATCGACGGCGGTGTTTGGCACCTCGATGTCGGCTCATCACATCCTGGGGCTGAAGTCGGTCCCAAGGGTATGGCTGTTCGCCATTTAAAGTGGTACGCGAGCTGGGTTTAGAACGTCGTGAGACAGTTCGGTCCCTATCTGCCGTGGGCGTTGGAAGATTGAAGGGGGCTGCTCCTAGTACGAGAGGACCGGAGTGGACGAACCTCTGGTGTTCGGGTTGTGTCGCCAGACGCATTGCCCGGTAGCTAAGTTCGGAATCGATAACCGCTGAAAGCATCTAAGCGGGAAGCGAGCCCTGAGATGAGTCTTCCCTGACCCCTTGAGGGTCCTAAAGGGTTGTTCGAGACTAGAACGTTGATAGGCAGGGTGTGTAAGCGTTGTGAGGCGTTGAGCTAACCTGTACTAATTGCCCGTGAGGCTTAACCATACAACACCCAAAGGGTTTTGATGGACTCAAAGCAAGAGCAGATTGAATGTGTAGAGAACACAAAACAGCTTTCCGAATTATTAAGTTCTAGGAACTTAAACAGAATTTGCTTGGCGACCATAGCGATTTGGACCCACCTGATTCCATGCCGAACTCAGAAGTGAAACGAATTAGCGCCGATGGTAGTGTGGGGTTTCCCCATGTGAGAGTAGGACATCGCCAGGCTTTAAATCTGCACTTGCTTAGTGAATAAGCAAGTCACCATAAAGTTCTAATTTAGTTTAGAGTTTTATGTTGACTTTCAACGCAGACAGCGTATTATACGCGTCCTGCCTAAGTGCTAACGCACTGAAAGCACAGCTCTTTAACAATATAAACCTATCAATCTGTGTGGGCACTCGTTGATGATAATCCAAATAGTTTCTTCGGAAACAATTTAGGTTTCAATGAACTGAGTGACCATTTGAATGAGCAATCATTCGAGCACAGTCAATTCAAGTTTTCTAGCAACTAGCTTCTAGTCACTAGGAACTTATCAGTATTCATTGAGCCGACAAAATCTTAAATTGAAGAGTTTGATCATGGCTCAGATTGAACGCTGGCGGCAGGCCTAACACATGCAAGTCGAGCGGAAACGAGTTAACTGAACCTTCGGGGAACGTTAACGGCGTCGAGCGGCGGACGGGTGAGTAATGCCTGGGAAATTGCCCTGATGTGGGGGATAACCATTGGAAACGATGGCTAATACCGCATAATAGCTTCGGCTCAAAGAGGGGGACCTTCGGGCCTCTCGCGTCAGGATATGCCCAGGTGGGATTAGCTAGTTGGTGAGGTAAGGGCTCACCAAGGCGACGATCCCTAGCTGGTCTGAGAGGATGATCAGCCACACTGGAACTGAGACACGGTCCAGACTCCTACGGGAGGCAGCAGTGGGGAATATTGCACAATGGGCGCAAGCCTGATGCAGCCATGCCGCGTGTATGAAGAAGGCCTTCGGGTTGTAAAGTACTTTCAGCAGTGAGGAAGGGGTGTGCGTTAATAGCGTACATCTTTGACGTTAGCTGCAGAAGAAGCACCGGCTAACTCCGTGCCAGCAGCCGCGGTAATACGGAGGGTGCGAGCGTTAATCGGAATTACTGGGCGTAAAGCGCATGCAGGTGGTTTGTTAAGTCAGATGTGAAAGCCCGGGGCTCAACCTCGGAATTGCATTTGAAACTGGCAGACTAGAGTACTGTAGAGGGGGGTAGAATTTCAGGTGTAGCGGTGAAATGCGTAGAGATCTGAAGGAATACCGGTGGCGAAGGCGGCCCCCTGGACAGATACTGACACTCAGATGCGAAAGCGTGGGGAGCAAACAGGATTAGATACCCTGGTAGTCCACGCCGTAAACGATGTCTACTTGGAGGTTGTGGCCTTGAGCCGTGGCTTTCGGAGCTAACGCGTTAAGTAGACCGCCTGGGGAGTACGGTCGCAAGATTAAAACTCAAATGAATTGACGGGGGCCCGCACAAGCGGTGGAGCATGTGGTTTAATTCGATGCAACGCGAAGAACCTTACCTACTCTTGACATCCTCAGAAGCTTGTAGAGATACGAGTGTGCCTTCGGGAACTGAGAGACAGGTGCTGCATGGCTGTCGTCAGCTCGTGTTGTGAAATGTTGGGTTAAGTCCCGCAACGAGCGCAACCCTTATCCTTGTTTGCCAGCACTTCGGGTGGGAACTCCAGGGAGACTGCCGGTGATAAACCGGAGGAAGGTGGGGACGACGTCAAGTCATCATGGCCCTTACGAGTAGGGCTACACACGTGCTACAATGGCGCATACAGAGGGCGGCCAACTTGCGAGAGTGAGCGAATCCCAAAAAGTGCGTCGTAGTCCGGATCGGAGTCTGCAACTCGACTCCGTGAAGTCGGAATCGCTAGTAATCGTGGATCAGAATGCCACGGTGAATACGTTCCCGGGCCTTGTACACACCGCCCGTCACACCATGGGAGTGGGCTGCAAAAGAAGTGGGTAGTTTAACCTTCGGGAGGACGCTCACCACTTTGTGGTTCATGACTGGGGTGAAGTCGTAACAAGGTAGCCCTAGGGGAACCTGGGGCTGGATCACCTCCTTATACGATACGGATAGTTTGCTTCTGCTTTTTAAAGCGGAAACAAATAAGTCGCGATGAGTGTTCACACAGATTGATGGTTTATGTAGTTTAAGAGAAAGAACATCCCCCAAGATGTTCAACTTAGTGTCCCGTTCGTCTAGAGGCCTAGGACACCGCCCTTTCACGGCGGTAACAGGGGTTCGACTCCCCTACGGGATACCATTGGGTCGTTAGCTCAGTTGGTAGAGCAGTTGACTTTTAATCAATTGGTCGCAGGTTCGAATCCTGCACGACCCACCATTCTCTCCACGAGAATGAAAAAACAATGTGGGCGATTAGCTCAGTTGGGAGAGCACCTGCCTTACAAGCAGGGGGTCACTGGTTCGAGCCCGGTATCGCCCACCATTCTCTAAATGTTTTTGGATAGACTTCTCCAAACCACTTCAGTAAAGCGTACGTGGTTGGAATTCTCGACGCCGAAAGTCTTTAGAAAATGTAACTTCCTTGTGAAGAAACATAGCTCTTTAACAATTTGGAAAGCTGACGAATAACAACAATCCCCATCTCTTTGAGATGCGTTGTTATTCAATTAAAAGTTCTCAAATCCTATTCTTTTGAATAGGTACCAACACACATTCAAGTGTTCTTGGAAACAGCACAATTTATTGTGATGTTTAATATTTGAGTCCGGCAAAATCGTGTCTCCATCATGTTTAAAAAATTGGAGACAACTTTGGTTGTTTGACGTAAAGACCCTTTGGGGTTGTATGGTTAAGTGACTAAGCGTACACGGTGGATGCCTTGGCAGTCAGAGGCGATGAAAGACGTAGTAACTTGCGATAAGCCCAGATTAGGTAGTAACAACCATTTGAGTCTGGGATTTCTGAATGGGGAAACCCACTCGCATAAGCGAGTACTGTTAACTGAATACATAGGTTAACAGGGCGAACCGGGGGAACTGAAACATCTAAGTACCCCGAGGAAAAGAAATCAACCGAGATTCCGAAAGTAGCGGCGAGCGAAATTGGACTAGCCCTTAAGCTTTTAATGAGACAGGTGAAGGCTCTGGAAAGTGCCGCGATACAGGGTGATAGCCCCGTAACCGACATCTCATCATCAGTGAAATCGAGTAGGGCGGGACACGTGATATCCTGTCTGAATATGGGGGGACCATCCTCCAAGGCTAAATACTACTGACTGACCGATAGTGAACCAGTACCGTGAGGGAAAGGCGAAAAGAACCCCTGTGAGGGGAGTGAAATAGAACCTGAAACCGTGTACGTACAAGCAGTAGGAGCAGGCTTTGTCCTGTGACTGCGTACCTTTTGTATAATGGGTCAGCGACTTATATTCAGTAGCAAGGTTAACCATCTAGGGGAGCCGTAGAGAAATCGAGTCTTAACTGGGCGTCGAGTTGCTGGATATAGACCCGAAACCAGGTGATCTAGCCATGGGCAGGTTGAAGGTTGAGTAACATCAACTGGAGGACCGAACCGACTAATGTTGAAAAATTAGCGGATGACTTGTGGCTAGGGGTGAAAGGCCAATCAAACCTGGAGATAGCTGGTTCTCCCCGAAATCTATTTAGGTAGAGCCTCGGACGAATACTACTGGGGGTAGAGCACTGTTAAGGCTAGGGGGTCATCCCGACTTACCAACCCTTTGCAAACTCCGAATACCAGTAAGTACTATCCGGGAGACACACGGCGGGTGCTAACGTCCGTCGTGGAGAGGGAAACAACCCAGACCGCCAGCTAAGGTCCCAAATTATAGCTAAGTGGGAAACGATGTGGGAAGGCTTAGACAGCTAGGATGTTGGCTTAGAAGCAGCCATCATTTAAAGAAAGCGTAATAGCTCACTAGTCGAGTCGGCCTGCGCGGAAGATGTAACGGGGCTAAGCTATAAACCGAAGCTGCGGCAATGCATTTTATGTATTGGGTAGGGGAGCGTTCTGTAAGCCGTTGAAGGTGAGTTGTAAAGCTTGCTGGAGGTATCAGAAGTGCGAATGCTGACATGAGTAACGATAAAGGGGGTGAAAAACCTCCTCGCCGGAAGACCAAGGGTTCCTGTCCAACGTTAATCGGGGCAGGGTAAGTCGACCCCTAAGGCGAGGCCGAAAGGCGTAGTCGATGGGAAACGGGTTAATATTCCCGTACTTCAACTTATTGCGATGGGGGGACGGAGAAGGCTAGGTGGGCCTGGCGACGGTTGTCCAGGTTCAAGTGCGTAGGCTTGAGAGTTAGGTAAATCCGGCTCTCTTTAAGGCTGAGACACGATGTCGAGCACCTACGGGTGTGAAGTCATTGATGCCATGCTTCCAGGAAAAGCCTCTAAGCTTCAGATAAGTTGGAATCGTACCCCAAACCGACACAGGTGGTCGGGTAGAGAATACCAAGGCGCTTGAGAGAACTCGGGTGAAGGAACTAGGCAAAATGGTACCGTAACTTCGGGAGAAGGTACGCTCTTGACGGTGAAGTCCCTTGCGGATGGAGCTATTGAGAGTCGCAGATACCAGGTGGCTGCAACTGTTTATTAAAAACACAGCACTGTGCAAAATCGTAAGATGACGTATACGGTGTGACGCCTGCCCGGTGCCGGAAGGTTAATTGATGGGGTTAGTCTTTGGACGAAGCTCTTGATCGAAGCCCCGGTAAACGGCGGCCGTAACTATAACGGTCCTAAGGTAGCGAAATTCCTTGTCGGGTAAGTTCCGACCTGCACGAATGGCGTAATGATGGCCACGCTGTCTCCACCCGAGACTCAGTGAAATTGAAATCGCTGTGAAGATGCAGTGTACCCGCGGCTAGACGGAAAGACCCCGTGAACCTTTACTACAGCTTGGCACTGAACATTGACCCTACATGTGTAGGATAGGTGGGAGGCTTTGAAGACGGTACGCCAGTATCGTTGGAGCCGTCCTTGAAATACCACCCTTGTAGTGTTGATGTTCTAACTTAGACCCGTTATCCGGGTTGAGGACAGTGCCTGGTGGGTAGTTTGACTGGGGCGGTCTCCTCCCAAAGAGTAACGGAGGAGCACGAAGGTGGGCTAATCACGGTTGGACATCGTGAGGTTAGTGCAATGGCATAAGCCCGCTTGACTGCGAGAATGACAATTCGAGCAGGTGCGAAAGCAGGTCATAGTGATCCGGTGGTTCTGAATGGAAGGGCCATCGCTCAACGGATAAAAGGTACTCCGGGGATAACAGGCTGATACCGCCCAAGAGTTCATATCGACGGCGGTGTTTGGCACCTCGATGTCGGCTCATCACATCCTGGGGCTGAAGTCGGTCCCAAGGGTATGGCTGTTCGCCATTTAAAGTGGTACGCGAGCTGGGTTTAGAACGTCGTGAGACAGTTCGGTCCCTATCTGCCGTGGGCGTTGGAAGATTGAAGGGGGCTGCTCCTAGTACGAGAGGACCGGAGTGGACGAACCTCTGGTGTTCGGGTTGTGTCGCCAGACGCATTGCCCGGTAGCTAAGTTCGGAATCGATAACCGCTGAAAGCATCTAAGCGGGAAGCGAGCCCTGAGATGAGTCTTCCCTGACTCCTTGAGAGTCCTAAAGGGTTGTTCGAGACTAGAACGTTGATAGGCAGGGTGTGTAAGCGTTGTGAGGCGTTGAGCTAACCTGTACTAATTGCCCGTGAGGCTTAACCATACAACACCCAAAGGGTTTTGATGGACTCAAAGCAAGAGCAGATTGAATGTGTCGAGAACACAATAACAGCTTTCCAGATTAAAGAATTTGCTTGGCGACCATAGCGATTTGGACCCACCTGATTCCATGCCGAACTCAGAAGTGAAACGAATTAGCGCCGATGGTAGTGTGGGGCTTCCCCATGTGAGAGTAGGACATCGCCAGGCTTACATTTCGTTTTTAGATTTTAGAAAAATCTAAAGGCAAAAGCTTAGACTTAGAGTCTAACCAGTGCGGAGCGGTAGTTCAGTTGGTTAGAATACCGGCCTGTCACGCCGGGGGTCGCGGGTTCGAGTCCCGTCCGCTCCGCCACTTATTCAGACAAAGCCCTAGCGTTTCTGCTAGGGCTTTTTCGTATCTATGGGATTGATTTGGTCTTCGACCAACGAGTCCCGCAAAAGGTTTGCCCGTTGACTGCAACCCCAGCCGTCCGCCACTTATTTAGAAACCCAGTCTTCGTACTGGGTTTTGCCGTTTTGGTAGCCCGTTGCTGACGCAACGGGCTTCTAGCGCTTGAGGGCAATAGAGAGAGTAGCCTCTTTTAGAAAACGAACTGACGCCATTCAAACCAAATATCTGATTATTCTTGCTCATGACAACCGCGAGACCTGAGTTAACGATTTGATAGGTAGAGCAACGATGCAATCTTTGTTTTGTTCTAAGCGGTTTTAGCTAGGTAATTTCTGAACATCTAGTTAATGCGATCGGTAGGATGTATTGCGTAAGAGGTGTCATAGCTGGATGTCTGTGTAACACGACATTCTTTGAGTAATGGCTGCATCCTTCTCTACAGCGAAATGTTGTTAGACATAAAAAAGCCACTCGATTAGGAGTGGCTCTGTTTGAACTGTTGAATGTCTATTATGCAACAGGCTCTTTAATCAGAGTTAATGCCTTCTTTGATACTTCGTGGGCGGCGTTGGTTAGGTTCTGTCTTTCTAGGGCGGTTGCCAAATAACTATAGTCCGAAACACTCGAACGAACGCTAAGGGCCTTCTCTAGATGTTGCTGTGCTTGCTGCCAATGCTCGTTACGTAAATAGAGTTGAGCGAGTGCACTGTTCGCCGCCGCGTTATTGCCATCTTTACGAAGAACGCCTTCTAAGAATGTTATTGCGGGATGGTTGTCGGCAAGTCTTAGCTGGGGAATCAATTGATAAAGGTCACTATTGGGATGCTTTTTAAGTGTCTCTTTGAGTAAAGTGAATGCTTCGTGATCGGCTTGTCGTGAGATAAGTTGCTCTGCGAAACATTGCACTAAGTGCAGATCAGCCTTCACTTTTCTCGATAGACTGTTCCAATGAGCGATTAATCCTTCGCTGCCATTATTCTCCGCAACTTCTTTGATCAGCCCACATTGCGCGCGCTGAATGAGCGGCAGTTGCTCTTGTTCGCTAATAATGTTGCTTTTGACCAGCTTGGGTACCAAATCTAGCAATGGCTGCCAAAGCTTCAGCTCAATGTAAACCTGTTTGAGCAGATTTAACACGATAGCGTTATTCGGGTAGCTGCTTTTTAGGTTAGAGAGGGTATCAAAAGCTGCATTGTAATTAGCATCTCTAATCTGCTGTTTGGCTCGAGTGAGCTCTACCGCGAGCTGTGCATTCTCCTGCTGAGCGGCGAGTTCTAGATAGCGGTCACGCTGTTTGGTGTCGCCTAGACCTTGTGCGGCTTCAGAGGCGACTAGATAGCACAATAGCGGCATATCATGATGATTCGCCCACTTGGTGACCTTTTTCTCCGCTTGTTTGAAGTCACCTTCGAGCAGTTTAATGATGCCTTCATTGGTATAGCGGCGTGAACGGCGCATCTTGCGCACGCTGAAATAGTTCCATGTTGCTGAGCTAGCGTAGAGTACCTTCTTGACCAAGTATTCTAAGCCGAACAATGCCGCTAAAGCGGCGATGATGAATATCACCAATGTCGTAACACTCATCTCAATGGTCTTTTCGGCGATAGAGATCAACACATAGCCTTGCTGGCCAGAGTATTGAGTGCCGGCGAACAGCCCGAGTCCAAGGACGACAAATAGAAAAATCATGCGAAACATTATTTATCCTCCGTGACCAGCGTGGTGACTTCACGGCGTAAACGTTCGCGAATCACGTCAGACAGTTGCTGCTGAGTTTCGAGCTTGACTGGATAATCAACTTGAACTTGTTGCTGGCTTAGCTGTTCGAGCGCTTTGTTAAACTCTATCACTTGATTTGCGTCTTGATTGAAGAAGGTCGCAGACCACTTATCCGCCGTTGTTAGCGCCGTGGTGTATATTTCTTGCTGTTCTACATATACCGCTTTAATTGCGGTCTCCAACTTAGCTTTAATATTCTCTTTAAGATAGAAATGCTGTTGTGGCGAAAGTAACGGGATGACATTTCCGTCTCGAGTGCGGAAGGTAATAAAGTTCTCAGAAAAGTCTTTCAGCGAGGTGAGCAAGTTATCTTGCCAATCGACAATATCTTGTGAAACGACTTGTTGTTGCTGCTGTTCCGCTTCTGGGAGCAGGGCATTGGCAAGAGGCAGATTATCTACCTGCTGTTGCAGAGCGGTAATGCGCAATACCAGGCCTTCACGGTCAATATTTGGAATGGTTTTCAACTTAGTAATATCGTTCGCCATTGATTTACGCAGCGGCACTAGGCTTGGGTCATTCAATGCGGCAATACGTTGATCGGCGCTTTCCATCAATCGAGTCGCACTTTCGACATCATGTTCAAGAAACAGCTTACGTCCAGCGAGTTTGACTAAGTAGTCTGCTTCAGCAAGCAGCCAATCGTTGGGGCGGCGACCTTTGACATCAGCCATTGCCACCTGCAAGCTTTCAATGCTCTTTTGCTGTTGAGCTAATACCGTTTCAGCGCGGTGAGTCATTTCGCTCGCTTTAGCCAGAGTCTGTTGAGTGGCTGACTCGAGCTGAGATTGCATGGCGGATTGAGTCTGGGTCAGTTGATTCTGCAGCGCTTCAATTTGGGTTTGGTACTCGGCTTGCTTCTGCTGCATTTGGAATGTGAGTCCGCCACCGAATATCAGTGAGAGAATAATAGCAACCGTACCCAGTTTGACACCGCGCTTGCCCTGTTTCTCTTCCAGTATCACTGGCTCTGGTGCTGGTTCTGCTTGAGCTTCAGTATTGATGGTCTCTTCGGTATGGTTCGATTGGTCAGACGCTTGAGTTTCTAATTGATTTGCTTCTTCTACCTGATGTTCTTCGCGGTCAGGGGCAATGTTGTCTTTGTTATTTTTACTTGTCATTACTTATATCCTGTTGGGTTGGCCGGAGAGCAGCCAATAACACTGAATTCGAGGCACTGAAGGTGTTGGTCACCACTTTAAAACCGGCTTCTCGTGCTTGTTGTGCGATACGCTCACTGGGTACCCATAAGTGGAGCGTAAATAACCAGTTCTGTTGAGCAGGCGTCAATTGTGATAGCAAGTGCTCTAACTGACCTGAACTGGTGACGATCAATTGAGTTATCTGTTTATCTTGCCAGATTGGGATCAGTAAATCTGAGCGGAGAGCGAGGTTTTGTCGCTTGTAGACTTCGCGATACTCAACCTTAGCTTTGCGGGCGGATAGGGTGTCAAAGATCAGCTCTCGACCCCCGTTACCACGCAGAATCAATACTCGTTTTCCTGATACCTCGCTTAGGGCATCCAAACTCAGCAGATGCTCACTATCGCTGCGCTCAGGGTAGTGTACTTTTTGTTGGGTGACTTTGCTTAAAACATGTGCAGTTTTTTGACCAACGCCAAGGTAGGTTGCGCTTGTGGGCCAGAGGTGGGCTTGTTGAGTGAGGTACTGATCGGTTGCTGTAACGGCGTGCTGACTGACGGCAATGATGATATCAAAATCATCAATGGCAGTTTCTAACCCGGAAAGCTGCTCTCCGGGAGTAATGTCGATCAGAGGCTGGTGATAGCTGGCTACCCCCGCCTCGGAAAGTTGCTGACAAAGCTCGAGGCCTTGTTGTCCCGGCCGTGTGACCAGCACTGCCATTATAGTTACTCGTGTTCCGCGTAGAGTTTAGTCAGAATCTCTTTTGCACCATCTGCCAATAGTTGGTTGGCAAGTTCTACACCAAGAGCTTCAGCATCAGTACGAGAACCACGGATCTCACCACGAACAATCTTTGAACCGTCCGGTTCGCCAACTAAAGCGCGTAGCCAGATGTTGTCGCCATCGATAATTGAGTAGCTACCGATTGGCACCTGGCAGCCCCCCTCTAGGGTTAAGTTCATTGCTCGCTCGCACAGCACTCGATCTGTGGTCTCTTTGTGGCTAAGTGGCTCAAGCAATTTGATTAAACGCTCGTCATCAAGACGACACTCAATACCCACCGCCCCTTGACCAACAGCCGGCAGAGATTGTTCTGGCTCGATGATGCTCTTGATACGTGCTTCTAACTTAAGGCGCTTAAGGCCTGCGGCGGCAAGAACAATGGCATCATACTCACCCGCATCCAGCTTAGCTAAGCGGGTACCAACGTTTCCACGTAGCTCTTTGATCACCAAATCGGGACGGGCTTCTTTAAGCTGACATTGGCGACGCAGACTACACGTGCCCACGATAGCGCCTTGCGGTAAGTCGTCGATGCTGTTGTAGGTATTGGAAACAAACGCATCACGCGGATCTTCACGTTCGCAAATGGTGACCAGCCCTAATCCCGGTGGGAAATCGACAGGGACATCTTTCATTGAATGGACGGCAAGGTCGGCGCGCCCTTCCAACATCGCCACTTCCAATTCTTTTACAAACAAGCCTTTGCCACCGACTTTTGCCAGTGGTGTGTCCAAAATGATGTCACCTTTGGTCACCATAGTGACCAACTCAACTTCTAAGCCTGGGTGAGCTTGTTGTAAAGCATCTTTAACGAAATGAGCTTGCCAGAGTGCGAGTGGACTTTTGCGTGTCGCGATACGAATTGGAGAGTTATCAGTCATAGTCTTCTAGTGGTAACAAGTGAATGGACATCATCCTACCATTGTCGGATAAAAAAGCATTACTGCATACTCAATCGGTTGAGAGATAGCTGTCGCTAGCACATAATCATCAAAAGAGTGTGATTTATGTCTCGTTTGTAAAATAGGCTATTATTATTAATAGTAGTTACGTACCACACTAACAGCGGCAAAATCAGATGGACAAAAATGTGTCGAATCGATCGTACATTTCTTTACCAATCCGAAGAAAAATGATAGATTGATCACGTTTTGTTGGTGCTTTAGAACAATTAATAGTCAAGGCGCCATCTAGGAAATGATTCAAGGAAACTCCCTTGCAGGCTTACACCAAGACGCTTACAACTCGACTCGATAATCTCAACCAGCAACGCATTGAGCGTGCGCTGGCTCTTATGGATCTGTCCAGTCAACGAGTGTTCCATTTGATTCCTACCCTTCTTCATTTCAACCATCCGCTATTCCCTGGCTATTATGACGCGAATGTTCCTTATGGGATTCGTGACTTTGAGCTGAATGAGATTCAACAGCAGTTTGTTGAAGATACTGAGCTGACTATTGGCCAACCACTCTCGACCAGTGAGCATCCTGAGATTTACGGCCTATACACGATGGGTAGTACTTCTTCGATTGGTCAGAGCACGTCGAGTGATTTAGATATTTGGGTGTGCGTTTCGCCAAAGATGGATTGTGAGGCGCGTGAAAGTTTGACCAATAAGTGTTTGCTGATTACCGATTGGGCACAGACTCAAGGGGTTGAAGCCAATTTCTTTTTGATGGACGAACAGCGTTTTCGCTCGAATCACTCTGAAGCGATGACAGGGGATAACTGCGGTTCGTCACAGCACCTGTTATTACTTGATGAGTTTTATCGCAGTGCGGTGCGTTTAGCGGGTCAGCGCCTGCTGTGGCAAATTGTGCCGCCAGAGATGGAAGAGTGCTACGACGAATACGTCCAAGATCTGTGCAGTAAAGGCCATATCGATTGTAGTGATTGGATTGATTTCGGTAAGCTAAACCGAATTCCAGCCGAAGAGTATTTCGGATCCAACCTATGGCAGTTGTACAAGAGTATCGACTCGCCTTACAAATCGGTACTTAAAGCCATTCTGCTTGAGGCGTATTCGTGGGAGTACCCACATACTCAACTGCTCAGTATCGACACCAAACGACGTTTTTTTGCTCACGAACCAGACCTGTATGGTATGGATGCGTATTACTTAATGCTAGAGAAGGTCACTCGTTATCTTGAGCGGGTGGGTGATACGACTCGCCTTGATTTAGTTCGTCGCTGTTTCTATCTCAAAACTCACGAGAAGTTGTCACGTGAGCCCAATGCAGGTTCGGTGGCTTGGCGACGTCAGGCGCTGGGTGAAATGGTCGAACAGTGGCAGTGGTCGAGTGACGTGATTGCCGAGTTAGACGATCGCCGAAACTGGAAAGTCGAACAAGTTAAAGTGGTGCATCATGCCTTGCTTGATGCCTTGATGCAAAGCTATCGAAACTTGATTCAGTTTGCGCGTCGCAATGACATTACTTCGGCGATCAGCCCTCAGGACATCAGCATTCTAGCGCGTAAACTCTATGCTGCGTTTGAGGTGTTACCAGGCAAAGTCACGCTACTGAATCCTCAAATTTCGCCCGATTTGCACGAGCCGGATCTGACCTTTATCGAGGTACGTCCTGGACGCACCAACAAAGCCGGTTGGTATCTCTACAAGCAACCGCTCACACCACATCGAATTATTGGTCAGGCGCCGCTCGAACATAACGAGTATTTGAGTAAATTGGTCGCTTGGTCATTTTTTAATGGCTTAATTACTGAGTCGACACGTTTGCACTCTGTGATCCGCGATGCACATCTTGATATCGACAAGTTCTATCAGATGGTCAGTGACTTACGTAACACCTTCTCGCTGCGTAAGCGCCGCCCGACCATGCAAGCATTGTCGAGCCCATGCGAGATCAGCCAGTTGGCGATGTTCATCAACTTTGAGAATGACCCTACCACCGAATTAAGTGGTAAATCACTGAAACTGGATCCGAAAACGACCGACATCTTTAGCTTTGGCGCGGAACAGAATAGCCTAGTTGGCAGTGTTGATCTGGTTTACCGTAACTCTTGGCATGAAGTGCGTACTCTGCATTTCCAAGGCCAAACCGCGATGTTAGATGCGCTGAAAACGGTACTGGGTAAGATGCACCAAGATGCGATTCCACCCGAATCGGTCGATGTGTTCTGCTACAGCAAGAACTTACGTGGTGTGATGCGCAACAAAGTGTATCAGCTACTGGCAGAGTGCATTGATTTGCGCCTCAAGCCGGTAGAGCAAGAGAAGCGTCGCCGTTTTAAGGC
Source organism: Vibrio sinaloensis (assembly GCF_023195835.1). Lineage (NCBI taxonomy): Bacteria > Pseudomonadati > Pseudomonadota > Gammaproteobacteria > Vibrionales > Vibrionaceae > Vibrio > Vibrio sinaloensis. The sequence continues at coordinate 2,831,710 of NZ_CP096199.1, read as the reverse complement.
GCTACGCCTAGGTCAGCAAACTTTTGGTCTGTTTTTCGAACGTCGAGGCGTTTCGGTGCAGATGCTCGAAAATTCGGTCGACTTCTATCGCAGTATCTCCACCAACAAACTGCAAGGTTCGCCATTATTAATGCTCGATAAAGAGCAAGACTACCAGATGCCGGAAGTGATCGATGGTTTTGCCAGTGAAGGCCTAGTGCAGTTCTTTTTCGAAGATAACGACAAAGGCTTCAACATCTATGTGTTAGATGAGGCAAACCGAGTGGAAGTGTATCACCAGTTTAAAGGTGAGAAAGATGAGATGATCGCGAGCGTCAACAGCTTCTACACTTCAGTTCAAGACGATAACTCTGTCTCCTCCAAATTGATCAATTTCAATTTGCCTCAGTACTACCAAATCGTTCATCCTGAAGATGACGAACCGTATATTGTCCCATACCGAAATGATGGGGCGAGTTACTCAAGACCGAGTAAAATCGTCAACGGATAAGCAAAAAAGAGCATCTGAGATGCTCTTTTTTTATGTGTTGCGTGGAGGTTGCTTAAGCCCAATCGATCGCTTCGTTGGCGTGTTTTTCACACTCTTGCTTAACCATAGCGATTAACTCAAGCCCGGTTTTCGAGCAGCGCCACTCTTGGTCCACATAAGCAAAGTGAAAACCGCCGGATTTCGAGGCTAACCAAACTTCTTTCATCGGCTCCTGACGATTGATAATAATCTGGCTACGATCCTCAAATTCTAGGGTCATCACATTACCAGACGTCTCATAATCGATGTCTGCGCCTGAATCATCAATCAATTCTTCGATGATTTGCATTTGAACATCTACCAGTTGATGAAATTCAGTCTCATTCATCCTATCTATCCTATTGCTTTTCTTGAGTGTGGTGCGATTATAGGGGGCATTGACAGAATAATCACGATACAACCGATGAAAAAATCACTCATAACACTCTTTATCGTTTCAGTCCTTGGGCTAGCGGGCTGTGGGCAAACAGGGCCACTTTACATGCCAGAAGATGCTCAACAAAATGAGCAGCCGACGCAATAATTAAAATCAGAATATAAGGGAAAGTACTTTGGATTACTTCAACTATCAGGATGATGGCCAACTATGGGCCGAAGGTGTCGCATTAACCGACCTGGCCGAGCAGTTTGGCACGCCTCTCTATGTTTATTCTCGTGCGACGTTGGAGCGTCATTGGCACGCTTTCGATAAATCGGTCGGTGAGCATCCACATTTGGTTTGTTATGCAGTGAAAGCGAACTCTAACTTGGGTGTACTTAATGCGTTGGCACGTTTAGGTTCGGGCTTTGATATCGTCTCTGGTGGTGAGCTTGAGCGAGTGATCGCGGCAGGTGGTGAACCGAGCAAAGTGGTTTTCTCTGGCGTTGGCAAAACAGAAGCGGAAATGAAGCGCGCGCTTGAACTTGGGATCAAGTGTTTCAATGTTGAGTCTGAGCCGGAGCTCGAGCGACTAAACAAAGTGGCTGGTGAGCTTGGGGTGAAAGCGCCGATTTCACTACGCATCAATCCTGATGTTGATGCCCATACCCACCCTTATATCTCTACGGGTCTACGTGACAACAAGTTCGGTATCGCATTTGACCGAGCGCCGGCGGTGTACCAGTTTGCTTCAAGTCTCGAACATCTGACGGTGAAGGGCATCGACTGCCATATCGGATCGCAGCTTACTGATATTGAACCATTTATTGATGCGACAGATAGACTGCTCGCGCTGATAGATGACCTTAAAGCGCAAGGCATTACCATTGAGCACTTGGATGTTGGTGGCGGTCTTGGCGTTGTGTACCGTGATGAGTTGCCGCCAGAGCCGTCGGATTATGCAAAAGCCTTGTTGGGTCGTTTGACTAATCATCAAGACCTCGAGTTGATCTTTGAGCCGGGTCGCGCGATTGCTGCCAATGCCGGTTTATTGCTGACCAAGGTTGAGTTTCTTAAGCACACCGAGCACAAGAACTTCGCCATCATTGATGCGGCGATGAATGATCTGATGCGTCCTGCGCTCTATCAGGCGTGGCAAGATATTGTGCCAGTAGCGCCGAGAGAGGGTGAGGCTTTGACCTATGATTTGGTTGGCCCTATTTGTGAAACGGGGGACTTCTTAGGTAAAGATCGCTCATTGGTGCTGCAAGAGAACGATCTATTAGCCGTGCGCTCTGCGGGTGCGTATGGTTTTGTGATGTCCTCTAACTACAATACACGTTGCCGCGCCGCTGAAGTGATGGTCGATGGCAACCAAGCGCATTTAGTTCGCGAGCGAGAACAGCTCTCGAGTTTGTGGGCGCTTGAAAACGTACTTCCGGAGTAATTGAAGTCCTATGCATTTCCATTTTTCTAAAATGCACGGTTTGGGTAATGACTTCATGGTCGTCGACTGCATTACGCAAAACATTTTCTTTTCCCCTGATTTGATCCGTCGCTTGGCGGATCGTCACACTGGCGTAGGTTTTGACCAACTGCTGGTGGTTGAAGCACCGTATGACCCGGAAACCGACTTCCACTATCGAATTTTTAATGCCGATGGCAGCGAAGTGGAACAGTGTGGTAATGGTGCGCGTTGTTTTGCCCGGTTTGTGCGTATGAAGGGCTTAACCAATAAGTACAGCATCAGTGTTAGCACTAAAAAGGGTAAAATGGTGCTCAACATTGAAGAAGATGATCAGGTGACGGTCAACATGGGCGTCCCTGAGTTTGAGCCAAGTAAGATCCCGTTTAAAGCCAAACAAACTGAAAAAACCTACATTCTCCGCACTGAAGAGCACACGCTATTTTGTGGCGCGGTCAGCATGGGTAACCCACATGTGGTGACCGTGGTGGATGACGTCACCACCGCAGACGTGGAAACATTAGGTCCGTTACTCGAATCACATGAACGATTCCCAGAGCGAGTCAATGCGGGCTTTATGCAGGTCGTCAATCGCAATGAAGTGAATCTGCGCGTGTATGAGCGCGGTGCAGGTGAAACCCAAGCCTGTGGTAGCGGTGCCTGTGGCGCGGTTGCGGTCGGTATTGTGCAAGGGGTGCTTGATGATAACGTCACCGTGCGCCTGCCAGGCGGGACGCTCAACATTCGTTGGCAAGGGCCAGGCAAGCCGCTTTACATGACAGGACCGGCAACCCATGTGTTTGACGGTCAACTTAGCTGCTAATACTAACAAGGAATTCAAGTGTCTCAAATTGAAGCGGATGCACTGACGGCCGAAGCGGTGGCCGAATATCTACGTGACAATCCGGACTTTTTTAACCATCGCCGCGAGTTGGTTGACAGACTGGCCCTGAACCACCAAGAGCAAGGTGCCGTGTCGCTGGTTCATGTACAAATGAACCGTCAAAGGCAGCGGATTGAAGAGCTGGAAGAAGAGATCACCGCGCTAATGTCATTGGCAAAAAGTAACGATCAAACCTTTCATGAGTTTATGCAGTTGCAAGAGCAGATCCTCAAATGTGATGCCTTGGCTGATGTGGTGAAAGCGATTGAAGAGATGGCCAAATCATTGGGGTTAGTAGCGTATTTACGTCTGTTTAATAGTGAGTCGACTCGCTATGGACTGAGCCGCGAGCACTACCAACGTTTTGCAACTAATCATCTTAATGGCAAAGAGGCCTACCTCGGTCGGATGCGTAAAGTCGACCGTGAACTGCTGTTTGGTGAACGCTCACACGCGCCAGAAATGGGATCGTATGTGGTATTGCCGTTGCAGAAAAAGCATCTACAAGGGGTATTGGTGTTTTCCAGCAGTGATGGGGGACATTTTCAGCCGCATATGGACACCTTATTTTTACGCCACTTGGCGCTCGTTGTGTCGCATTTGATTGACGCTCTGCCATGGCAAAGTGACGAACATGAGCGAATCAGCCACACCTCTGCCTAACGGCCTACAAGCTCCCCTCGAACGCTTCTATGAATATTTACGGAGCGAAAAGGGGTTGAGCCTACACACTCAGCGTAACTACAAACAGCAGTTGCAAACCATGGCGCAGCACCTGCACCACCTTGGCCTCAAACATTGGCAACAAGTGGATGCAGGCTGGGTGCGCCAGTTGGCCAGCAAGGGCATGCGCGAGGGCATGAAAGCCAGCAGTTTGGCCACCCGTCTTTCGTCATTGCGTAGCTTTTTTGATTTTCTGATCTTACGTGGAGAAATGAGTGCCAATCCAGCCAAAGGCGTTTCAGCGCCGCGTAAAAAGCGTCCACTGCCGAAGAATCTCGATGTCGATGAAGTCAGTCAACTGCTTGAGGTGAATGAGGATGATCCGTTGTCGATTCGAGATCGAGCCATGATGGAGCTGATGTATGGCGCAGGTTTGCGTTTGGCGGAAATGGTCAGTGTCAATGTCAAAGACGTTAGCTTGTCGTCCGGCGAACTGCGCGTCGTGGGTAAAGGTGACAAAGAGCGCAAAGTCCCGTTTTCGGGCATGGCGGCCGAATGGGTGGGTAAGTGGCTAAAAGTGCGCCCGACGTTAGCAAAGTCTGATGAGCCAGCGCTGTTTGTATCAAAGTTGGGTGGTCGAATTTCTCACCGCAACGTGCAAAAGCGTATGGCTGAGTGGGGGCAAAAACAAGCGGTCTCAAGCCATATTAGTCCGCATAAATTACGCCATTCATTTGCGACACATGTGCTGGAGTCGAGCAATAACCTGCGAGCGGTACAAGAGCTGCTCGGACATGAAAACATCTCGACAACGCAAATCTATACCCACTTAGATTTCCAGCATCTCGCTCAAGTTTACGACCAGGCTCATCCACGAGCGAAAAAGAAGGGCAGTGACTAATGCGGTTTTTTCGTCAGCTACATCCAATCAAAGCGATGACATTCGATCTCGACGATACTCTGTATGACAACCGGCCTATTATTCGTCAGGTCGAGCAGCAAATGGTGCAGTGGCTGCATCGTACCCATCCGATTTCAGCTACCCAACCGTTGAGCTGGTGGCGCGATCTCAAGCTGCAACTGGCACAGCAAGATACTTGGCTGGTGAATGATGTGACGTTATGGCGCTTCAAGCAAATCGAACAGGGGCTAACCCAACTGGGTTATAGTGCAGCACAGGCGCAGCAAGCGGCACAAGAGGCGATAGATAAGGTGCTAAGCTTGCGCAGTGATTTTACCGTACCGCAACAGACACATACGGTTATGAGTGAGCTTGCCCAGCGCTTGCCGCTGGTGGCCATCACTAATGGTAACGTCGATGTCGAGAAAATTGGCTTAGCAGACTACTTTTCTTTGGTGCTCAAAGCTGGGCCCGATGGTTACGCCAAGCCTCACCGGCAGTTGTTTGACAAGGCGCAGCAACACCTAGCGGTCACAGCCGAAAATATTCTCCATGTTGGCGATCACCTGATCAGTGATGTGCTCGGCGCGAAGCAAAGCGGTTTGCAAGCCTGCTGGTTCAACGATCAACAGGTCGATATCTATCGCACAGCTAAAGCACGAATATTACCCGATGTGGAAGTCAACCATTTGCATCAGTTACTGCAGTTGAGTGCGAGGTAACTATCATCCGCTAAAATCAGCGCTTTTCTTGAGAGTAACGATCCATTAGCTTAGAACGCTATGTAATTGATGAGAAACGTCTCTTAGGCCTTTTAATGCGTACTTATTCAGCTCTGATTGGCAGTGAACAAGCACTGATTGACTTTGTGAATGCCAAGTCTGTATCGTCGGCTTGCTTGGTTCAACTGTTCTCCAGCCAATCTGAGCATCTGGTGGCCAGTTACGCAGCTCGCATCATCGAGCGGATACCGCAAGCTCACATCATAGGCCACAGCACTCGCCATGTTATTCATCAACAGCAGATCGTGTCCGGTACGCTGATTGTACTCTCATGTTTTGAACATACCGAGATCACGTCCGCTTGTGTGGCGTTGAGCGACAACCCCGATGCTGAAGCCGATCAGCTATTAACCCAGCTAGCACTCAAGCCGAACTCTAAAGCGATCGTCAGTTTTTCCCAGCATACCCAGCGACACGATTTCAATCTGTATCAAGCGCTCGGCACCATGACTGATGTGCCTATCAGTGGTGGCGTAGCGGCTCATGTGGATGGTAACAGCGAATGGACCTTGTTTGGTCAACAGGTGTTGTACAAACATGCTGTGGCTGTTGCGCTGCATAGTGACCAGCTACAGGTGTGGCGCAATGCGTTCGCTGAGTGGACACCGATTGGTAGCACCTTGACGGTCACCGACGCTCAAGATTCTCGCCTTATTTCGCTCGATCATCAGCCAGCTTATGCGCTGTATCAGCAACGTTTAGCTGAGGGGAGTCGATTAACCTTGGAGCACATGTTGAGCTTCCCACTGCAAAGCCGGTCAAACGGTGCAGTAAGCTGTCCGCGCGAGATATACCCAGACGGAAGTATTGAACTCGACCATCCCGTTAGCATCGGTGATGAAGTGCGGCTGTGTTACAACCACCCCTCGCTAACGTTGGAGCAGGTACGCTACGATGTCAGCCAACTGGCGCGTCACAATCCAGAGTCTGTCTTTATCTACAACTGCGAATCGCGTTTGGAGTTTCTTGAAGGGGTGAGTGAAATCCAACCATTTGCCGAGTTTGAGCACTGCAGCGGCTCGTACTGCCTTGGGGAGCTGTACCGCGATCAACAGCAGCAAATATTGCATCATAGTATGACTTATCTGGCGTTGAGTGAAGATGCCCAACGCCCAGCTTTAACGAATGCGCTCAGTGATGCGTTTCCGGTTTCTCCTCTGTTTCATCTGATCCGCTATTCCATCGCCGAACTTGACCAGACGCGGCTGGAGATGGAGCAAAAGTTGGCCAAACAAACCGAGCGATTGATCAACAGCTATCGGATTGATAAACACACTGGGCTGAAAAATCGTGTGGCGCTGCAAGAGCGGCTGAAGGTCATTAAGCATGATGAGCACATTGTGACCTTAAAGCTGTCGAACTTTCATCAAGTCAATGAAAAGTATGGCTATCAAGTGGCGGATGAGTTAATTCGTGATTTGACCGAGCACTTTACCCAACGACTGAGTGATCTGCGTGGCCTCGATTTCGTCGAGCATCTATATTACATCGGTACCGCAGAGTGGGCGGTGGTGTTCAATGCAGAGACCAGCAGTGAAGCGATTCAGCACGACTTTGCCTTGTTTGCCGACCAAATAGAACACATCAATTTTGAGCCTTACGGTTTGCCTGAAATCGACCATTTGTCGATTTCGATTACCGGAGGCATCGCCAGTCGCTGTGACTTCGCTGATGTGGCGGGTGAAGAGTTGTTGCTCAAGTCTATCGATGCAAGGCGCACCGGTATGGCGCGCAATACCCATTTCTACAATGCCAAAGATTGCGCGCTGAGTCTTGTCGAGCAGCAACAGAAGCTAGAGTTGATGGCCACAGTGAGTCGAGCCATTCTTAATAAACGCATACTCACATACTCGCAGCCGATTTTTTCTGCCCACGATCGTCTCCAGGTTGGCCAAGAATGTTTAGTCCGTATCGATGACGATGGCGATATTATCTCTCCGGGGCGCTTTTTGCCTATCATCGAGGGGACGCATCTCTACACCCGTCTCAGCCGGCATATGCTGACGTCCACCATTGATTATATGAGTGATAAACCTGGCGCGTTCTCCATCAATTTGTCGCCACAAGATATGTTGAGCGATAAAACGCTATGCCTGCTGGAGCAGGCGATCGGTAAACTGGATGATCCTTATCGTCTCGGCTTGGAAGTGCTGGAGTCTGAACAGATCAAAGACTTTGGGCGAATGGCGGAGATTTGCAGCCACTTTAAGCGGATGGGTGTGCGTTTGCTGGTGGATGACTTTGGCTCTGGATACTCCAATATTGACGAAATTATTCGCCTCGAGCCTGATGTGATCAAGTTTGATGGCAGCTTGATTAAATCGATCGATATTGACCCCAAGCAGCGTCAGATCACCGGCCAGTTGGTTAAGTTATGCCAAGTACTCAAAGCAAAAACCGTGGCAGAGTTTGTCCACAACCAAGAGGTGTGCAGCATCGTTGAAGACCTAGGGATTGATTATCTGCAGGGCTTCTATTTCGCCAAGCCGACACGGCTATTTTAAATCCTGGTCTGGCTTTAGTGCATGGCCACTTTTATCTGCTTGAAACACTTTAAGGTAGTGGTGAAAAAAGTGCTCTAACTGCTCGGATTGACGCTGATACCCCAGCTCACTCAACACCTGCGCCCCCACTTCTAAGGTGCATAGATGCCCCGGCTGTTGATTGCGGCGCAACTGATAGCGAGAGTGTGTCGTCGGTTGAAGGCTGAGCTTGGGCAAGGCTTGCAACCAGTCACTTTTGCGCAGCATCTTGCTCGCCTCTTGCCATGTCCCATCGAGAACAATCAACAATGGCTGCTTTTGCTCAGCGTAGTCAGTCATGGTGACGATCGGTTGACTGTCCTCTGTAGGATAGAGCAGATAGGCCTTATAGCGATCGCTTTGGATGAGCTCGATAAGTTTAGGACAGGCGTGAGTTCGCTGCCAAACATGACGGCTACAGGAGGCGAGGCTTTTCTCTAGCCAGCGTCCGGTGTTGGTCTCTCGCGAGGGCTCATTGGGGTGCATCAGTAGCGCAATATGCAGCTCAGCCTCTATGCTAGGGACTAAGTGACACACACAGTGAAAACGCAATTGGCACCCCGGGCAGGCAGGTGGCAGTGACGTCGCCAATGTGCTCATAGTGTGGCGCCTTCTTGCTGCGGCGTTAATCCGTCGGCAAAGAGCTGTACGGCACTGATGTCATCGTAACTGGCAACCGGAGCGACACTTGGGTTGAGGGGATACTGCTCGCCGTCAAACTTGAGCAGATGTTGATTCGGTATCGCGCCGCCACCGCTGACAAAAAACACCAAGTCTTGCCAGCCGTTATGGTTGTTGCGGCCAAGGTTGAGTGGGGTTCGTACTTGGGTGATACGGCTATTGAAGCGCCAGGTTTGTGCTTGATTGTCGAAAATCAGCAAGGTACAGCCGCCGCTGCCGCACCAATCGAGCTGGACGAGCAGCTCATTGTTACCGTCGCCGTTGAGGTCGTACACCAACCAGCGATAGCGAGTACCGGATGCGGGTGTGTTGGTTTGTTTGAAGTAGGTGGCGAGCGCGTTGGCCACCATAGGGTTGTACTCGGCTGATGATGGAACCGCATTGGCATCTTGCACTGAGACTGAGCCGGTGGTTGCGGGTTGGCGTTGCTCGGAGTTAAACAGGATGAGGCCACCATCGGCAATATCGTAAACCACATTGCCTACTTTTTCTTTGTCCGCGGTGAGCGTGGCATCTTGGCGAGTATAGATGCGTTCTGATAACAGAGGTTGCTGTTGGTGGTGAGTCATCACTACCTGGACTTGCTGCTTGTTGAGCTGTTGCCAGTAACCGCGCTCGACCGAGTCAGACTGACCGTTATCGTAGCGATAGGTGGTTGTCGCACTGTGGTCGCGATTCAGGTCGAGGAATACGCTGAAATCTTTGCTTTGGGTGGATGTTGCTTGATAAAAACCGGCCCAGCTCTGGGTCGCATCTTGATTCGACAGGGTGGCGCAGCCCTGATAGGTCTGGTTGTCGAGTTTCAGTATGGCACTCCAGCCATACAAGGAGTCGCTCATGCCGTCGACACAGCTGCGCTGATTCAGCGCCAACTCACCTTGAGCAAATTGGTAACTGCGCTTTTCCGAGTCAATCTTGCTCGACACTAGCTTAAGTGGCTGTGGCTGTTCGCCCATTTTCGCGAATACCCATTGATTGCCATCGAGACGCAGCGACCAAAATGGTTCATTGCCGAACGCGCGTGTTGGCTGAGTCGCTTGATTGCAACGCTGCGGATTTTCCGCGGTGATAAGGTTAAACGAATCGACTACAAAGCGGGCGCTATAGTCGGCGACAAAGCCATCGGCTTTGCCCGTTTCTAAGTGGCCGATGACCTCACCATACAGGGGCTGGTAGGGGCTTCGTACCAGTTTCAAGCCTTGTTGAAAGCGATCGTTCGACAGCTCCAGCCAGTACTGTTTTTTACTGCCACAGGGGGTGATCGAACGGACTTCATGACCCAGCACAATCTCACCGCGCATCACAAAGGGTTGCGCCTGAGTGGAGTTTGGATTGTCCAAACTGGCCAGCGCCGTGGTGGAATCAGGGCGGCTGGTGGACGTTGTTTGTGAACACGCTGTCAATGTCAGCAGGGTGATGAGTGTGGCTGGGTTTCGGAGCGCCTTCATGGTATACCTTCCCTATTCAGAAACTGGCGGACCCTATTATGGCATATTGGCTATTCAAAACAGAACCGGACACCTTTTCTATTGACACGCTTCGTACACAAAATCGCTCATGTTGGGAAGGCGTGCGCAATTACCAAGCGCGGAACATGTTACGTGATCAGGTCAAAGAGGGCGACTTAGTGCTGATTTATCACTCATCGTGTAAGAAGGTTGGCGTGGCTGGAGTGGCAAAAGTAACCAAAGCGGCGTACCCCGACCATTTTGCCTTTGACCCCAGCAGCGACTACTACGATCCCAAATCCACAGCGGACAATCCACGTTGGTTTATGGTCGATATTGAATACGTGCGACACACTGAGCGGTTGATCCCACTGTCGGTCATGAAAACGATGCCAGAGCTGGAGAACATGCCACTGGTAAAACGGGGCAACCGTTTATCGGTGATGCCTGTCACTGAACAAGAGTGGCAGGCAATCCTCGATAAAGAGAAGTTGCCATAATAAACAGGCTGCCAAATGGCAGCCTGTGAGTGTGGTTGGGTTAGAACAGGTGGCGATGTAAGTAGTGGGCGACCGCGTCATCAGCGTTACTGCCAATCACTTCAATGTGCGGCAGTGCCTGTTTTACTTTGTGGTGCGCGGTGGCCATCACCAGCCCTTTGCCCGCCATATCAAGCATCTCGGCATCATTCATTCCATCACCAAAGGCGATACAATTGTCCAAGGTTAAGTTCAGCGACTTGGCAACGGCATCAAGTGCGTGGCCTTTTGACACTTCTGCGGCCATCACTTCTAAACACCAAGGGGTAGAAAACGCGATATTCAGTTGTTGACCAAATTGCTCACGCAGCTTTTGTTCAAAGGTGACTAAATGGTCGTGATCGTGCTCTGGGTGAGTAAAAAATATCTTGGCGATGCCATCGGTTGGCGCCGCAGCGGCGTCGAAACGTTTGTAGCTAAAGCCAGACTCACTATGGAATTTCGCCAGCGTCTCATCATCTCTATCCAGCAACCAATCTTCGTTCTGATACATGTGGATAAAAATTTGCTGATCGTTTCTGATCACATCGATCACGGATTGAACTAGCTCTTCGGGTACATTGTTGCTGTACATCAGTTGATCGTTCTGGTCGTGTACCCGTGCGCCATTTGAGGTGATCATATACGCTGGGATGCCTGCGATTTGGCGAATGCTAGCGACATCAACGTGATGGCGTCCAGTGGCAAAGACAAAAGTGAAGCCTTTTTCATGCAGTGCTTGCAGAGTTTGCTTGGAAAACTCGCTTAACTGGTGGTTAGGTGCGAGCAACGTGCCATCGAGATCCGAAGCCACGATATGAAAAGGAGTATCTTTGCGTGTGTCTGTCATATCACCCTCAGTAAAAGTGCGTTGATGAGCCTGATTAGCTAAGGCTACAGTTTACTTGAAGCGAAAGGGGAAAAAGAGGGTAAAGATCGCTTTCCCGTATTTCCTATTTTAGTACTGGTCGAAGAAAGCCAGTGTGGCGTCTAACGCTTGGTTTCGGTATTGGTCTTGTTCAAACAACAGCTCGTGCTTGGCGCCAACGATCACCTGCAGTTGACTCTCAGGCTGGGTTTTGCTGAGTTTCTTCATTAGGCGTGTTTGCGCGGCGTTGGAGACAATCTGGTCGTCGCCCGCTTGCATGACTAACAGCGGAGTTTTGAGTTGGCGCGTCATCAAATAGCATTGCTTGCACGCCATTAGTCCTTGCCACACCCAACGGGTGCTGGCGCCGCCGATTCTCAGCTCCGGGTGTTGCTCATACAGATCGCGAAACCACTGATAGCGCACTTCACTTTGACTCAATAAATTGCCGACAAAGGGTTTGGGAAAATAAGCGACTTGTCCAGGCGCAAAAGTGGGGGTGGCGTGCCATGCGGTGAGCAGTTGGCCGACCATCAAGGCAAAAGGACGCAAATGCCAAGGCACATTGACACCAAACATGGGGGCGCTTAGCGCGGCGGCATCAAACGGGCTACGGTGGGTTTGCATGTAGCGGGTGGCGATATTTCCGCCCATGGAGTGGCCAAGCAGGTAGCGTTTTTGGTAATGATCGAGCTGAAAGTGACGCACCATAACGTCCAGATCGTGCACATAGTCGTCAAACTCATCGACGTAGCCCATTTGTCGATCTTCGATCATGCGATCCGATAAACCTTGACCGCGATGATCATAGGAGTAGATATCGTAGCCTTGTTGGAAAAGGTCGTAAAACAGCTCTTGGTACTTAGCGCAGCACTCAATCCGGCCATTGACCACGACAATCGCTTTGGTGTGCTCGGCAGAGGTTAAACGGATCCAGTACAGCGATTTCTTGTCAAAAGTTTTGAGGTAACCCTCCTCTCGAGACGACCAGAATGCAGCAATATCGGTTTGGATAGCTTGCTCAAAGTTGGACTCTTGAGTATAAGAAGGAGTAATGTTGTAACTGGAGTCATTCATGGGTGTTAAACCTAAGTTCGATTTCGCGATTCGACAACAACAGATTATGTGTGGCTAGCTCGCTTTAGTCGAGAGGAAAAAACGATGGATATGCATGTTTGGCTTGCTTATGTAGTAACCGCAATCGTCTTTAGTCTGGCACCAGGCTCAGGAACGGTGAACTCAATCAGCAATGGTCTAAGTTATGGAACGCGCCGTTCGCTAGCGGCGATCGCTGGACTGCAAATCGGTTTGGCCATTCATATTGTGCTTGTCGGTGCGGGCATTGGAGCGCTGGTGGCACAATCTGCTCTCGCGTTCAGTGTGATTAAATGGGTGGGGGCGGTCTATCTGGTTTGGCTCGGCATTCAAAAATGGCGCGACCGCTCCAGCATGCATACCGCAGAGAGCAGCCAAGCGCTGTCGGCAGGTACATTGATGCGCAAAGCGGTATTGATCAACCTGACCAATCCGAAATCGATTGTATTTTTGGTGGCTCTGTTTCCACAGTTTATCGACCCTAGCCAAGACCAAATGACTCAATTGCTGGTACTCGGTGTCACCACTGTGGTGATTGATTCCTGCGTGATGCTCGGTTACACCAGTTTGGCCTCGCAAATGGGGCGCTTTATTCGTTCTGAGCGAATGATGTCAAAAATCAACAAGGTCTTTGGCTCGATGTTCATGGGCTGTGGCGCGTTACTCGCGGCCGCCAAAGCCTAACTCGATCCGCGCTCATGTACAGACGAACGCAAGATACCTTTGTTGCTCGACAGCCAATTTTAAACGCCAAGCGGCAAACGCTGGGCTATGAGTTGTTGTTTCGTGATGGTGAAAGTAACGCCTATCCGCAGCATATTGATGCTAACCGAGCAACGTATCGAATAATTGTTGAGAACTTTTTGTCGCTGGGCACCAATCCGGCGATGTCGACCTCTCGTTGCTTTATTAATTTCCCGCAGCAATCTCTGCTGCGCCTGTTGCCCTTATCACTGCCCAAAAACAAAATCGTGGTAGAGGTGTTAGAAACCTGTATTCCCAATGATGAGCTGTATGAGGCGTTGAAACAGATCCACAGTCAGGGTTATATCATTGCCCTTGACGATTTTGTTTATAAGCCTGAATGGGAACGGTTCCTGCCCCTAGTGCATATCGTCAAGATCGACATAATGGCCACCGGGCTTGAGGCCTCTTGCGCTCTAGTTAAAGAGCGCTTAGCGATGGGGGTGAAACGTAAGTTTCTTGCCGAGCGTGTCGAAACGGAAGAGGAGTTTCTCGCCACTCGCTCCGCTGGTTTCACTTTTTTCCAAGGCTATTTTTTTAGTAAGCCTGAAGTGGTACGGCAGCGATATGTGAGTCCTGAGCATCTGATCGCGATGGAGCTCTTTCAAGAGGTGTGTAAGCCGGAGGTGAATTTCCTCAAAGTGGAGCAAATTGTGGCGCGCGATGTGGCGCTGTCATACCAGTTGCTGCGTTTCGTCAACTCGATGTCGGACCGAATCGCGGTGCCGATCTCTTCATTTCGCCAAGCCTTGGTCTATCTTGGCCAAGATAAAATCAAAATTTTTGTCTCACTAGCGGTTGCTTCATACATCTCAGTTAATAAGCCGAGAGAGTTGTATACCCTGTGTTTGCAGCGCGCTCAGTTCTTTATGTTGATGTCGCGCGATAACCCGTTCAGTCAGTATCGTGATCAGGCGTTTTTGATCGGTCTGTTCTCTATGCTGGATGCGATGTTAGATATGTCGCTGACGGATTTAGTGGCTCAGTTGCCGCTATGCTCGACCATCAAGCAGGCCCTTTTAGAGCGCCAAGGCCCATACGGCCAGCTGATCAACCTTGAAGAGTGTTACGAAAGTGCTGACTGGGAGGGAATGGAGAGTGCCTGCCAACAACTGAACCTTTCTATGGGGGAAGTGATGCCCCGTCTTTCTGAAGCTCAGCGCTGGAGCAGTGAGCTGAATCAGGTTTGCTAGGTCAATAGACCCTAATCCCTAGCCAAATATGAAATCTTTATGACAATCTCGCTGACGGGATTGCATCTTCACTCGTTGTTAGGTACATATATTCGCATATCCATATGTGAGTATATAGAGATGTTGCCTCATCAATTTTTCAAACTGCTTGCCGATGAAACACGAGTGCGCTGCCTAATGCTGATCATGCGTGAACAGTGTCTTAGTGTCGGTGAGCTGACCGAAGCCCTAGATCAAAGCCAACCCAAAATTTCTCGTCACCTTGCTCAATTACGCGCGAGTGGCGTTTTGGTGGATGTTCGACAAGGGCAGTGGGTATTCTACCGACTGGCCCCAGACTTACCTGGCTGGATGAAAAAACTCATCGACGATCTAGTGGCGTCTAACTGTTTAAAAACGGAATACCACCAAGATATTGAACGTCTTCATGCCATGCAGGTTCGTCCTGTGTGCTGCCAATAATTGAGTTAAGAGAGTGAACTATGACTATTAAAGTAGGGATTAACGGCTTTGGCCGTATTGGACGTCTTGCACTTCGCGCGGCCTTTGACTGGCCAGAACTGGAGTTTGTCCATATTAACGATGTGGCAGGAGACGCAGCGACGCTTGGCCACTTACTCGAATTCGATTCTGTGCAAGGGCGTTGGCATCATGAGGTTTCTGCTGGCGGTAATGAGTTAGTGATCGCCGGCAAAGTGATCAAAACCAGCCAAGAGAAAGCGATCGATGCGGTCGATTGGTCTGGCTGTGACGTGGTGATTGAAGCCACGGGTGTTCACCGTAAAACTGAGTTGCTCAACTTGTATTTGGAACAAGGGGTCAAGCGCGTAGTGGTATCGGCACCAGTGAAAGAGCCGGGTGTGGCGAATATCGTGGTTGGCGTTAACGATGAAATTTTCGACCCGAGTCTTCATCGTATCGTCACAGCGGCGTCGTGTACCACCAACTGTATTGCGCCAGTAGTGAAAGTGATTCATGAGAAACTCGGTATCGAGCAGTCTTCATTTACCACGATTCATGACTTAACCAATACTCAAACGATTCTCGATGCACCGCATAAGGATTTACGTCGTGCGCGCGCTTGTGGCATGAGTTTGATCCCAACCACCACAGGCAGTGCGACCGCGATTGTCGAAATCTTCCCTGAATTGCAGGGTAAGATCAACGGACACGCGGTACGCGTACCGCTGGCGAACGCCTCGCTGACCGACATCATCTTTGATGTGAAACGTGATACCACCGCTGAGGAGGTCAACGCCCTGCTGAAAGAGGCCGCTCAAGGTGAACTGCAAGGCATTCTTGGTTTTGAAGAGCGTCCTTTAGTCTCGATTGATTATCGTGGTGACCAGCGTTCGACCATCGTCGATGCGCAGTCCACTATGGTCGTTGGGACTCGCATGGTTAAAATTTATGCGTGGTACGACAATGAGATGGGCTACGCGACTCGCACTGCCGAACTGGTGCGTAAAGTCGGTTTAGCGTAAGGAGATAGTGATGACACACCCAACCTGGCAATTAAATCTAGACAGTGGCGCGCTGGTTCTTACTCCCTGCCCAGGGACCAAAGGCGTCGACCTTAATACGTCGTTGGCTCAACTCAAGCAACAAGGTGTCGAAGCGATCGTCACCGCGCTCGATGATGCTGAGTTAGCCAGTAAACAAGTGGAGGCGTTGGGCCGTGAGGCGCAGCAACTCGGTATGCAGTGGTTCCAAATCGAGATTGAAGATGACTGTGCACCGGGTGAAGGTTTTGCGGCTAAGTGGCAGCAAGCAAGTCCGGTTCTACACAAGATTGTTGATCGTGGTGGCAAAGTCGCTATGCACTGTATGGGGGGCTCGGGTCGTACAGGCCTGTTTGCGGCGCATTTACTGCTTGAAAAGGAATGGCCTTTAGAGCGCATTATCGAGCAGGTGCAAGCACTAAGACCAGGGGCATTTACCAAGCCAGTACAGCTTGAATACATTACCTCGGTAGCGGCGCGATAGTCCGGTTAAGGGCTTTTGGTCACCCATAGGTCAAAAGCCCTTGTTATCGAACCAAGCAAAAGGTGAGAACACATGTTATCGAGTTTGAGTAAAAGCGTTCGCCAGTACATGCTGGTGACTTTCAATTACTGGAACTTCACCATCACCGATGGTGCATTGCGAATGTTGGTCGTGCTCTATTTTCATGATCTGGGCTACTCCACCTTAGAGATTGCCTCCCTGTTCTTGTTTTATGAGTTCTTTGGTGTCGTGACCAACTTAATCGGTGGTTGGCTGGGGGCGCGTCTGGGGCTGAATAAGACCATGAATATTGGCCTTGGAATGCAGATCTTTGCCTTGGCGATGTTAGCGGTTCCGACAAGTTGGTTGACCATCCCTTGGGTGATGGCAGCTCAGGCTCTGTCTGGTATTGCCAAAGATTTGAACAAGATGAGTGCCAAGAGCTCGATTAAGACCTTGGTGCCAGACGAGCAGCAAGGTGCGCTGTACAAGTGGGTTGCCATATTAACCGGTTCGAAAAACGCGCTGAAAGGGGCGGGCTTTTTTATCGGTGGTTTATTGCTGTCGCTGGTGGGCTTTAAATACGCGGTATTGTTGATGGCCAGTGTGCTGACGTTGGTCTTCATTGGCAGCCTGATTGGACTTGAGAGCAATATGGGTAAGGCCAAAAACAAGCCTAAATTTATCCAGATTTTCTCTAAGTCGGAGTCGATTAATATCTTATCGGCGGCGCGCTTGTTCCTATTTGGAGCGCGGGACGTTTGGTTTGTCGTGGCGCTGCCTATCTATCTTGGCTCGGTATTTGGTTGGTCACACCTATCGGTCGGTGGCTTTCTTGCCGCGTGGACCATTGCTTATGGGTTTGTGCAAGGCGTCGCGCCACGAATTACCGGTAAGGCGCAAGGAAAAGTGCCCGACGGACAGGCGGCTCTGCTCTGGGCCGGGTTGCTGACTTTGGTGACGGCGTCGATAGCCTATGCCGTACAGATTGGCTGGCAGCCACAGTTGGTGATTGTCGGCGGACTGATGCTGTTTGGAGCGATTTTTGCCGTCAACTCATCACTACACTCCTACTTGATTGTCAGTTATGCCAAAGGAGATGGTGTCTCACTCGATGTTGGATTCTATTACATGGCCAATGCGATGGGGCGCTTGATTGGTACCATTCTCTCCGGGTGGGTATTCCAAATGGCGGGACTCTCTGCCTGTTTGTGGGTATCGGCTGCATTCTTGCTCCTGACCAGCATTATCTCGTTAAGATTGCCTAAACTGAATCAAGTGACCGCCTAGTCAATCGCCAACAGTGTTAACCAAAAGCTGACCTAGCCGATACCTAGGTCAGCTTTTTTGTTGCTATAGTCGCCTGATATCCACCAGTGATTTATCACTAAGCTATTTATCACCAAGTAATGAGGTACTGTGTGAGAGAAAGGGTACTGTTTTTTGATACGTTGCGCTGCGTTGCGGCGATAGCGGTGATAGCGATTCACGTATTAGCGCCGTATCGTCAGCAGCTTGGTCTGATCTCATTCGATGCTTGGGCCAGCGCGGTGACCATCAATAGCGTTTCTCGCTGGGCAGTGCCGGTGTTCATTATGATCACCGGCGCGTTAATGCTGACCGACCGTCGCCCATTTGACCTTCGCTATTATCTGAAGCGTCGGCTGGGTAAAGTGTTGGTGCCGTTTGTGGTTTGGTCGCTATTTTACGCTTTGCTCTCTGGAGTCACATTAAACGGCTACGATGTGAGCGTGACCGAGCAGGTTCTGACCCAAAGCCCGTGGCATGCCACCTACTACCATCTCGGCTTCTTTTACTACTTTATTCCGCTCTATTTTTTGATTCCTTTTTTTCAATTTGTGCTGCGCCAGTACGGTAATCATTCGCTCTACCTATACGTTGCCTTATGGCTTTTCACCACGCTGCTCTATCTGGCGGGGATCGACGGCGTATGGAGTAATCAAATGTGGCTGTACAGTGGCTACTTACCGCTCGGTTACTTACTTTATCAACGCGTTCCCATCGGGCGTGGCAGTGTCTTGCTGTTTACCTTGTTCGGTGCGCTGGCTTTAGCCACAACGGCTTGGATGGTGATTGGCGATAGCTTGGCTGCTGAAAAGTATAGTGTGGGCCGTTGGCTGTCATACAAAACCCTGAATGTGGTCTTGGCGGCGAGTATGGTGTTCATGCTATGTCGTTATTTTACCGAGCGGCTATCAAGCCGAACCCAAGGTGTATTGAGCGTGATTAGCCAACACAGTTTGGGTATCTACTTGCTACACCCCATTTTTTTGTGGCCGATGAAAACCTTCGGTTGGTATCAAGGGCACCCATTGTGGGTCATACCGGTTTGGACTGTGCTCAGTGGTTGTGGCGCCTTAGGGCTGAGTTATCTGCTGTCACGCTCAAGCAATACGCGTTGGTTACTGCCCTAGCGGTTTAGCGCGAAGTGAATGAAGGTGTCCCCTCTATACGTGAGTATGCCTTGATCGCCGGGGTTGAGGGCATGGAAGTAGTGCACGCCAACTTGAAACTCGCGCTTAGGGCCAATGCGTCCTTTTTGCACGTAGATCCAGTACTCTTGGTCTTCTTCTCCTGGTTGAGGGTCGTCAATGGCAATCGACTGTTTATCAAGAATCGTCACCTCAATGTGTTGCTCCGGTGCATTTTCCCCTTGAATGTGTTTACGGTATAGATGTGTGAACGCCCAGCCACTAACAAGGGCAATAACAGCAATAGCAATAAACAACGTGATCGGCATGATATTCGTATCCCCTATGGTTTGTGCTCATACTAGCGATATTTTACTAATGATTCTGGGCACGGGTCTTGCTGCAAAAACAAAGTGACCAGTGTGACAAATTTATTCGAGGCATATCACACTTGATCGGGGTTTGATGTCGCAACGTTTTTTACTCTTTGATTCTTTTATACAAATCGGTTTGCAAGCGGAATAAAAAGTGGGACATTAGATAGAAGAAGGATCAAATACCCCCTAAACTTAGAGCGTGGAGGGATGTTATGTCTGATATCGAAAGCGTAGTGACACGAACCAGAAAGCTTGAGTCGCTACTACGAACTCAATATCACGCGGATGGAAAAGGACTGCATCAGCTGATCACCAGCTGTGAAGAGCGTTTGCCTCATGATGTGATTGAAAAACTGCGTTATATAGCGACGATACGCAATAAGATTGTCCATGAACACGATTTCCAGTTAGACAGTCGCAAGCAGTTTATGACAGTGTGTGATGAGTGTGAGAAAGAACTTACGCCGCGCAGCAGTCGTTTTGTGTGGCGGGCGGCAATTACATTGATGACTTTGATCACCTTAGCGGCATTGGTGTTTTACTATGCTCATTGGGATGAATTGTCCAAACATTTGTAATCGGAAGGCCAAAACCCCACTTTTTATACTTTGCTGCAAATGTCGACATGTCGCCGATTTTTGCATCTAAATGACTAAAAAATTGCTACATATATCAAAAAGGGACGCATTTGCGTCCCTTTTTGTTGGTGTCTTTTAACTTAGTACATCATCGGCAGTGTCATTAGGCCTACGACAACGGCGATCATTACAAGTCCTTGTTTTTGTGAAGAAGAAATCATAGCACTGCTCCTGTAAATTGATGATTGAAGGTATGTTAAGCAGAATAACAGCTTTTTACTGGTTAGATCAAGGATAAGTGTCATTAAGCTCCAAAAAAATAACTTTTCTCCTGTCGATTAATGTCTTTTGTCGTAAGTTTAATGAAATTTTTTGCTTGTTAGGTGGTGGTTGTGTCGGTTGAAAATTGTCACATTATCACTATAAATATCTGTTTTTATTTATTTTTTAGATTGGCCAATTGTTGGCTAGTGATGTTTTGTTCTATTTATGCGGCTTATTGTAGTTGAGATCTTCCTGAGCGGACATATCCGTTATTTAGAAATTTTCTGTGTGTAGGTTTTGGTTTTGGTTGCATATTGTTAGCGGGTATTTGTCAGCGATATCGAGCTAAAATTTTTGGTTTTACATATTCACAACAAAGTTGAACTTAGTTAACCAGTTAATATTAAATAGTTTTTTCTATTTTCATGTGGGTGGTGTTTGGATTTTTTCACTTTTGGAGCGTTCAGTGGTGCTAGGGGCTATTTGCTTAGAATGCAACATGCTTGTTTAGCTGCGGGTGTTTGGCGAGAAAAAAGCACGGCAAGAGAAGTATTATCAAGATCCAAGTTTTGCCGTTCGAAACTAGACATCTTTTTCGTGCTGCCTACACTAGCAGCTCGTTTTTTATGAGGTGTTCGAATGTGGGGCTGGCTATCGGTTGCCTTGTCTGGGTATATCAGTATTTCCGCGATTGAAGGAAATCACATCAAACAAGCAACGGTGTTTAAAACATTAACCTTGCTGATGCTGCTGGTGATGCTTTGGAGTCAGGAGAGGCTGATTGGCGTCGCTGTTTGGTGGGTCTCGCTGGGACTGCTTGTGTCTATCGTCGCTGATGGACTCTATATCCTCAAAAAGCACCTAAGACTCTGTTTTGCCGGATTCATCACCGCCCAGCTCTGCTATAGCGCTTCATTCTGGGTAAAGCTGTCAGGTGATATTGTATGGTGGCTACCTGCGATGCTGCTAGGCATTGGTGTCGTCGCCTTTTTCCTGTTGTTGCCCAAAATTGATCGACTCATTTTTCCTGTCGTCATGATGGGTATGGTGCTGCTACAACTTAATTGGGCGGCCGGTGAGGTGTGGTTGCTCAATCGCACTGTTGCGAGTGCGCTCGGTTTTACCGGATCATTAACCTTAACCCTTTCGGCAATGCTGCTAGCCATCCATGATTATCGCCATCCGATTGATAAAGGGCGTTATCTGATCTCTGGCAGTTATCTACTCGCCCATAGCCTGATTACTGCTTCTTTACTTATCTAAAATCAATGAAGATAACTGGCCTCGCTCATATCCTTAGCCAAACACGATTAATGAGGACGCCCTATGGCCAGTGATATTCACGCCCACAAAGTATTAGCCGCATTGCGAGAGCACCCGATGACTAAAGCCGAGCTTGAGCATTGGGTTAACACTGAATTTGGCGAAGCGGCCCGCTTTCGCACCTGCAAATGTCAGGGTTTCGATTTGCAGCGCTTGCTTGATTTCTTTCTTGAGCGAGAGAAAGTCATCGTGTGCGATGGTGTATGGACAGTGAATGCAGAGCGAGTCTGTCAGCACTGATCTCGGCCGCTTGGGCGTATGCTCAACTGATGGCGATAAAAGAATAATTCCAAATTAAGCAACGAGGTTGTTATACTTCCGCGACTTCGCTTTGCCTGACTGATTATCACTTTGGAGGTCCCTAATGGACATTCTTTCTGCCGCGACCATGCTGTTTTTGATCATGGATCCGCTTGGCAATTTGCCTATTGTCCTGTCGATCTTAAAGCACTTAGATCCCAAGCGCCGACGTAAAGTTTTGATCAGAGAGCTGTTCTTTGCCCTTGGGATTTTGATGCTGTTCCTGTTTGCTGGAAAAAGTATTCTTAACTTCCTTCACGTTCAGCCTGAAACCTTGAGCATTTCTGGCGGCATCATTCTGTTTATTATTGCGATCAAGATGATTTTCCCCAGCGGTGGCAGTATTACTGGACTCGCCGCCGGTGAAGAGCCGTTTATTGTGCCAATGGCGATTCCAATGATCGCCGGGCCCTCGGTTATTGCTGCATTGCTGCTGCTTTCCAGTCAACACCCAGACAAGTTGTTAGAGCTCTCTGGCGCGGTTTTGCTGGCTTGGGGGGTAACCTTCTTTATTCTGATGTTCTATAACTTCTTCCACCGTATTTTGGGTGAGCGGGGATTGAAAGCGGTTGAACGTTTGATGGGTCTGTTGCTGATCATGATTTCGACCCAGATGTTCTTGGATGGGGTCAAAGGGTATATGGCCTAGCAATACAAAATAGCCGCTCAGATGAGCGGCTATTTTTTTAAGACATGTACTTGCGGCGGATATCAAGCAGCGAAAAAATACCGAATATCAAGATCGACCATTTTTCCCAACGGCTTATCTTCACTTTATCCCCAAATGCACCGATGAAAATCGCCATTTGCAGGCCATGCATAATGAACAAAAAGGCGGTCATGATGTACAAGGCGATAGCTGCATTGCCGGGAAAAGGCATGAAGATATTGACAATCAACACCAACCAGACAAAACCGATTGCGCCTTTGGCTAACCATATTAATGCTTTCATTTTACTGTCCTTGCGGTAGAGGTTGACGATTAAACAAGCGGAAGCTCACTTGGCCTGCAGTTTTTTCACGATGCAGATGCCAGTGCGCAGGGATCACACCATCGAGCGAGAGTTCTTTCTCTGTTTCAACATAGATAACAGCATGCTCGGCCAGCCAACCATTCTGCTCAAGGAGTTGAGTCACTTCATTTAAAAGGCCTTGGCGGAAAGGTGGATCGATAAACACCACATCATGTGGCGTTCCTTGCTGTTTTAAATAGTTTAACGCATCACTATTGATTGGGTTGAGATTACTGGCGTTCAGAGCAGCAATGTTGGTTTGTAACTGCTTAAAGGCGGTCGGGTTTAGCTCAATTAAGGTTACCTTATCGGCCTGGCGAGATGCCGCCTCAAAAGCCAGTCCACCGGATCCTGAAAACAGGTCGAGACACTTGGCTCTCGGAACATCTTGTGCGATCCAGTTAAACAGAGTTTCTTTAACGCGGTCTGTGGTGGGTCTTAAGCCTTGTGCATCGTGCACAGGGAGTTTACGTCCTCTCCATAAGCCGCTAATAATACGAACAAAGCCGGTTGAGGGCTTTTTTTGTGATGTGTTTTGCTGGCGACGTCTTACCATAGATTTTTTGACCGCTAATAAAGTGATACTATAGCCAGTCGCTCTGCTGTTGAGCGCTAACATACAGCCCTAATTTGTTGATGACAGAGTGTATACCATCACTCTAATAGTGAAAACTGCTCGCTCTGCTGTCATTTTTCTTTTGTTGCCGACAACAAACACGGCAAAAAAGAGTCTGAGTTAATTAAGACGATCTAGGATAGCCCCAGATGACGGAAAAAAAGAAGCGCGGATTACTCTCATGGCTTGGTTTTGGTGACGATGAGCCAACTAAGCAATCCGCCGAAGAACAACAACCGACCGAACAACAGTCAAACGACGAACCCTCACCAGCGCTTGACGAACCTGAAGTAGAGCCGAAGACTGAGCTAGCAGAAGCAGAAGCAGAAGCAGAAGCAGAAGCAGAAGCAGAAGCAGAAGCAGAAGCAGAAGCAGAAGCAGAAGCAGAAGCAGAAGCAGAAGCAGAAGCAGAAGCAGAAGCAGAAGCAGAAGCAGAAGCCATTGAACCGGTAGAGGTTGTCGAGCCACCACAAGCCGCTGCGCCTCGTGTCGCCGAACAAGAAAAGCCGAGTGAAGGCTTTTTTGCGCGTCTCAAGCGTAGTTTAGCCCGCACCAAAGCCAATATCGGTGCTGGTTTCTTTGGTCTCTTCAAAGGTAAGCAGATCGATGATGAACTGTTTGAAGAGCTGGAAGAGCAACTGTTGATCGCCGATGTCGGTATGGATACCACACTGAAAATCATCGACAACTTAACCGAAAAAGCGTCCCGTCAAGAGTTGAAAGATGGTGAAGCGCTTTACGGCCTGTTGAAAGAAGAGATGGCGGAGATATTGTCTCAGGTCGAAAAACCATTGCAAATCGATGCTGAGAAAACGCCGTATGTGATTTTGATGGTAGGTGTAAATGGTGTGGGTAAAACCACCACGATCGGTAAACTCGCCAAGCAATTCCAAGCGCAGGGTAAGAAAGTGATGCTGGCAGCAGGTGATACGTTCCGTGCTGCTGCGGTTGAGCAGTTGCAAGTGTGGGGCGAGCGCAATAACGTGCCTGTCGTTGCTCAACACACGGGGGCCGACAGTGCGTCGGTCATCTACGACGCCATTGAGTCGGCGAAAGCCAAAGGAGTTGACGTGGTCATCGCTGATACCGCGGGACGCCTTCAAAACAAAGCGAACTTGATGGAAGAGTTGCGTAAAATTGTGCGTGTTATGCAGAAAGTCGATGGGTCTGCACCGCATGAGATCATGCTGACCTTGGATGCGGGTACCGGGCAAAATGCCATCAGCCAAGCGAAGCTGTTTAGTGATGTCGCACCATTGACCGGCATTACTCTCACCAAGCTCGACGGTACTGCGAAAGGCGGGGTGATTTTTGCCCTCGCAGACCAATTCCAGATCCCAATTCGTTACATTGGTGTGGGCGAGGGTATTGACGACCTGCGTCCATTTGAGACACAAGAGTTTATCGACGCGCTATTTAGTCGTGACGAGTAATCGCACGGGTGCGCAGCAAGGTGTGTCCTCGCTGCGCACTAAGCGCCGCTATTAACACGGTATAGAAGTTCGCAAGAGGGATTTCGGGTGATAAAGTTTCAGCAAGTGAGCAAGGCTTATCGCGGTGGACGACAAGCGCTGCAGAAAGTCGATTTTCATCTGCGCCGCGGTGAAATGGCTTTTCTTGGCGGCCATTCCGGTGCCGGTAAGAGTACTCTGCTCAAATTAATTTGTGCGATTGAGCGACCAACCGACGGTAAGATCAGTTTCAACGGTCACGATATCACGCGAATTCCGAATAAAGACATTCCCTTCCTACGCCGCAATATCGGCATTGTGTTTCAAGATCACCGGTTGCTGATGGATAGAACCGTGTTTGACAATGTCGCCCTGCCGATGCGCATTGAGTCGATCACTGAAAACGAAATCAAACGTCGCGTATCGGCTGCGTTGGATAAAACCGACTTGCTCGACAAAGCCAAATGTTTGCCCAGCCAATTGTCTGGGGGCGAACAACAACGTGTCGGGATTGCGCGCGCTGTGGTGAATCGTCCCACGCTGTTACTGGCTGATGAACCAACAGGTAACTTAGATCCTGAGCTATCCAATCGCGTGCTGAAATTGTTTGAAGAGTTCAATCGTGCTGGAGTCACCATCTTACTGGCGACCCACGACATAGGTTTGGTCAACACCAGGCCGCAATATCGACATTTAGAACTGAATCAAGGATTTTTGAGCGAGGTGGAAGACTATGGCCAATAAACCTCGCAGCCGAGCGACCGCGACCGCCAAGAATCGAGTCAAGAAAGACAGCTTTCTTAAGGTGCACTTTAAACAGGCCAAGCACTCATTGCGTGAGCTTTGGCAGCGCCCCTTGGGTAACTTGCTGACGCTGGCGGTGATCTCGATGGCATTGGCGATGCCTTCAGTGTTGTATTTGCTGGGCAAAAACATAGCTCAAGCCTCGAGCGATGTGACCAGCCCGTCACAAGTCAGCGCTTATATTCAAGAGCGCACCCCAGAAGCGCGAGTGATGGTGCTTAAAGATCAGCTGGAAAGTGATGCCGACGTTGCTCAAGTGGAATACATCTCACCGCAACAAGGCTTGGATGACTTAAGCCAATACTCCGGGTTTGAGCAGGCGATCAGTCTACTGGATGACTACGCGCTGCCCGGCGTATTAGTGATCACACCAAGCAAGGATGACCAACCAATGATCAAGCAGTTGGCCGACCGAGTCGCGCAGTGGGAAGAGATTACCGATGTGCGTCTGGATGAAGACTGGTTGACTCGCCTTGATGCGATTAAAAACCTGGTGAGTGGCATTGTGATCACGCTGTCGGTGTTGATGTTAGGCTCGGTGTTTTTGATTGTCGGCAACACACTCAGGTTTAATGTGTTGGCCAACAAGGAAGAGATTCAAACCATGAAGCTGATTGGTGCGACCAACAGCTATATTCTGCGTCCCTATCTCTATTCAGGCATGTGGTTTGGTGTCCTTGGCGCTGTGAGTGCATGGATCTTAACCGCGCTGATCACCGTATTACTCAACAGCCGCGTCGAACAGTTGGCCTTGTTGTATGACAGTCGTTTCCGCTTAGTTGGGCTAAGTTGGGATGAGTCTTTATTGCTGGTGATGCTAGGGACATTCCTCGGCTGTTTGGCAGCCAAAGTATCCGCTCAACGTCATTTAAAAGAGATTGAGCCGGTGTAGTGGGAACCCTTTGACTTGGACGTTGTCATACTATTGAAAAAAGTAGACGCTACCGTATACTTCCTACTTGTATAGACGATTTGTTTATGCATAATTGCTTTCCCCTGCTTGAATCTTGTTCATTTTAGGTTCAAGATTGATGGGTTAAAACTTAGTCCAGATCAGAGATTGATGAGGAACGGAATGACTAACCAAGCATATCCAATGGCGGTTGTTACACAAGATAGCTTAGACAGCTATATCCGCTCAGTAAATAGCTACCCAATGCTGACTGCTGAAGAGGAACGTGAACTTGCTGAGAGACTGCATTACGACGGTGAAATCGAGGCGGCAAAAGGTCTGATCCTTTCGCACTTGCGCTTCGTGGTACACGTCGCTCGAGGTTATTCTGGTTACGGCCTTCCAATGGCCGACCTTGTTCAAGAAGGCAACATTGGCCTAATGAAAGCCGTTAAGCGCTTCAACCCAGAAGTGGGTGTACGTTTGGTCTCTTTCGCTGTGCATTGGATTAAAGCTGAAATCCATGAATACGTATTGCGCAACTGGCGTATCGTCAAAATTGCTACCACCAAAGCGCAGCGCAAACTGTTTTTTAACTTGCGTAAGTCGAAAAAGCGCCTGGGTTGGTTTAACAATGGCGAAGTCGAGACAGTGGCTAAAGAGCTTGGTGTAGAGCCAGCTGAAGTCCGCGAAATGGAGTCTCGTCTGGCCGCACAAGACGCAGCGTTCGAGATGCCAAACGACGACGATGACTCAGCGTCAGCCTATACCGCCCCTATGGTGTATTTGGAAGACAAGTCGTCAGACGTTGCAGACAATGTCGAAGCCGCCAACTGGGAAGCACACACCAATAATCGTCTCAGCTTAGCGTTGAGCAGCTTGGACGAGCGTAGTCAGCACATAGTGCGCTCGCGTTGGTTAGAAGACAGTAAGGCGACGTTGCAAGAACTGGCTGAAACCTACAATGTGTCTGCGGAGCGCATTCGACAGCTTGAGAAGAATGCAATGAAAAAGCTTAAAGCAGCGGTGGGTGAATTCTAAGTCGCTCAACACAGATGACGAAAAAGCCGAGATCGAAAGATCTCGGCTTTTTTATTATCTGATCACCGCAAAGCGAGCTAAAGGGATCGTTTTGCCCAATCTGTCCTGTGGGTAACTCTGTGAGAAGTTTCTTGGCTATCTGTCAGAAAGCAGGGTGAATAAAGGGTTGGCATCGCTGTTGTCGATGGGGATAGTTTTCTCTTTACACACAATCAAATAAGGATCATCACTATATGTTGTGGATCCAAGTTGCTCAAAACACCTTATCAACGTAATCCACAAACTTATCCACAAATGGTTGAATTATGATCGCTGGTGGATAACCCTACAGCCATAGAGTACTTGTTGACCACTGGATAGGTTACAATGGCGTGAGATAATTCAGTGATAAAAGAGAAAGGTTATGGATCAGTTTAAACATATCGATGTGTCAGGCGCTCAAGCATTATTAGCGCAAGGGCAGGCGCGTATGGTCGATATTCGTGACCCGCAGTCTTTTGCGGTCAACCATGCTCAACACGCTTTCCACCTGACCAATGATACTATGGTGACGTTTATGAACGAGGTCGAGTTTGACCAGCCGGTCTTGGTGATGTGTTATCACGGCATCAGCAGCCAAGGTGCGGCGCAATATTTGGTTAACCAAGGCTTCGAGCAGGTGTATAGTGTCGACGGTGGTTTTGAAGCTTGGCACAGAGCCGGGCTTCCGACGGAATCGAATCTAGGATAGTAGTATGGTGCGACTGATCACTCTCAATAATCCAAGAATGGCTCAAGCGTTCATTGATTACATGGCCTCACGGCAGATCGATGTGCAGATGATGCCTGAGGGCGAGGGACAGTTTGCACTCTGGTTACTCCAATCAGAACACCAAATAGAAGCGGAAGCTGAGCTCAATCAGTTTCTCGCTAACCCCAATGCCAGTAAGTATCAAGCGGCTTCATGGGAGCTTGCTGAAACCCGCCGCAACGCATTTAAGTATCACTCTCCGAGTATGCTGGCTATGGTCAAAGCCAAAGCGGGGCCGATAACATTGGCCATCATGTTTACCTGCCTGGTGATGTTCGTATTGCAGCAATTGGGAAGTGGACGCGGCGTGTTTGACGCGTTGCATTTTCCTGCGATTGACGGTCAACAATGGCAGCTATGGCGCTGGTTTAGCCATGCGCTACTGCACTTTTCAGTGATGCATATAGCGTTCAATTTGTTGTGGTGGTGGCAACTTGGTGGCGATATAGAGCAGCGGTTAGGCTCGAGCAAACTGATGCAGATTTTTGCGGTTTCCGCGGCGCTATCTGGCGCTGGTCAATATTGGGTCGAAGGGGCCAACTTTGGCGGTTTATCTGGGGTTGTGTATGCGTTAGTCGGCTATCTCTGGATGTTAGGTTATAAAGCGCCTCAACTGGGATTGACGCTCGCAAAGCCTGTGATTGGTTTTATGCTGGTATGGCTGGTACTTGGCTTTGTGCAACCGTTTATGGCGATTGCCAACACGGCTCACTTAGCCGGCTTGCTGTCGGGAGTGGTACTGGGCCTAGTGGATGCCAATCGAGTGGACAAGCTTAGATAAAAAACGGCGCTGAAGCGCCGTTTTTATTGGTGCCGTTTCTTACTGGTATAGATATTTAGTAAACAGTAGATCGGCAATAATGGTTTTGCCTGTTTCTGGAAGTAGGGTGGCATTTAACTGCTCAACCAGAGTTTTACGCAGATCTTCTCGACCTGCGAGTGAGGTGATGGTCTCTTCGGTTTGTTTACCCAGGAGTTCAACCACAGCGTCGCGGATTAGCGGTTGGTGGCGCTCTATCACGCTAAGATCGGCTTGGCTGGCGACCATGATATCGATTCGTACCTGAATATAGCCGAGCTTTTTGCCCTTAGTATAAAAGTTGGTGGTTAAATCGGGCTCTAGGGTAAAGTAAGCCAGTTGCGGTGTGCCTTCTTGCTCTGCCAGTGCTGGCAGGCTGACAAGTAACCCCCAAGCGATAATTATTTGGCCAAGATAACGTTTCATCATATTTATAACTTTTCTTTCTTCCAATCACGATACTCGAATCGCCTGAGTCTTGTTACAATAGAGCATCTTTTTGTAATAAAAATGCGTTAGCCACGCTTATAGGTGGTTAACATTAAAGAATGAAGCTTTATTGTACGATGATAAGGCTGCTTATTGAATACTAGTATGAATCAATCAACTGCGCTCTATTTATCTGCTTTACGTCAAGTTGAATGGCAAGATCCTACTGATTTTAACTTTCCGACGGCGGCTGCGAAGAACTGGTTGCTGGAACAGGGCTCGTTGTCACGTTTATTGGAGTCCCATTGCCATAGCTTGAGCGTCGATTTGCTGCACAACAGGATCGTCAAAGCAGAAAAACTCAACGCCCAAGAGATTGGCTTGTTGGCCGATGAGCAATGCTTGCTGCGCAAGGTGGTTTTAAAAGGGGACGGTCAAGCTTGGGTATTGGGGCGAACGCTGATCCCTGAAACCTCAATGCAGGGGCAGCATTTTGATCTCGCAGAGCAAGGTGAAATCCCACTTGGGCTGACCGTATTTAGTGCTAGCAACGTCAAACGCGATGCGCTGCAAGTTGCGACTATTAAGCTGGATGGTCGAACCCTACTGGCGCGCCGGTCGCGTTTATGGATGAATCACAAACCTATGCTGGTGGCCGAGCTGTTTTTGCCCACCGCCCCGATTTATGCAAAGGAGAAGAGTTGCAATGACCGCGGATAAAGCTGTTGCTTACTGGCAGTTAATGCGCATGGACAAGCCAATCGGTACTTTGTTATTACTTTGGCCAACCTTGTGGGCACTGATTATCTCGGCGCAAGGGATGCCAAGCGTAAACGTTCTAGTCGTATTCGTGTTGGGGGTGATTTTTATGCGTGCGGCAGGGTGTGTGATCAATGACTTTGCCGACCGCAAGGTGGATGGACACGTCAAGCGCACCAAGCAGCGTCCATTACCTTCCGGTAGGGTGAGTGCAAAAGAAGCGCTAGGTTTGTTTATCGTGCTTGCCGTCAGTTCATTCTTATTGGTCATGAGCATGAATGCACTGACCATTAAACTCTCTTTTGTCGGTATCTTTCTCGCATTTATCTATCCGTTTATGAAGCGCTACACCCATTTACCTCAGTTGTTTTTGGGGCTGGCGTTCAGTTGGTCTATCCCTATGGCGTGGGCTGCTGAGGCCAACGAAATCCCTATGATGGTCTGGTTTATTTTTGCCATCAATGCGCTGTGGACGATCGCCTACGACACTCAATATGCCATGGTCGACAGAGACGATGATTTGAAAATTGGTATTAAGTCGACGGCGATACTATTTGGTCGCTTCGATAAGATGGTGATTGGCGTGTTGCAACTGATGACATTGGCCATGCTCATGTGGGTGGGCGTTTACTACCAGCTTGGTGCCAGCTACTACTGGTGTTTGCTTATTGCTGGCGCGCTATTTGTGTTTCAGCAGCACCTGATTCGTCATCGGGATCGTGAACTCTGCTTCCGCGCCTTTCTCAACAACAATTATGTCGGTATGGTCATCACTATCGGATTGTTTATTGCCTTTTGGTAAATGAAAGAGGGCATCATGATGATGCCCTTATCGTTTCTATTTTTGCTCGGTAGCTTGATAGATACTTTCTTTGATGGTCAAGCGCACTTCTGGATAAAGCATAGAGTAGAGCAGTTTGGCTAACTCTTTGCTCTTGATGCTATCGCAGTTGCCATCACTGTCGAGATACGCTTGCTGTTTGAGCGTGGTAAACATTGCTGAGAATACCCCTTTGTCAAAGAACTCCGGAGCGTTGATTCCATGCAAGCGGCCCAAACGCTGAGCAATATCTTGGCTCTTCTGCTCTAAATCAGATTTAGCGAGATCAGGGCTTGCCACCAATAAGTTCAGCGCAATGGCATAACGTTGTAGCGTTTCTGTGATGGTGCGGCCCAATAGAACCAGAACTTGATTATTGGCTTGGTTCATTGCCACGTTGTGCTGGTCATCAATCGTGACTAAGCCCTGATGTGCTAACTCTTCAATATAGGCTTCAGTGAGATCGGCCAACTTTTCTGGTTCGATACTCAAAAACAGCTCCTGTTGCAAGAACGGATAGATGAGCGACACATTCTGTTGGATCTGCTGTAGCGATAATTGCTGCTGACGAACCAACATCTGTGCGATGAGTGCAGGGATAGCCAACAAATGAATAATGTTATTGCGATAGTAAGTCATCAAGATCGACTGGTTGCGATCCAGTGAAATAATATCGCCCATGCTATCGGTTTCGATAATAAATTTATCGAGCGACTCGGCATGCTTAACCAGGGCCTCTGCGTCGTCTTGCGGGACAGTGTAAGTGTCGGAATAGGGCACATTGTTGAGAATCGACAGATAACAATTGATCTGGTTGACTAGACTGTCGCGCGACAAAGCACGTTGACGAGAAGCCAATAGCGCCGTCGCACATAATGTCATGGCATTGGCTGCTGCGGCATCGTTGATGTGCGTCATCATCTTAGTGGCCAGCGAGTTCACCACTGGGTTAAGCCATTGTGGTTTGCTGCTACCCATAGGATCGATATCTTTAGTCCACTCTGGGGCTTGCTCGTTGAGGTATTGATTGAGCGGAATCGGCTCACCAAAGTTCACATACCCTTGACCGAAGTTCTTGAGTTTGCGAATGGTACGAAGCACTAAGCTGGCGTTCTCTTTTTCTTTGCGTTTGCCGCGCAGCTCTTTAGCGTAGGTGCCAACTTCCATCACATGCTCATAACCGATGTAGACCGGAACCAGGGTGACCGGACGGTTCAAACCACGCAACATGGCTTGAATGGTCATGGCAAGCATGCCGGTTTTGGCTTGCAGTAAGCGACCAGTGCGTGAGCGACCACCCTCGCTGAAGTACTCAACCGAATAGCCTTTGGCAAACAGCTCGGCTAGATACTCGCGGAAGATAGTTGAGTAGAGCTTGTTACCCTTAAAGCTGCGGCGGATAAAGAAGGCGCCGCCGCGGCGGAAAATCGGCCCGGCTGGGAAGAAGTTTAGGTTGATACCCGCGGCGATGTGCGGCGGAACCATGCCCTCGTGATACAGCACATAAGAGAGCAACAGATAGTCCATATGGCTACGGTGACAAGGCACATAGACAATTTCATGGCCGTCTTGGGCGAGTTTGCGCACGGTGGCGGCGTTATTGATATTCAAGCCTTGGTAGATGCGATTCCATAGCCAGCCCAACAGTCGATCGCCACTTTTGACCAATGAGTAAGAAAAGTCAGCGGCAATCTCATCCATGATCGCGTGGGCTTCTTTGCGCACTTTATCGATTGGGACATCTTTTGAGTTGGCTTCGTCACGAATCACCTTTTCAATCGCCTTGGATCTCATTAGACGATTAAACAGGGCTTGGCGGCTCGGTAGGTTCGGGCCTGACGCTGCGAGTTTTTGGCGTGAAAAGTGGATACGTGCAACACGCGCCAGTTTATGAGCAATGGATGTGTCTGTGCCGTGTGAATCTGCCATGTAGCGCAATGACACTACTGGGCTAATTCGAACTAAGCAATCACGGCCTGATAGCAACACAGCTTTGGCTTTTTGTGGGCCATTGAGCGATTGCAGGTAAGGCTTTTGCTGCGACTCTTTGCCAGGTTTGCGCCCCCACAAAACCGTGGTGGGAATCACTTGCACATCCAACTCAGAATCAAACTTATGCAGCTCTAGCAGATCAGAGAATAGAGTGACCGATTCATTCGGGACGTCTTGGTCATCGCTGATCACAATGTCGCGAGCAGAGGTAAACACGTAACGTTTAAATGACTTACCATTGATTTCTGCTGCTTGCAGTGGGTCTGGTAAGCCGAGTGCCAACGCCTGTTTCTGCAGCGCCAGCAAGTCAACATTTGATCGATATGGCAGTGCGTAAATAATCGGCTTGTTTATATCAATACTATGATCTTCAATAGGATTTGAAGGAATTGTTGTCCCTTTTACTAACAGCGACATCGGCAGTTTTAGTAAAGAGTGCGATAACATTCGTCCAGAAGACATAAGGTTCTTGGCCTCAAAAGTAAATAAATTGCATAAGCAGATTTCCATTTCTTTTAATATAGAAGTGGAGATGTGCCCAAGCGTGATTTTTATAGCCGGCAAGGATACCAGAAACTGGTCGAACCTTTTACCTATTATTGATTAGGAAAACGTCAATCTTTACCTCGATAGCATCGCCCTATCAACTGACAAGAGATCGCACTTGCAAACCAAAACAACCCATGGACTCAAACGCCTGAAAAAGGCACTAAGATACTCCCTTCAAGGACTCAAAGCCGCGTTTAACAGTGAACCGGCGTTCAAAGAAGAAGTGTTACTCGCTGGCATCATGATCCCACTCGCATTGCTCCTGGCAGATCAAGCGTGGCAGCGTATTGCGCTTATTGGCAGCGTGGTATTGGTGCTGCTCCTTGAGTTAGTCAATAGTGCGATTGAAGCGGCCGTTGACCGAATGGGAACCGAGTACAACGCGTATGCCAAGCGGGCAAAAGACATCGCTTCTGCCGCGGTTATGCTTAGTATGTTACTCACAGGTTATGTGTGGCTTGAAGTGCTGTTTTTCTCTTAACCGCGCAAGGGCGCGTCAAACCTACTAAAAAACAATCAATTGGCTTTTCATTTTCAAAATTACTGGATATACTCACAGTTAACTGTATAAAAAGACAGGTGACTTATGAAGCCGTTAACGCCCCGCCAACAACAAGTATTTGACCTCATCAAAAGTAAAATTGATGACACGGGTATGCCACCCACCCGCGCTGAAATCGCACGCGAGCTGGGCTTTCGCTCTGCGAACGCAGCAGAAGAACACTTAAAAGCGCTTGCGCGCAAACAGGCGATTGAAATCATCCCTGGCGCTTCGCGCGGCATTCGTATTCTGCTTGAAGACGCAGCCAATGACGAAGAGGGGCTCCCTCTGATTGGTCAGGTCGCGGCAGGTGAACCGATCCTTGCGCAAGAACATGTCGAGACGCACTACCAAGTCGATCCAGGCATGTTTAAGCCACAAGCTGACTTCTTGCTGCGCGTTAACGGTGAGAGTATGAAGGATATCGGCATCATGGACGGCGACTTACTTGCGGTGCACAAAACCCAAGATGTGCGTGATGGTCAAGTGGTGGTGGCGCGCGTCGATGACGATGTCACTGTTAAACGTCTAGAACGTAAAGGTTCGACGGTCTTGTTGCATGCCGAAAACCAAGAGTTTGCGCCTATCAAGGTCGATTTGACCAGTCAGCATCTCACTATTGAAGGGCTTGCGGTCGGCATCATTCGTAATACCGACTGGATGTAAACCCCACCTGAGATTCATTCTCATTTGTTGATTTTGTAATTGATATTCATTATCATCTTCAATCTGAATACAGAAGGAAGATGATAATGGCCGCTAAATCCGCAGCGAACAAACATCGTTACCAAATTCCACTGGGCTTGTTGCAACCTATGTGGTTGCGTAGCCGTGAAACTTTGGTCGATAACGCGCTTGTTTACGACCCTATCGCAACGCGAGCCTGCCAGCGTTGCCAACTTGCTCCTGAATGTTTCTCTGGTGACATCGACCAGAAGCAATTACTGCATGTCACCCTTGCCCGTCTGTGCGATCAGCACGTCTCCGCCTTTATTAAGCGCAACCCTGATGGTTGGATTATTAACGTCGGCGCGGGTTTAGATACCCGTTTTTATCGCGTTGATAATGGCCGCTGCCATTGGTTAGAGCTTGATGTTAGCGAACACTTACTCTGGCGCGAAAAGCTTTTCCATAGAAGTGAGCGCTACCACCACTTGTGCGGTAGCGTTGACGATCTCAGTTGGCTTGAGCAGTTACCCATCGCTGAAAAAGCGCCAGTGTTGATCGTGTGTGAACACGCGTTGTTAGATTGTACTGAGCGGCAAGTGGCCAAATTCGTCCAAGCGTTAGGATGCCATTTTGACAGTGCTCAGGTGTGTATGGTGCTGGCTGGCGACCTGTGCAACAGTAAATTGGGCCGCAAGATGGGCACGTCTCACTATCAGCACGGCTATCGTTCGCCCGGAGAGGCGATACTCAATTGTTTACCTTGGGCGCGTTGGGTGCGCACTGACTCTCCACTTGATCGTGACTGCGGGCGCTGGAAAATGTGGCAGCGTTTGGTGACTAAACTACACGGCTATAAACAGCGATTAACTCCGGTAGTGGTTCAGCTTCGCTGGTAATCTCGGTTACACTGGTGACACTATGTCTTAACGAGTTACTCTGTGTCACTGCTACAAACTCTTTCCGATCGCACTGTACATAAAC
The DNA here is from genome assembly GCF_023195835.1 of Vibrio sinaloensis. Classification (NCBI taxonomy): domain Bacteria; kingdom Pseudomonadati; phylum Pseudomonadota; class Gammaproteobacteria; order Vibrionales; family Vibrionaceae; genus Vibrio; species Vibrio sinaloensis. Next base: position 2,795,654 of record NZ_CP096199.1, on the reverse strand, counting down.
AAGTGCTGCTTCTCGCCATTCCTATGGTGCTTTCCAATATTACTGTCCCACTACTTGGCTTAGTTGATGCTGCGGTGGTCGGTCACCTCGAGCATGCCTGGTATTTGGGCGGCGTGGCTCTTGGCAGCACCATGATTAGTGTCACCTTCTGGCTACTGGGCTTTTTACGCATGTCGACGACGGGGCTGACCGCTCAGGCACATGGCGCGAACAATAAGCACCAGTTTGGCCTGGTTTTTACCCAAGGCATGGTAATGGCACTGCTTTTGGCGGCGCTGTTTCTTGTGCTGCATCAACCCATAGGTCATTGGGTGCTCGGACTCAGCGAGGCCAGTGATGAGGTCAAGCAGTATGCGGCGCAGTATTTCTTTATCCGTGCCTGGAGCGCCCCAGCCGCTCTCGCCAACTTTGTCTTACTCGGTTGGCTGCTCGGTGCGCAAAACGCTAAAGCGCCAATGTGGATGGTGATTATTGTCAATGTGACCAACATTGTACTCGATCTGCTGTTTGTGGTTGGTCTGGGCTGGAAAGTGGAGGGCGCTGCACTTGCCTCTGTGGTGGCCGACTACACAGGGATGAGCTTTGGTCTAGTGTGCGTTTGGCACCGATGGCATCGAGAGGCGCTGCCGTCACTGGTTAAACTGCTCAAAGATACTCGCCAAGATCTTAGCCGCTTTGTCCGGCTCAATCGCGATATCTTTTTGCGCTCGCTCTGTTTACAAGCGGCGTTCACCTTTATGACTTTTCAGGGGGCGAGTTTTGGTGACGAGATTGTCGCCGCCAATGCAGTATTAATGAGCTTTTTGATGATGATTTCCTACGCGATGGATGGTTTCGCCTATGCGATGGAAGCCATGGTTGGAAAGGCGATGGGCGCGAAAGACAAGCGCCAACTCTCGCGCTCGTTAGTGGGAACGGTCTTTTGGAGTCTGATCATCTGCTTGATGTTGACAGGAGTATTTGCTCTATCCGGATCGCGCTTGATCGCGATGATCACGGATATTGAATCGGTTCGAACGATTGCAGCGGTTTATCTGCCATGGCTGGTGGCGATGCCGCTGGTATCGATGTGGTGTTTTCTATTGGACGGGGTGTTTATTGGCGCCACTAAAGGTGGAGAGATGCGCAACGCCATGTTTGTCTCAACCAGTGGCTTTTTCTTAGTGTTTTATGCGAGTGCTGAGCTGGGGAATCACGCCTTGTGGCTGGCGATGCTCAGTTTTATGGCGCTGCGTGGCGTAACGCTGGCCGCTGCGCTCTGGTACCAATGGCGTCGGCAAACCTTTTTGCTGCATGCATAAAAAAAGCCGGACACTGTCCGGCTTGTTGTGATTAAAACAATCGATTAAGACCATTGAGCGCCGCGACGCGGTATGCTTCTGCCATGGTCGGGTAGTTAAAGGTGGTGTTGACGAAGTATTCAATGGTATTCGCTTCGCCTTTTTGCTCCATAATCGCTTGCCCGATATGAATGATCTCGGCTGCACGCTCACCAAAACAGTGAATACCTAAGATCTCTTTGGTTTCGCGATGGAACAAAATCTTCAAGCTACCAATATCTTTCCCGGCGATCTGGGCGCGAGCTAAGTGTTTGAAAGAGGAACGGCCCACTTCGTAAGGCACTTTTGCCGCCGTCAGCTCCTGTTCTGTTTTACCTACCGAGCTGATTTCAGGAATGGTGTAGATGCCGGTGGGAATATCCTCGATAAGATTACCATCGGCTTGACCCTTATTGATCGCCTGTGCCACAAAGCGGCCTTGGTCGTAGGCGGCACTGGCCAGGCTTGGATAGCCAATCACATCGCCGACTGCGTAGATGTGTTCGACTTCGGTCTGATAATTGCCGTCGACCTTCAACTGGCCGCGTGAGTCTGCTTGAAGTCCGACCGCCGCTAAGTTCAGTTTGTCGGTGTTACCGGTACGACCATTCGCGTAGAGCAGACAATCGGCACGCATTTTTTTACCTGATTGAAGATGAACAATCACGCCATCTTCGGTGCCTTCGATTTTTTCGTACGTTTCATCGTTACGAATCACCACACCGCTATTCCAGAAATGGTATGACAAGGCGTCGGAGACCTCGTTATCGAGGAAAGACAACAAGCGATCACGAGTGTTGATCAGGTCAGTTTTTACCCCCAAGCCACGGAAAATAGACGCGTACTCACAGCCGATAACGCCCGCACCGTAAATGATGATATGACGCGGATCGTGCTTAAGGTTCAAAATCGAGTCGCTATCGTAGATTCGCTCATGCAGAAAATCGACGTCTGCAGGTTGGTAAGGACGAGAGCCGGTCGCGATCACAAAGCGATCCGCGCTGTACGTTTCTTCGGTCCCATCGCTTTGCATGACCGCAATCGTATATTTATCGATAAAGCGCGCAGTGCCAAAAATCAGCGAACACTGGTTACGGTCATAGAACCCTTGACGCAGCCGGGTTTGCTTATCGATCACCGACTTGGCGTGACCAAGAATATTGGAAAAGGTGGAGTGGATGCTGGTGTTGTTGTGACAAAACAGCGGGTTGTTATTGAACTCGATGATGCGGCTCACCGCATGACGCAATGCTTTGGATGGAATTGTTCCCCAGTGGGTACAGCCACCGCCGACACTACTCTCTTTTTCTACAATGGCGACGTTTAATCCTGCTTTGGTTAATCCCATCGCTGCCCCTTCACCACCGGGACCACTACCAATAACGATTACATCAAAGTGGTTGTTCTCCGCCATAGCGTATTTTTCCTTGTTATAGAGTCTTAACATTGCTGTAGCGAGATTTTAACTGATTCACTGCAAGCGTAAATGACAAGCACACTAGAGAGTCGGCGAGATCACGCACAAGAGGAGAAATTGCTTAAAGGGTATGCCGTATGTCTCTAATTGATGGTGATAAGATTGAATTCTTATCTCAGCTCGGTTTAATTGCCACTCGGTCATCAAAGCTAACGATTTTGGCTTATCTCGTTAGGTCAATCGTTGTATATTAACGGCATCAGCAGTAAAGACAGAATGACAACTATGAAATCCATGGGAATTAGGGCGCAGCAGAAAGAGAAAACTCGTCGTTCTTTAATTGATGCTGCGTTCAGTCAACTCAGTGCCGACCGCAGCTTTTCCAACCTAAGCTTGCGAGAAGTGGCGCGCGAAGCCGGCATTGCGCCGACCTCGTTTTACCGCCATTTCAAAGATATGGACGAGTTGGGTTTGACCATGGTGGATGAAGGCGGCCTATTGTTGCGTCAGTTAATGCGCCAAGCACGGCAACGCATCGTAAAAGAGGGGAGTGTGATTCGCACCTCGGTAGAAACCTTTATGGAGTTCATCGAAAGCAGTCCAAACGTTTTTCGTTTGCTACTGCGCGAACGCTCTGGTACCTCGTTTGAATTTCGTAATGCGGTCGCGCGCGAAATCCAACATTTTGTCGCAGAGATGACAGAATATTTGATCAGTACCGGCATGACGCGTGACGAAGCCTATACTCAGGCTGAAGCGTCAGTAACCTTAGTCTTTAGCTCTGGGGCTGAGGCATTAGATTTAGATAGACACCAACGCGACGAACTCGCGGAACGTCTAATTATGCAACTGCGAATGATAGCCAAAGGCGCTTTCTGGTATCGCAAAGAACGTGAACGTAACCGATTAAAAGGTGGGGTAGATTAATGTCGAACGAAACAAACCAAGTTAATCGTGGCTCAGAACGAAAAACACTGGTGCTTGCTCTAGTAGCAGGCATGTGTGGTGACGCAATGCTGTCTTGGCTAACGATGAGCGAAGTCTCTTTTTCTATTTTTCCACTGATAGCGCTGGTGCTGTCAGTACAAGCACTGTACCGCGAGTACCTAGCTAACCCAGTGTCTGAAGATCTTCCATTGGTTGGGTTAGCCTGTTTCTTTGTCGGGGCGTTTGGCCACTCTGCCTTTGTTAAAGCGCAATACCCAGAGGCAGGCTCGAACATGTTAGCGATCTTCATTACCTTAGGCTTGCTGCTTTGGGTGGCAAAGAAGCTCGGATTCCTTACCTCCAGCGAAAAAGCGCAATCTTAAGCGTTCATCACTACAAGCAAAAACGAGCCGCTAGCGGCTCGTTTTTATTTCGACGGGATTAACCTTTACGTTCCAGAAGTACACCGGCTTCCATGTGGTGGGTGTATGGGAACTGATCAAACAGCGCGAAGCGAGTGATGGTATGGGTTTCGCTCAACACCTCTAAGTTCTCTTTTAATGTCTCTGGATTGCATGAGATGTACATGATGCGCTCATAGCCTTGCACCATCTTACAGGTGTCGATATCCATACCTGCGCGAGGTGGATCAACGAAGATGGTGTTGCAGTTGTAACTGTTCAGTTCGACACCCGCATCCTTCAAACGGCGGAACTCTCGCTTGCCTTCAATCGCCTGAGTAAACTCTTCAGCAGATAGGCGTAGGATCTGCACATTGTCGATGTTATTCGCCTTGATATTGTACTGAGCCGATTCAACTGATGGCTTGGCTAGCTCAGTCGCCAGTACTCGGTCAAAGTTTTGTGCCAGTGCAAGTGAAAAGTTGCCATTGCCGCAGTAAAGCTCAAGTAAGTCGCCTTGGCTATCTTGGGTGCAATCGACCGCCCACTCCAACATCTTCTCTGCCACCTTGCCATTGGGCTGGGTGAAGCTGTTTTCTACTTGCTGATAGACATAAGGCTGCCCATTGACATCGAGCTTCTCGATCACATAGTCACGATCAAGCACAATCTTCATCTTACGCGCACGGCCAATGATGTTGAGGTTAAAGCCTTCATCATTTAGGCGCTGTTTTAATGCCTTAGCTTCGGTGGTCCACTGTTCATCAAGCTGACGGTGGTAAAGTAGTGAGACTAAAATCTCGCCACTTAAGGTCGATAGAAAGTCGACTTGGAACAGTTTACGGCGCAGTGAATCATTGTCTTTCATCGCGTCGATGAGCAGTGGCATCAGATCGTTGATCAAACGGCTCGCGGCTGGGAACTGGTCTACACGGTATTTTTCACGAGTCTCTTGGTTGAACATGATGTAGTAGAGCTCATCACCCTCATGCCAAACTCGAAATTCCGCGCGCATGCGGTAGTTTTGCTCTGGAGATTCAAATACTTCCAACTCAGGTACATTGTAAGCTGCGAACATCTCTGTGAGACGGCCGACCTTCTCGGCCAATTGTTCTTGGTAGCGTTGCGGGTTTACATCAAGAGTCGCCATGATTATTACCTTTGGTATTCGTACCTGTGGAGGGTGTATTTAATTTAAGAGCGCAGATTTTATTCAATCTCAGCGCTATGTCCAGCGCTTCGCGGCCAATCTGGCAAAGATTGGTGGTAAAGCTCAGAGAAACTAAGCTTGATCAGCGCGACTAATTTATAGATTAGAGCAATATTGGCTGGACAAACTATTGAATCCTCAATAACATCGTCGCCAAGCTGGTGCTGTCTAGATGTATAGATGGCCAAAAGGGAATCTGGTGTGAATCCAGAACTGACGCGCAGCGGTAAAAGAGAACGAAAGCTCAAATAGACACTGCATCGAATCGATGTGGGAAGTCGAGTGACTAGGTGGCTAAGCCAAGCTCTTGAGTCCGAATACCTGCCAGCGGCTGAGTGATGTTCACTCAGTAGGACTTACGCGATTTAGGATTACAACATGAACCGATCTATCTTAGCGCTAGCCGTTACGTCACTGCTAGGGCACGCCTCTTATTCTTTCGCCACAGAGATCTCTGTCGACGAAACCATCATAGTCACCGCCAACCGATTTGAGCAAAGCACCGAAAGTGTGGTGGCCCAAGTCGAAGTCGTGACTAGAGCCGATATCGAACGTATTCAAGCCAAGTCGATTACTGATGTTTTTCAGCGCTTGACCGGCGTCCAAGTGTCACAAAATGGTGGCAGAGGTCAGCAAGCATCGATTTTTGTTCGCGGTGCTAACTCGGACCAAGTGCTCGTTCTGATTGATGGGATTCGTTTTGCACGCGCCGCAAAAGGTGGGGTTGATTTTAGCCAACTGCCGATCGCGTTCGTTGAGCGTATCGAGTATGTGCGTGGGGCTAGAGCAGCGATGTATGGCTCTGAGGCGATTGGCGGTGTGATCAATATTATTACCCGCGCCAGTTCCGATAACGATACAACCCAAGTCAGCGCCGGACTAGGTAGCCTTGACTACCAACAGTTAAGCGCTGTAAGTGGTGTCAAAGTGGGCGAGCACGGTCACCTCAATCTCTCTGTTGGTTACGATGCCGACCAAGGGTATAACGTGCGCCCTGTAAAAGGCGTCAATGATCAAGACCGTCACGGCTTTGAGTCGCGTAATGCGCTGATTGGCTATGTGCATGATTTTGATAGTCAATGGAGTGGGCATGCCAACCTACGTTTCTTTGACAACATTTCTCAATACGATGCAAGTTACTCGACAAGAGACTACAAAGAAGCCCAAGTACGCAACACAACAGTGGCCGGCGGCATTAAGTATCAGGGTGACGCGCTGACTTCGCAGGTGCTAGTCAACTATCAAAACCAAGACAATTGGAACTACACGAAAGACCAAGGCAAACACTCAACTAGCGCTGTCGCCGATGAGTTACAGCAAACTAACTTCCAATGGCTTGCTAACTATCAGTTGAACGAGGCTGTGGTTGTTAACGGCGGCGTGGATTGGCGCAATGAAGCCTATATTGTTAAACCGTCTGATGTTGAGTACGACCGTAATAACACCGCAGTGTTCGCGGCGTTGAATGCAGACTATCAACAATGGTTTGGTGAGTTGAGTTTGCGGGTTGACGACAATCAGCAGTTCGGTTCAGAAACGACTTACAATACCGGAGCGGGTTATCGATTGGGTTCATGGCTAGTTGTGAAGGCTGCCTATGGGACTTCATTTAAAGCGCCCAATTTATATCAACTGTACAGTTATTACGGTAACCAAAAGCTTAATGCAGAGAAAGCCGACTCGTTGGAGTTAACGCTTAGTGGTGCGGTTTATGGTGTCGACTGGTCGATCACCGGCTACGATACCAACATAAACAACCTAATCGATTACAATTTTACTACCAGTAAGTACTACAACTCGCCAGGTGAGAGCCAGTTGCGAGGGGTAGAAATTGTCGCCATGTTCAATACCGAGTGGATTTCTCACCAGCTTAGTGCCGATCTTAAAAATCCTAAAGATCAGTCAGGTAAGCAGCTAATCCGTCGTGCGCAAGAAATCTACAAGTATAATGCCCTTGCTCAATTTAATGAGTTTGACGTTTCATTGGGTTACCAATATGTTGGTAAGAGACCTGACTTCTCGCAAGAACTGGCCGCTTATGGTTTGTTTGACTTAGCAGTCAGTTATTATGCGAACGAGCATTTAACTCTCAACGGTCGAATCGAAAACCTCAGCGACGAGCAGTATCAAACCGCAGCGGGTTATCCTGCGCCGGAGCGTGGTTATTACCTCAACGCCATTTATCAGTTTTAGTTATGCAGCCGCCTTCTCCAGGCGGCTTTGTTTTATCGAGTGTGTATGAAAAAGAACGTCATTGTTAGTTGGTCCAGTGGTAAAGATTCAGCCCTTACCCTTGAGAGGTTGATGGAAAGCGAGCACTATGAGGTAGTGGGCTTGTATACCACTTATGTAAAAGATGAAGTGCCTTTTCAGGCCACGCCTCTATATCTACTGGACATTCAAGCTGAACTGCTAGGCCTGCCTCTTATCAAAATAGCGCTGCCCGAGGAATTTCCAGCGAACGATATTTACCAATCGACCATTATTAATGCCTTGAAGCAGAGCCAGCTTGATATCGCAGCGGTTGCCTTTGGTGACATGTTCTGTAATGGCATTGAAGCCTACAGGCGCAGCTATATCGAGCCGGCAGGGTGGGAGTGTGTGTTTCCCTTATTGGGAGAACATAGCGCGCAGCTAGCACAAGAAATCCTCGAACGAGGGATCCAAACCTTAGTCGTGACCACAGATGGCACTCAGCTTGATAGCGCCTATTGTGGCCAATGGTACACGCAAGAGTTTATCGCTAGTCTGCCTCAAGGTGTGGATCCATGCGGAGAAAATGGCGAATTTCACACCCTAGTGACCTCGACCCGCAGCTACTCGGGAAGGATTGCGCTAGAATTGACTCACCTAGAGCGAGGGCAAAGGTTCACTCATCAGAGATACTCAGCGAAGAGATTGCCAAATTGAAACCAGTGGGTATCATTGCCAAGTCAAAACTTAACGAGCAAATCAAGTGGCCCATCAGCAAGCGAAAATCCTTATCTTTGACTCCGGAGTCGGTGGTCTTTCTGTCTATAAAGAGATCGTCGCCAAGTGCCCACAGCTTGACTATTTGTACATTTTTGACAATCAAGCCTACCCCTATGGAGAGCTAGAGCATGACGTTTTGGTGTCTCGAGTCGAGGCTCTGGTGACATCGCTGGTGGCGCAATACGCTATCGATTTAGTGGTGATCGCCTGTAATACCGCAAGTACCATAGTGCTGCCGAGCTTGAGGGCAAAACTTAGCATCCCAGTGGTCGGGGTGGTGCCCGCGATTAAACCGGCGTCGAGTCTGGCCAATCAGGCGGTAGGACTGATAGCGACACCGGCGACTATCACGCGTCCCTATACTCATGATCTGATCCGCAACTTTTCCCAGCGTAAACCGGTCGAGCTTATCGGCTCAACACGCTTAGTGGACATGGCAGAAGAGAAACTGCGTGGGCAAGCGATCGACTTCAATGAGTTGCACGCTATTCTGGCTCCTCTGATCAATAAAGTGGATGTTGCTGTTTTAGGTTGTACACACTTCCCGCTCATCAAAGCGGAAATACAGCAAGTGTTATCAGAAAAGGTGATGTTGATTGATTCGGGTGAAGCAATTGCTCGTAGAGTGGAGACATTGCTGGCAACCAAAGGGGATGAAAATCAAATGGGTAAGCGAGAGATTTTGTCCACGGCTCCCCCTTGGGAAGAGGGAGCGCTCAATATAGCATTGGAAGAACTGGGGTTTACCCCTGTTCGTTATTATCCCCTTGAGATTTAGGATCGTTAGCGATTCGTACTTTTAGAGTGCGCTGCATATAGTCCTGCTCATTCAGTGCATCAATCGTCGCTTGAGCATCGGTCGCGGCAACAACGACAAAACCAAATCCTCTTCGTTTACCGGTACGTTTGTCTTTCATAAGGCGAACGGCAAATACCTCACCGTGCTTAGCGAACAGATCTTTGACATGAGATTCGTTTGCTTTATAAGGCAAGTTGCCTACGTAAAGCGTTTTTGTCGCGGGATCGTTGGTTGAATCTGTTTCGATGTTTGTGGTGGAAAGTTTAGGTATAAAAGCGCAAGCCACAACACCAACAACAAAGCTTAAAGCTGGAGGAACGTCTACCAGCGAAAAGATGATTGCACCGATTACAGCTAGGGCGACAATCATTAAGGTTGATTTGTTTGAATTCATATTGGAATACAACTTTTAGGTTTGAGAAATAAAGGTCTACTGTTAACAAAATAGACACAGGGATATTACGTATATGGTTGTTGTTTTTCCAACCTATTGATGTGACATGTCTCAAATGTTGAAATTTTATTCTATTTTCAGCGCTTTGTTTTCTTTTTGACCAAACAGAAGTTAATTTCAAAAAAACACTTGTCTTCCTTTCAGACCTCCCTATAATGCCGCCTCACCGACACGGAGTGAGACAAACGTCACACAGCGTGTTGAAAAGAGAGAAAAGAAAGTTTGAAAAAATGCTTGACTCTCTAAATGGGAAGCGTAAGATACGCACCCCTAACGACGAGGCGCTGAGCGCGACGGAAGTTAGAAAAAGCTCTTTAACAATATAGACCTATCAATCTGTGTGGGCACTCGTTGATGATAATCCAAATAGATACTTCGGTATCAATTTAGGTTTCAATGATACGAAGTGACCATTGAATCGAAAGATTCAGCACAGTCAATTCAAACATTACTTTATGTAATGTTCAGTATTCATTGAGCCAAACAAAATCTTAAATTGAAGAGTTTGATCATGGCTCAGATTGAACGCTGGCGGCAGGCCTAACACATGCAAGTCGAGCGGAAACGAGTTAACTGAACCTTCGGGGAACGTTAACGGCGTCGAGCGGCGGACGGGTGAGTAATGCCTGGGAAATTGCCCTGATGTGGGGGATAACCATTGGAAACGATGGCTAATACCGCATAATAGCTTCGGCTCAAAGAGGGGGACCTTCGGGCCTCTCGCGTCAGGATATGCCCAGGTGGGATTAGCTAGTTGGTGAGGTAAGGGCTCACCAAGGCGACGATCCCTAGCTGGTCTGAGAGGATGATCAGCCACACTGGAACTGAGACACGGTCCAGACTCCTACGGGAGGCAGCAGTGGGGAATATTGCACAATGGGCGCAAGCCTGATGCAGCCATGCCGCGTGTATGAAGAAGGCCTTCGGGTTGTAAAGTACTTTCAGCAGTGAGGAAGGGGTGTGCGTTAATAGCGTACATCTTTGACGTTAGCTGCAGAAGAAGCACCGGCTAACTCCGTGCCAGCAGCCGCGGTAATACGGAGGGTGCGAGCGTTAATCGGAATTACTGGGCGTAAAGCGCATGCAGGTGGTTTGTTAAGTCAGATGTGAAAGCCCGGGGCTCAACCTCGGAATTGCATTTGAAACTGGCAGACTAGAGTACTGTAGAGGGGGGTAGAATTTCAGGTGTAGCGGTGAAATGCGTAGAGATCTGAAGGAATACCGGTGGCGAAGGCGGCCCCCTGGACAGATACTGACACTCAGATGCGAAAGCGTGGGGAGCAAACAGGATTAGATACCCTGGTAGTCCACGCCGTAAACGATGTCTACTTGGAGGTTGTGGCCTTGAGCCGTGGCTTTCGGAGCTAACGCGTTAAGTAGACCGCCTGGGGAGTACGGTCGCAAGATTAAAACTCAAATGAATTGACGGGGGCCCGCACAAGCGGTGGAGCATGTGGTTTAATTCGATGCAACGCGAAGAACCTTACCTACTCTTGACATCCTCAGAAGCTTGTAGAGATACGAGTGTGCCTTCGGGAACTGAGAGACAGGTGCTGCATGGCTGTCGTCAGCTCGTGTTGTGAAATGTTGGGTTAAGTCCCGCAACGAGCGCAACCCTTATCCTTGTTTGCCAGCACTTCGGGTGGGAACTCCAGGGAGACTGCCGGTGATAAACCGGAGGAAGGTGGGGACGACGTCAAGTCATCATGGCCCTTACGAGTAGGGCTACACACGTGCTACAATGGCGCATACAGAGGGCGGCCAACTTGCGAGAGTGAGCGAATCCCAAAAAGTGCGTCGTAGTCCGGATCGGAGTCTGCAACTCGACTCCGTGAAGTCGGAATCGCTAGTAATCGTGGATCAGAATGCCACGGTGAATACGTTCCCGGGCCTTGTACACACCGCCCGTCACACCATGGGAGTGGGCTGCAAAAGAAGTGGGTAGTTTAACCTTCGGGAGGACGCTCACCACTTTGTGGTTCATGACTGGGGTGAAGTCGTAACAAGGTAGCCCTAGGGGAACCTGGGGCTGGATCACCTCCTTATACGATGATTACTCACAATGAGTGTCCACACAGATTGATATGTCTACATTAGAGCCCTCCTTAGTGTCCCGTTCGTCTAGAGGCCTAGGACACCGCCCTTTCACGGCGGTAACAGGGGTTCGACTCCCCTACGGGATACCATCTTTAAACATTCTTATGAGTGTGTTTAAAAATGGTTACCTCATTGAGGTGATTTGCTCTTTAACAATTTGGAAAGCTGACGAATAACAACAATCCCCATCTCTTTGAGATGTGTTGTTATTCAATTAAAAGTTCTCAAATCCTATTCTTTTGAATAGGTACCAACACACATTCAAGTGTTCTTGGAAACACCACAGTTTATTGTGATGTTTAATATTTGAGTCCGGCAAAATCGTGTCTCCATCATGTCCTGTTTGTCTTCACTTTTCAAAGTGAAAGCAAAGAGTTAATTGGAGACAACTTTGGTTAGTTGACTAGAAGACCCTTTGGGGTTGTATGGTTAAGTGACTAAGCGTACACGGTGGATGCCTTGGCAGTCAGAGGCGATGAAAGACGTAGTAACTTGCGATAAGCCCAGATTAGGTAGTAACAACCATTTGAGTCTGGGATTTCTGAATGGGGAAACCCACTAGCATAAGCTAGTACTGTTAACTGAATACATAGGTTAACAGGGCGAACCGGGGGAACTGAAACATCTAAGTACCCCGAGGAAAAGAAATCAACCGAGATTCCGAAAGTAGCGGCGAGCGAAATTGGACTAGCCCTTAAGCTTTTAATGAGACAGGTGAAGGCTCTGGAAAGTGCCGCGATACAGGGTGATAGCCCCGTAACCGACATCTCATCATCAGTGAAATCGAGTAGGGCGGGACACGTGATATCCTGTCTGAATATGGGGGGACCATCCTCCAAGGCTAAATACTACTGACTGACCGATAGTGAACCAGTACCGTGAGGGAAAGGCGAAAAGAACCCCTGTGAGGGGAGTGAAATAGAACCTGAAACCGTGTACGTACAAGCAGTAGGAGCAGGCTTTGTCCTGTGACTGCGTACCTTTTGTATAATGGGTCAGCGACTTATATTCAGTAGCAAGGTTAACCATCTAGGGGAGCCGTAGAGAAATCGAGTCTTAACTGGGCGTCGAGTTGCTGGATATAGACCCGAAACCAGGTGATCTAGCCATGGGCAGGTTGAAGGTTGAGTAACATCAACTGGAGGACCGAACCGACTAATGTTGAAAAATTAGCGGATGACTTGTGGCTAGGGGTGAAAGGCCAATCAAACCTGGAGATAGCTGGTTCTCCCCGAAATCTATTTAGGTAGAGCCTCGGACGAATACTACTGGGGGTAGAGCACTGTTAAGGCTAGGGGGTCATCCCGACTTACCAACCCTTTGCAAACTCCGAATACCAGTAAGTACTATCCGGGAGACACACGGCGGGTGCTAACGTCCGTCGTGGAGAGGGAAACAACCCAGACCGCCAGCTAAGGTCCCAAATTATAGCTAAGTGGGAAACGATGTGGGAAGGCTTAGACAGCTAGGATGTTGGCTTAGAAGCAGCCATCATTTAAAGAAAGCGTAATAGCTCACTAGTCGAGTCGGCCTGCGCGGAAGATGTAACGGGGCTAAGCTATAAACCGAAGCTGCGGCAATGCATTTTATGTATTGGGTAGGGGAGCGTTCTGTAAGCCGTTGAAGGTGAGTTGTAAAGCTTGCTGGAGGTATCAGAAGTGCGAATGCTGACATGAGTAACGATAAAGGGGGTGAAAAACCTCCTCGCCGGAAGACCAAGGGTTCCTGTCCAACGTTAATCGGGGCAGGGTAAGTCGACCCCTAAGGCGAGGCCGAAAGGCGTAGTCGATGGGAAACGGGTTAATATTCCCGTACTTCAACTTATTGCGATGGGGGGACGGAGAAGGCTAGGTGGGCCTGGCGACGGTTGTCCAGGTTCAAGTGCGTAGGCTTGAGAGTTAGGTAAATCCGGCTCTCTTTAAGGCTGAGACACGATGTCGAGCACCTACGGGTGTGAAGTCATTGATGCCATGCTTCCAGGAAAAGCCTCTAAGCTTCAGATAAGTTGGAATCGTACCCCAAACCGACACAGGTGGTCGGGTAGAGAATACCAAGGCGCTTGAGAGAACTCGGGTGAAGGAACTAGGCAAAATGGTACCGTAACTTCGGGAGAAGGTACGCTCTTGACGGTGAAGTCCCTTGCGGATGGAGCTATTGAGAGTCGCAGATACCAGGTGGCTGCAACTGTTTATTAAAAACACAGCACTGTGCAAAATCGTAAGATGACGTATACGGTGTGACGCCTGCCCGGTGCCGGAAGGTTAATTGATGGGGTTAGTCTTTGGACGAAGCTCTTGATCGAAGCCCCGGTAAACGGCGGCCGTAACTATAACGGTCCTAAGGTAGCGAAATTCCTTGTCGGGTAAGTTCCGACCTGCACGAATGGCGTAATGATGGCCACGCTGTCTCCACCCGAGACTCAGTGAAATTGAAATCGCTGTGAAGATGCAGTGTACCCGCGGCTAGACGGAAAGACCCCGTGAACCTTTACTACAGCTTGGCACTGAACATTGACCCTACATGTGTAGGATAGGTGGGAGGCTTTGAAGACGGTACGCCAGTATCGTTGGAGCCGTCCTTGAAATACCACCCTTGTAGTGTTGATGTTCTAACTTAGACCCGTTATCCGGGTTGAGGACAGTGCCTGGTGGGTAGTTTGACTGGGGCGGTCTCCTCCCAAAGAGTAACGGAGGAGCACGAAGGTGGGCTAATCACGGTTGGACATCGTGAGGTTAGTGCAATGGCATAAGCCCGCTTGACTGCGAGAATGACAATTCGAGCAGGTGCGAAAGCAGGTCATAGTGATCCGGTGGTTCTGAATGGAAGGGCCATCGCTCAACGGATAAAAGGTACTCCGGGGATAACAGGCTGATACCGCCCAAGAGTTCATATCGACGGCGGTGTTTGGCACCTCGATGTCGGCTCATCACATCCTGGGGCTGAAGTCGGTCCCAAGGGTATGGCTGTTCGCCATTTAAAGTGGTACGCGAGCTGGGTTTAGAACGTCGTGAGACAGTTCGGTCCCTATCTGCCGTGGGCGTTGGAAGATTGAAGGGGGCTGCTCCTAGTACGAGAGGACCGGAGTGGACGAACCTCTGGTGTTCGGGTTGTGTCGCCAGACGCATTGCCCGGTAGCTAAGTTCGGAATCGATAACCGCTGAAAGCATCTAAGCGGGAAGCGAGCCCTGAGATGAGTCTTCCCTGACCCCTTGAGGGTCCTAAAGGGTTGTTCGAGACTAGAACGTTGATAGGCAGGGTGTGTAAGCGTTGTGAGGCGTTGAGCTAACCTGTACTAATTGCCCGTGAGGCTTAACCATACAACACCCAAAGGGTTTTGATGGACTCGAAGCAAGAGCAGATTGAATGTGTCGAGAACACAATAACAGCTTTCCGAATTATTCGATTTGCAAGCAAATCTCACCCTAAAGGGCCGCACTAAAGTGCATTTGAATTTGCGAGCAAATTGATAAAGAATTTGCTTGGCGACCATAGCGATTTGGACCCACCTGATTCCATGCCGAACTCAGAAGTGAAACGAATTAGCGCCGATGGTAGTGTGGGGTTTCCCCATGTGAGAGTAGGACATCGCCAGGCTTTAAATCTGCACTTGCTTAGTGAATAAGCAAGTCACCATAAAGTTCTAATTTAGTTTAGAGTTTTATGTTGACTTTCAGCGCAGACAGCGTATTATACGCGTCCTGCCTAAGTGCTAACGCACTGAAAGCACAGCTCTTTAACAATATAAACCTATCAATCTGTGTGGGCACTCGTTGATGATAATCCAAATAGTTTCTTCGGAAACAATTTAGGTTTCAATGATACGAAGTGACCATTGAGTCTTCGGACTCAGCACAGTCAATTCAAACATTACTTATGTAATGTTCAGTATTCATTGAGCCGAACAAAATCTTAAATTGAAGAGTTTGATCATGGCTCAGATTGAACGCTGGCGGCAGGCCTAACACATGCAAGTCGAGCGGAAACGAGTTAACTGAACCTTCGGGGGACGTTAACGGCGTCGAGCGGCGGACGGGTGAGTAATGCCTGGGAAATTGCCCTGATGTGGGGGATAACCATTGGAAACGATGGCTAATACCGCATAATAGCTTCGGCTCAAAGAGGGGGACCTTCGGGCCTCTCGCGTCAGGATATGCCCAGGTGGGATTAGCTAGTTGGTGAGGTAAGGGCTCACCAAGGCGACGATCCCTAGCTGGTCTGAGAGGATGATCAGCCACACTGGAACTGAGACACGGTCCAGACTCCTACGGGAGGCAGCAGTGGGGAATATTGCACAATGGGCGCAAGCCTGATGCAGCCATGCCGCGTGTATGAAGAAGGCCTTCGGGTTGTAAAGTACTTTCAGCAGTGAGGAAGGGGTGTGCGTTAATAGCGTACATCTTTGACGTTAGCTGCAGAAGAAGCACCGGCTAACTCCGTGCCAGCAGCCGCGGTAATACGGAGGGTGCGAGCGTTAATCGGAATTACTGGGCGTAAAGCGCATGCAGGTGGTTTGTTAAGTCAGATGTGAAAGCCCGGGGCTCAACCTCGGAATTGCATTTGAAACTGGCAGACTAGAGTACTGTAGAGGGGGGTAGAATTTCAGGTGTAGCGGTGAAATGCGTAGAGATCTGAAGGAATACCGGTGGCGAAGGCGGCCCCCTGGACAGATACTGACACTCAGATGCGAAAGCGTGGGGAGCAAACAGGATTAGATACCCTGGTAGTCCACGCCGTAAACGATGTCTACTTGGAGGTTGTGGCCTTGAGCCGTGGCTTTCGGAGCTAACGCGTTAAGTAGACCGCCTGGGGAGTACGGTCGCAAGATTAAAACTCAAATGAATTGACGGGGGCCCGCACAAGCGGTGGAGCATGTGGTTTAATTCGATGCAACGCGAAGAACCTTACCTACTCTTGACATCCTCAGAAGCTTGTAGAGATACGAGTGTGCCTTCGGGAACTGAGAGACAGGTGCTGCATGGCTGTCGTCAGCTCGTGTTGTGAAATGTTGGGTTAAGTCCCGCAACGAGCGCAACCCTTATCCTTGTTTGCCAGCACTTCGGGTGGGAACTCCAGGGAGACTGCCGGTGATAAACCGGAGGAAGGTGGGGACGACGTCAAGTCATCATGGCCCTTACGAGTAGGGCTACACACGTGCTACAATGGCGCATACAGAGGGCGGCCAACTTGCGAGAGTGAGCGAATCCCAAAAAGTGCGTCGTAGTCCGGATCGGAGTCTGCAACTCGACTCCGTGAAGTCGGAATCGCTAGTAATCGTGGATCAGAATGCCACGGTGAATACGTTCCCGGGCCTTGTACACACCGCCCGTCACACCATGGGAGTGGGCTGCAAAAGAAGTGGGTAGTTTAACCTTCGGGAGGACGCTCACCACTTTGTGGTTCATGACTGGGGTGAAGTCGTAACAAGGTAGCCCTAGGGGAACCTGGGGCTGGATCACCTCCTTATACGATACGGATAGTTTGCTTCTGCTTTTTAAAGCGGAAACAAATAAGTCGCGATGAGTGTTCACACAGATTGATATGTTTATACACGTTAAGAGACGATACTGGGTCTGTAGCTCAGGTGGTTAGAGCGTTCGCCTGATAAGCGAGAGGTCGGTGGTTCAAGTCCACTCAGACCCACCAATCTTCCTCCCAGAAGAATTGGCACACAGTATCAACACCTGATGGGGCTATAGCTCAGCTGGGAGAGCGCCTGCCTTGCACGCAGGAGGTCAGCAGTTCGATCCTGCTTAGCTCCACCATCTTTAAGTGTTCTTGCAAAAGAATCTTTAAAAATGGTTTCGAAAGAAACATTGCTCTTTAACAATTTGGAAAGCTGACGAATAACAACAATCCCCATCTCTTTGAGATGCGTTGTTATTCAATTAAAAGTTCTCAAATCCTATTCTTTTGAATAGGTACCAACACACATTCAAGTGTTCTTGGAAACAGCACAATTTATTGTGATGTTTAATATTTGAGTCCGGCAAAATCGTGTCTGCACATGTATAAAAATGCAGACAAACTTTGGTTGTTTGACGTAAAGACCCTTTGGGGTTGTATGGTTAAGTGACTAAGCGTACACGGTGGATGCCTTGGCAGTCAGAGGCGATGAAAGACGTAGTAACTTGCGATAAGCCCAGATTAGGTAGTAACAACCATTTGAGTCTGGGATTTCTGAATGGGGAAACCCACTAGCATAAGCTAGTACTGTTAACTGAATACATAGGTTAACAGGGCGAACCGGGGGAACTGAAACATCTAAGTACCCCGAGGAAAAGAAATCAACCGAGATTCCGAAAGTAGCGGCGAGCGAAATTGGACTAGCCCTTAAGCTTTTAATGAGACAGGTGAAGGCTCTGGAAAGTGCCGCGATACAGGGTGATAGCCCCGTAACCGACATCTCATCATCAGTGAAATCGAGTAGGGCGGGACACGTGATATCCTGTCTGAATATGGGGGGACCATCCTCCAAGGCTAAATACTACTGACTGACCGATAGTGAACCAGTACCGTGAGGGAAAGGCGAAAAGAACCCCTGTGAGGGGAGTGAAATAGAACCTGAAACCGTGTACGTACAAGCAGTAGGAGCAGGCTTTGTCCTGTGACTGCGTACCTTTTGTATAATGGGTCAGCGACTTATATTCAGTAGCAAGGTTAACCATCTAGGGGAGCCGTAGAGAAATCGAGTCTTAACTGGGCGTCGAGTTGCTGGATATAGACCCGAAACCAGGTGATCTAGCCATGGGCAGGTTGAAGGTTGAGTAACATCAACTGGAGGACCGAACCGACTAATGTTGAAAAATTAGCGGATGACTTGTGGCTAGGGGTGAAAGGCCAATCAAACCTGGAGATAGCTGGTTCTCCCCGAAATCTATTTAGGTAGAGCCTCGGACGAATACTACTGGGGGTAGAGCACTGTTAAGGCTAGGGGGTCATCCCGACTTACCAACCCTTTGCAAACTCCGAATACCAGTAAGTACTATCCGGGAGACACACGGCGGGTGCTAACGTCCGTCGTGGAGAGGGAAACAACCCAGACCGCCAGCTAAGGTCCCAAATTATAGCTAAGTGGGAAACGATGTGGGAAGGCTTAGACAGCTAGGATGTTGGCTTAGAAGCAGCCATCATTTAAAGAAAGCGTAATAGCTCACTAGTCGAGTCGGCCTGCGCGGAAGATGTAACGGGGCTAAGCTATAAACCGAAGCTGCGGCAATGCATTTTATGTATTGGGTAGGGGAGCGTTCTGTAAGCCGTTGAAGGTGAGTTGTAAAGCTTGCTGGAGGTATCAGAAGTGCGAATGCTGACATGAGTAACGATAAAGGGGGTGAAAAACCTCCTCGCCGGAAGACCAAGGGTTCCTGTCCAACGTTAATCGGGGCAGGGTAAGTCGACCCCTAAGGCGAGGCCGAAAGGCGTAGTCGATGGGAAACGGGTTAATATTCCCGTACTTCAACTTATTGCGATGGGGGGACGGAGAAGGCTAGGTGGGCCTGGCGACGGTTGTCCAGGTTCAAGTGCGTAGGCTTGAGAGTTAGGTAAATCCGGCTCTCTTTAAGGCTGAGACACGATGTCGAGCACCTACGGGTGTGAAGTCATTGATGCCATGCTTCCAGGAAAAGCCTCTAAGCTTCAGATAAGTTGGAATCGTACCCCAAACCGACACAGGTGGTCGGGTAGAGAATACCAAGGCGCTTGAGAGAACTCGGGTGAAGGAACTAGGCAAAATGGTACCGTAACTTCGGGAGAAGGTACGCTCTTGACGGTGAAGTCCCTTGCGGATGGAGCTATTGAGAGTCGCAGATACCAGGTGGCTGCAACTGTTTATTAAAAACACAGCACTGTGCAAAATCGTAAGATGACGTATACGGTGTGACGCCTGCCCGGTGCCGGAAGGTTAATTGATGGGGTTAGTCTTTGGACGAAGCTCTTGATCGAAGCCCCGGTAAACGGCGGCCGTAACTATAACGGTCCTAAGGTAGCGAAATTCCTTGTCGGGTAAGTTCCGACCTGCACGAATGGCGTAATGATGGCCACGCTGTCTCCACCCGAGACTCAGTGAAATTGAAATCGCTGTGAAGATGCAGTGTACCCGCGGCTAGACGGAAAGACCCCGTGAACCTTTACTACAGCTTGGCACTGAACATTGACCCTACATGTGTAGGATAGGTGGGAGGCTTTGAAGACGGTACGCCAGTATCGTTGGAGCCGTCCTTGAAATACCACCCTTGTAGTGTTGATGTTCTAACTTAGACCCGTTATCCGGGTTGAGGACAGTGCCTGGTGGGTAGTTTGACTGGGGCGGTCTCCTCCCAAAGAGTAACGGAGGAGCACGAAGGTGGGCTAATCACGGTTGGACATCGTGAGGTTAGTGCAATGGCATAAGCCCGCTTGACTGCGAGAATGACAATTCGAGCAGGTGCGAAAGCAGGTCATAGTGATCCGGTGGTTCTGAATGGAAGGGCCATCGCTCAACGGATAAAAGGTACTCCGGGGATAACAGGCTGATACCGCCCAAGAGTTCATATCGACGGCGGTGTTTGGCACCTCGATGTCGGCTCATCACATCCTGGGGCTGAAGTCGGTCCCAAGGGTATGGCTGTTCGCCATTTAAAGTGGTACGCGAGCTGGGTTTAGAACGTCGTGAGACAGTTCGGTCCCTATCTGCCGTGGGCGTTGGAAGATTGAAGGGGGCTGCTCCTAGTACGAGAGGACCGGAGTGGACGAACCTCTGGTGTTCGGGTTGTGTCGCCAGACGCATTGCCCGGTAGCTAAGTTCGGAATCGATAACCGCTGAAAGCATCTAAGCGGGAAGCGAGCCCTGAGATGAGTCTTCCCTGACCCCTTGAGGGTCCTAAAGGGTTGTTCGAGACTAGAACGTTGATAGGCAGGGTGTGTAAGCGTTGTGAGGCGTTGAGCTAACCTGTACTAATTGCCCGTGAGGCTTAACCATACAACACCCAAAGGGTTTTGATGGACTCAAAGCAAGAGCAGATTGAATGTGTAGAGAACACAAAACAGCTTTCCGAATTATTAAGTTCTAGGAACTTAAACAGAATTTGCTTGGCGACCATAGCGATTTGGACCCACCTGATTCCATGCCGAACTCAGAAGTGAAACGAATTAGCGCCGATGGTAGTGTGGGGCTTCCCCATGTGAGAGTAGGACATCGCCAGGCTTACATTTCGTTTTTAGATTTAAGAAAAATCTAAAGGCAAAAGCTTAGACTTAGAGTCTAACCAGTGCGGAGCGGTAGTTCAGTTGGTTAGAATACCGGCCTGTCACGCCGGGGGTCGCGGGTTCGAGTCCCGTCCGCTCCGCCACTTATTCAGACAAAGCCCTAGAGTTTCTGCTAGGGCTTTGTCGTATCTATGGGATTGATTTGGTCTTCGACCAACGAGTCCCGCAAAAGGTTTGCCCGTTGACTGCAACCCCAGCCGTCCGCCACTTATTTAGAAACCCAGTCTTCGGACTGGGTTTTGTCGTTTTTGGCCAGTTAGCTTCCGTTCATCGAGAATATGGCGTTTTTGATCAGCATCGCCATTTAACTTTCGACTGTGCTAACGCTTTGCCCTAACTTTATCAATGGCTACTACCTTGGATAGGTATTGCTCCTCAAAGCGCTCTATATTTAGTGCTGGCGACCAATAAAAGCCTTGTCCAACCTTACCCCCTAGCTTTTCGACAACGTGTAACTCTTGTTGGCTTTCTATCCCTTCAATGACCGTTGTTGCCCCCAGTGCTTCTGCCATGCTGATAAGCGTTTTCACTATGGTCTGATTAATTTGGCTGTGGTGAATATCTTTGATGAAGATCCGATCTATTTTCACTTCATCGATATGCAGTTTGCTTAGGTATGCCATAGATGAATAACCAGTACCAAAATCATCAAGAGCGATGCCAAAGCCCATTTGCTTGATCATTGCTAGCTTATCCAGTATCTCTTGCGAGCTTTCAAGCTCTTGAGATTCGGTAATCTCTAAAGAAAATTGACTCGGTATGACGTTATATCTTTCTCTAGCAGAGCGAAGGAATGAAATGAAATCATGCTGGCGCAAGTCCATGACCGAGATGTTAATGGAGAGCGTTATTGGAAATTGATGACGACCCATCCAAGCGAACATTTTCTTGATCGCCATACGAGTTAAGCTATGTATAAGCCCACTTTGCTCGGCAAGCGGAATGAACACCGCTGGAGAAACCGTGCCGTGGACTGGATGCCACCAACGCATCAGCGCCTCTCCACCAACAACGGTTTGCTGAGCAATGTTTATTTGGGGTTGAACGTGCAGCTCAAGCTGATCGTTCTCGATAGCCAGTTTGAGATCATGCAGAAGTTCGACTCTAAGCGAAGTTTTGTCACTCATCTCATTGCTATACTCGAGCCATTTCACGCCTCTTGCTTGAGCTTCAATAAGAGCCATATGGGCTTTCTGATGTAGTTCATTGATTCGCCCATTATGGTCAGTCTCTGCGCTCGCCATTCTAATATTCAAGTCGTTAAAGTACTCGGTGTTAGCTAGGTTGCGTTGCCATATGTTGGTCAGTGTTTGAAACTGGGACTGCAATGGTGTGCTTTTATCGGCAAAGATGAGTGTCTGTTCGGGAGGCATAGTGATTGCGAAATAGCGCTTGAGCAAAGGTACTTCAATTCCAATGTGCCAAGGCAGTGCCGAAATATCTCTAGATAGATTGATCAGCAAAGAACGTTTGGCTTTAAACACAGTTTCGTTTCCCAGTAGGCCAATTAAGTGTTCAATGCCCTCGATATGAACCAAGATCAATCGAACACTATTCTTATCTATCCCCCTGTTAGCAAACATCTCATCGATAGCGTGTTGATAGAAGTATTGGTTAGGCATGTCCAGACTATGGTCTATTAGCCGATGCTGTTTGTCTAACAGCTCTTGATGATGAAGGCGTTTGGCGAGCCCGACTGACAGCAGATAGAGCTCAGCCAATGAACCAATAATAAAACTGTGTAGGGTAATCATATTGACAGGCAGCAGACCCGAGTAGGTGAGCAACCCACTGGTAGCGCCAGCAAAGGTACACACCCAAGAGAGTAGGTAAGAAAAGGCGGGAGTATAGCCTCTTTTTAGGGCAATAAAGGCTGTGCTGATACAGAGATAGCTCACGGGTAGAATCATCAGCGAGGTAACGATCATTCGCTGTTGTTCGCTAAGGAAAAGCGAAATCCCAATTAGAATCGGGAGGACCCATTTGGCTTTCTCTAGTATAGGGTAGACTCGTGGCCGATATGTCCTGACCTCGAGAAAGTGCTTGGCAAACATCAAAGCCGACCAGAGCAACAGTAAGTGTAAAACGCCCATATGTTTGGCTAACCATCGGCAAAACTGATCGGGCAAAATCAAATAGCCAAAGCCATGTAACGCTGCAAACTGCAAAAATATAAACAGTTGGAACAGTAGATACCAAACGTACTGAGTGTTGCGTAGGTTTAGTGCATAGACCACACAGTTATAGATGGCCAGTGCGAGAAAAGTGCCGATTACAACTCCCCAAAACAAGCGCATTTGATCTGCATATAGATTGTAAGCGGTGTCAGTCATGATTTTGAGCGGCACTATCGAAGGGCCGTCGGTCTGCTTACTGATCAATAAGGTTAGATTACTGTTTGACTCGATATTGAAACGAAACACTTTATCTAAGTAGCTTTGTGAATTGATTGGTCTGTCATTGATGCCCAACTGCTGTGACTGTATCAGCTTATCTCCCTCGAATAGGTACACATCGAGGTGTTGCAAAATATGATTTTGTGACAGTAATACTAGCGATTTGGTGCTTGAGAGCGATTGAGCGGAAATGGTGAGCTGGTGCCAATAGTGGTTTGGATTGGGTGTAGTGGACTGCTGGTAAAATTCGGTGCTAAATGTTGTCGATTGCAACACTTGTTGCGCCTGTAGATTGGGTTCGCCCACAGCGGTTAGCAGTGGGGTGGGAACCTTGACTTGTGCAAAGTCATCGTCAATAACAATAGGCGATGCAACTCCTATGCGACAACAAAACAGTAGGCAAATCAACACTAGTCGAATCATAGACTACCTGTACCAAGATGACGTGTAATATTTAGCCCATCGACTAGGCTTGGTTATCTTAAGTCAAGCTACTGCGATATTCGCACTGAGTGTGACTCAATCCCTTGGATTAAGTATATGCAATGAAGGCCATAGTTCAATTTTTGCTCGCAAAGTAAACAGGCCACCGAAAAGGTGGCCTGCGTAGTTGCTATTGAATGAATTGCTCTATCAATGGTTTAGAGAATAATGTCTCTCACTTCTGGATCTTTACGCTCGAGATAGTGGGTCGATTTGATGCGACGAATCGTGCGGCAACGGCCACGGATTAGCAAGGTTTCGGT
The DNA here is from genome assembly GCF_023195835.1 of Vibrio sinaloensis. NCBI lineage: Bacteria > Pseudomonadati > Pseudomonadota > Gammaproteobacteria > Vibrionales > Vibrionaceae > Vibrio > Vibrio sinaloensis. Next base: position 2,771,675 of record NZ_CP096199.1, on the reverse strand, counting down.
TGTCGCTATATTGCCTTGGCGAGCAATGCCCTCTAACAGGTCACCTTTAGTAATGCCTGTCGCAGAGAAAATAACATTGTCACTGCGAGCCATATCTTCCATTGCGAGTACGATATTTGCTTGTACTCCCATCTCTTCACAGCGTTTTAGTTCTGCAGCGCCATAGATGCGGTTTTCCTCGGTGTCACCTTTTACTTCATGGCGTGGCAGTAATCGGCCATGCATGTCGCCATCAAGAGCGCGAATCACCGCGGCAGAGACAACGCCCTCTGGCGCGCCACCGATACAGTACATCGCATCCACTTCACTATCTGGCATACAGGTAAGAATTGAGGCAGCAACATCGCCATCTGGCACAGCAAAAACGCGAACGCCCATGGCTTGCATCTCGGCAATAACATCATCATGTCGAGGCTTGGCTAAGGTAACAACTACTAGTGTGTCGATAGACTTATTGAGCGCAGAGGCGATGTTTTCTAAGTTCTCTTTGAGCGGCTTGTTGAGGTCAATGCAACCTTTAGCGCCGGGGCCAACGACTAACTTTTCCATATACATATCGGGTGCTTTTAGAAAGCTGCCCTTTTCGCCTGCTGCCAACACCGCTAAGGCGTTCGATTGCCCCATTGCAGTCATTCGAGTACCTTCGATTGGATCGACGGCGATATCGACTTCGTCGCCGCCAAGGCCCACTTGTTCACCGATGTAAAGCATAGGTGCATCATCGATTTCACCCTCACCAATAACGATTTCGCCGCTGATCTCGGTTTTATTGAGTAGGCTGCGCATGACTTCGACTGCTGCACCGTCTGCGGCATTCTTATCGCCTCGACCCAGCCACTTATATCCGGCAAGGGCTGCGCCTTCGGTAACTCGAGAAAAGGCCATTGCTAAATCGCGTTTCATGATGACTCCAATATAAAAGGAAAGAGAGAATTTGAACCGGCCGAATTTTAGCACATCAAAAAGGAAACGTTTGCTTTTTTGCTAGATTAACCATTGAACTGGATCAATCATGCTGGTTATATTGAGTCTCAATTGCTCTCAACACCGCTGAAGTTAGGGTATTGTCAATTTGCGCTGAATTTTTAATCGAATGGCGCAAAAACTACAACATAGGGAGTGTTTCTCTGCTCTCGCCTGAGTAGAATGGTAGCAAATGAGGTTTTGGTCACCGATGATCAAATCCCTTCTCAGAATAACCTATAGGTAGGCTAAGATGTCTTTTGAAGTACTAGAACAATTAGAAGCAAAAATTCAAACCGCTGTTGATACGATTGCCCTTCTACAGATGGAAGTGGAAGAGCTGAAAGAAGAGAAAGAGAAGTTAGCGGCTGAAGCAAACGAACTGCGTAGCAGCCGTGAAGAGCTGGAGCAAAAGGCGCAACAAATGCAGCAAGAGCATACCGCGTGGCAAGAGCGCATCCGTAACTTGCTGGGCAAAATGGACGAAGTTGAGTAATCGACATTTCCTGAATAGCAAAAGGCTGAACCTAGTGGTTCAGCCTTTTTAGTTTTAAGTACTCAATGATGTTTAGACTTGAGGACGCACACCTAACGTGTGGCAAAGTGCATAAGTCATTTCGGCGCGGTTTAGTGTGTAGAAGTGGAAATCTTTTACCCCTTCACGACTTAATATACGCACCATGTCAATCGCTTGGCTGGCACCAACCAGTTGGCGGGTGGTTGGGTCATCATCGAGCCCTTCAAATTGTTTAGCCATCCAGCCTGGCACTTTCACCGCATTTTGCGCGGCAAATCGAGAGGCTTGTTTGAAGTTAGAGACAGGGAGAATGCCCGGTACAATTTCGACATCAATGCCTGCGGCGACACAGCGGTCACGAAAGCGTAGGTAGCTTTCTACGTCAAAAAAGAACTGGGTAATCGCTCGGTTTGCGCCAGCGTCGACTTTGCGTTTTAGGTTGAGTAGATCGGCCTGAGCACTTTTTGCCTCAGGGTGGACTTCTGGGAAAGCAGCGACAGAGATATCAAAGTCATGACGCGCTTTTAATAGCTCAACTAAGTCAGAGGCATACATGTCAGGCTTGCCACCACCTGGTGGGATGTCGCCACGCAGCGCGACGATATTGTGGATACCGTTCGCCCAGTAATCGTCGGCGATTTGGATCAGTTCTTCTCGGGATGCGTCGATACAGGTTAAGTGTGGGGCTGCAACCAAACCAGTCTCTGATTTGATTTCTTTAATGATCGAGTGAGTTCTGTCGCGCTCTCCTGAGTTTGCCCCGTAAGTAACAGAAACAAACTTTGGCTTAAGCTCTTTCAGGCGATGGACCGAATTCCACAGCGTTTCTTCCATTTTCTCGTTGCTTGGCGGAAAAAACTCAAAAGACACATTAATATTGTCAGACAGTTCAGCAATATTCTGATTTAAAGCGTCGATATGACTGGCGTGTGTGTATCCCATCTTACTCTCTCCCTGTGGCAGCCCTGCCAACAAACTAAATATTCAAATCGACGTTTAGACGTCTATATGTCTACAGAATGTATTGAATACGTTTTAAAGTCAACTATGTCAGTATGAATTTTTCTCAAGTTAATAATGAGCAGTTTTCAACTTAGTCGCCAGCCTTAGTTATCGCACTGATGAGCGATAAAAAAGGCGCTAGCTTAATACTAGCGCCCTATATCTAAAGTAGGCTGGAGAGTAGGTTGAGGTCTGATTGGATTGCGCCTGCGGTGACCTCTCGCCCCGCGCCAGGACCACGAATCACCAACGGGTTATCTTTATACCATTTGCTCTCAATCGCAAAGATGTTGTCACAGGGAAGCAGGTTCGCTAGTGCATGCTCTTTGCTGAGTGCCTCCACCCCAACGGTGGCTTTGCCGTTTTTCTCTAGGCGGGCAACATAACGCAGAACTTTGTCTTCACGTTGCGCTTTTTGCAGCCGCTCGGCGAGTAGCTCGCTCAGCAGTTGGCTGTTATCAAAAAACTCATCCAGTGATAACTCAGCCAGTTCATCGGGCACTAGGCTTTCTACTTTAACCGCTTCTGGCTCCAGGGCTAATCCCGACTCACGGGCGAGGATAACCAACTTACGCATTACGTCTGAGCCGTCGAGGTCGCTTCGAGGGTCCGGCTCAGTGAGCCCTTGCTGCCAGGCGAGGTCAACCAGTTCTGCAAAAGGGACGCTGCCGTCATACTGCTGAAACAGCCATGATAAGGTGCCAGAAAAAATACCCGATAAAGCGGTAATATCATCGCCACTCTCACGCAGATCTCTCACCGTATGGTTAATCGGCAGACCTGCACCGACCGTGGCGTTGTACAGCCAGTGGCGATTAATTTTCGCGAACGCATCTTGGACTTGATGGTAGTACTGGCTTGAGGCTGAGCCAGCAACTTTATTGGCAGAAATGAGGTGCATCCCTTGCTCGGCAATCTCTAAATAGCGTCCTGCGAGTTCTTTGCTGGCGGTGACGTCGAGCACGACCAAATCATCATAGCCCTGGATTGCGCCGAGCTTTTCTATCCATTGACCATCTTGGTAACTTACCGCTTCTTCATCAAAATGAGCGCTGACTTGGTTCGGGTCTATCCCTGCGGGATTGAACCAATAGGTTTGGCTATCGATGACGGCAACCAACTCAAAGTTCATGCCGTGGCGCTTTTCGAGTTCGGTCTTTTGCTCGCTAAATAGCGTTAACCAACTTGAGCCGATGTTGCCTTTACCACACAAGGCAATGGCGACGCGCTTTTGCGCTTGAAATAACTGACTATGAATGGCTTTCACCAGAGGGTGAGTCTGAGTCTGACGCAATACCGCGACTAGGCTTAATCCGGACAGCGACTCAGAAATGAACTCGACCGGCGCATTTTTGAGTTGTTGGTAAAAGCCATAGCAGTGATTCGGGTTTTTGGTGACACCAGCGCCGACCGCGGCAACCATGGAGTAACCCTCTTTGAGTTTTAGCTCAGCTTCAAAGGCGACGTCTTGCAGGTGCTCAAGAGCGCCGCCGACGATTTCACTGGTGTAAGCCAAGTTAATTCGATGCTTGTCTGGCTGTGCTTCATAAGTGAGTGGTTCAAGTTGCGCTCGCTTGAGACTAGACAAGACTTCGCGCTCTAGGCGCTCAAAGTTGTGTCCTGCGGCGAAACTGAGTTGAATCAACAGCACCTCATCCAGAGAAGAGATAATTTTGGCTCCGCGTCCTGACGCCAAGACGCGCTCAATACGGGTAGAACCAGACTCGGGTTGATAGCTGCAACGCAAGTGCAGATCCATCGTGCTCTGGGCCACAGGCTGCAGAGTGCGGCTATGCAGTACGGGCGCGGCCAAGCGCGCGAGCTCGCTGGCTTCATCGAGTCTGAGTAGCGGCAGCAAACAAGCGTCGCTGACCAGTCTTGGGTCGGCACTGTATACCCCAGCGACGTCACTCCAGATAGTCACACGGCTCACTTCCGCCAGTGCGCCAATAACGGTAGCGGAATAATCTGAGCCATTACGACCGAGCAGAACCGTATGCCCTTGTGTGTCTCGAGCCATAAAGCCGGTGATCACCACCCGATGATGCGCGTGCTGAATCAGGGCTTCTTTAATCAGCGGGTAAGAGGCACCGAAGTCTACCTCAGGCTGTGTGCCCGATTCCGCGCGTAAAAATGAGCGCGCGTCTTGAGCGACGGCGGCTAATCCGTTTTGATTAAGTAGTGCGGCAAGCAAACGTGAAGACCACACTTCACCATGGCCCAACACCGATGCTTTGTCTGCTTGAGTTAGCGGTGCGGTCAACTCGCCGAGCGTACTGAACTCATCGTGTAGTGTGGCGAGCAGCTGTTGCTGAGCCTCGCCCTCAATCAGTGATTCGATAAGCTCAGACTGATATTGACGTAAAGATTGCAACTCTTCATGGGCGAGGCGGCCATCTTTATGTAACGCTTCGGTGAAGGCGATCAATCTATTGGTGGTTTTGCCTGCGGCAGAGACAACAATCAGATCGTCGCTGTTTGAGTATTGTTTTAAAATGCCCGCAACGCGTTGATAGCAATCTGGGTCAGCGAGGCTGCTGCCACCAAATTTATGCAGTTGGCGAGGAGTCTTAGACATTATTGCGCCTCCTTGACTGTCGCAAAGGCTTGCTTGAGATCGTCAATGAGATCGTCGCTGTCTTCTAAACCCACAGACAGACGCAGCAACAGTTGAGAAATGCCCGCTTCTGCCAAGGCGACGTCACCCATCGCACGGTGAGTCATTGAGGCAGGATGACAAATCAGGCTCTCCACCCCACCGAGAGATTCGGCCAAAGAGAACAGTTCAAGTTGGCCGACAAACGCCTTCAATTGCTCAAAGCTGCCTGCAAACTCAAAGCTCAACATAGAGCCAAAGCCACTTTGTTGCTTTTTGGCAATCTCATGCCCTGGATGCTCGGGCAGGCTAGGGTGATAGATGGTGCCGACCAAAGGCTCGCTTTGCAGATAGTGCAAAATGGCATTGGCACTCTCTTCGTGCGCTTTCATTCTCGCGCCTAAGGTGCGAATGCCACGCAGGGTCATGTAGCTGTCGAAAGGGGTACCCGTGGCGCCCAGGCAGTTGCCCCACCACGCAAGCTCCTCAGCATGTTGCTCTGTTTTGGTGATCACCACACCGCCAATAACATCAGAGTGGCCGTTGATGTACTTAGTCGTCGAATGGATAACAAAATCTGCTCCAAGCTCAAGCGGCTTTTGGAAAACGGGCGTCAAGAAGGTATTGTCGACCGCCACCAGAGCTCCAACTTGATGCGCTTGCTGGCAGACCTGTTCAATGTCCACCACGCGCACTAGAGGGTTGGATGGGGTTTCGAGCAAAACAAGCTTTGGCTTTTGGCTCAATGCATCGGCGAGCGCTTGTGGGTCGGATTGATCGACAAATAGGACTTTGAAGTCCCCTTTATTGGCCCGCGTATTGAATAGACGGTAGGTGCCGCCATAACAGTCGTGAGGAGCGACAATCAAATCCTGAGGCCCCAAGAAAGCCGATACCCAAAGGTTGAGTGCCGAAGTTCCGCAGTTGGTTACCACCGCGCCTTTACCTGATTCGAGCTCGTACAGGGCGGTTTCTAGTAAGCCACGATTAGGATTACCTGAGCGGGTATAGTCATATTTTGGTACTTCCCCAAACGCAGGGAAACCATAGTTCGTCGAGAGATAAATAGGGGGAACAACGGCGTGATGTTGAGTGTCTGACTCGATACCAGTACGTACCGCGATTGTGGCTGGTTTGCGGGTGCTCATAGGTGTTTCCTTTCGAACTATCGTGACTATTTGTGGGGAATACGCTATACCTGAACGGGTAAAAGCAGCGCTTCCTGCTCCATATCTCACCACTTTACTTGTCAAAAATGTGGACGTCAATACTTCTAGACGTCTATATGTCTTTGCTTGTGGACATAAATCCCGCTAAAATTGCGGTTTCTAATTTAAAACACAATTATTTACAAAGGTGCGCAATGGCAGACTGGAATGGCGAATACATTAGCCCATACGCTGAGCATGGAAAGAAAAGTGAACAAGTAAAGAAGATCACTGTTTCTATTCCATTGAAAGTATTAAAGGTTTTAACTGATGAGCGCACGCGTCGTCAGATCAATAACCTACGCCATGCGACCAACAGTGAGTTGCTGTGCGAAGCGTTTTTGCATGCGTATACCGGACAGCCACTACCGACGGATGAAGATTTGCGTAAAGATCGTCCGGATGATATTCCGGCCGAAGTCAAAAAACTGATGACCGAAATGGGCATCGAGTTTGAAGCATTTGATGAATAGAACCCTTGCACCTAATTTTTCGCTTAGCGCCTAATAAAAAAAACCGCTGTATCAAACAGCGGTTTTTATTGCAACTTGTATCTTACTCGCTCATGTAGTTTTCAGGCATTTCGATACGTGCAACACCAGAATCTACTGCTGCTTGAGCCACGGCTTTCGCCACGCGAGGCAGTAGTCGCGGATCCATTGGTTTAGGAATGATGTAATCAGGACCAAAAGAAAGCTTATCAATGCCCGCAGCAGTGAGCACTTCAGCCGGGACCTCTTCTTTGGCTAGTTGACGAATCGCTTCAACGGCGGCAAGTTTCATCTCATCATTAATTTCACTGGCGCGTACATCCAGAGCGCCGCGGAAAATGAATGGGAAACAGAGTACATTGTTGACTTGGTTTGGGTAATCACTGCGACCAGTACCCATGATTAGGTCTTGGCGAACTTGTTGAGCAAGCTCTGGCTTGATTTCTGGATCTGGGTTTGAACAAGCAAATACCACAGGCTTGTATGCCATCAGTGCCAGCGCTTCTGGAGACAGCAGGTTTGGCCCCGATACGCCAAGGAACAAGTCAGCGCCTTCAATTACATCTTCCAGCGTACGTTTATCTGTGTTGTTGGCAAACAGTTGCTTGTACTCATTTAGGTCGTCACGACGGGTGTGAATAACGCCTTTGCGGTCAAGCATGTAAATTTTCTCGCGCATCGCGCCACATTTGATCAGCAGTTCCATACAGGCGACGGCCGCAGCACCTGCCCCCAGACACACGATAGTTGCGTCTTGCAGTTTCTTTCCTTGTAACTCAATCGCATTGAGCATACCTGCTGCGGTGACAATCGCGGTACCATGCTGATCGTCGTGGAAGACCGGCACATCACAACGCTCAATCAGCTGCTTTTCAATCTCAAAACAGTCAGGTGCCTTGATATCTTCGAGGTTGATACCACCAAAGGTGTCGGCAATGTTTGCCACGGTATCGACAAACTCTTCGATAGTGCGGTGTTTCACTTCAATATCAATCGAATCAAGACCTGCAAAGCGCTTAAATAGCAGTGCTTTACCTTCCATCACAGGCTTTGATGCCATTGGGCCTAGATTACCTAAACCAAGAATAGCGGTACCGTTAGAGATCACCGCAACCATGTTGCCTTTTGCTGTGTACTTATAAACGTTATCGACGTTTTGCGCGATTTCACGTACAGGTTCTGCTACACCTGGGCTGTAGGCGAGAGCCAGATCTTTTGCTGTCTCGGCCGGCGTAGTGAGTTCGACCGAAATTTTGCCTGGGGTTGGGTAGGCATGGTAATCCAATGCTTGTTGACGAAATTGTTCTTCAGGGGATAGTGGTTGACGATTGTCATCAGACATAGGTGTGGGTACTCGTTAATAGTTATAAGGAAAGGGGGAACCCATTTTAGAGTAACTAAGTCAAGCTGCATAGGTCAGGATGCGAGCGGAAGCAATAAAAAGTAGTAAAAGTAGGCTGATAAGACCAGATATCAAGAGATATCGCTAGGTCTTGCCGTCATTGGTAACACAATGCACTGATAACGCCGAGATAACCTGATTATAGGCAACAAAAAAGGACGCCTGAGCGTCCTTTTCTTGATTCGATATCTAAGCAGTGATTACTTCTTGCTTGATAGAGCACCGAAACGCTTGTTGAAGCGATCAACACGGCCGCCTGTATCAACGATACGTTGCTTACCAGTGTAGAACGGGTGACATTTGTCACATACGTCTAGGTGGATAGAATCTTTGTCTAGCGTTGAGTTGAACTCAAAAGAGTTACCGCAAGAACAAGTCGCTTTAACTGCTTTGTACTCTGGGTGGATACCAGCTTTCATGGGAGAACCTCTGAATATAGGCCGTGTCGCTATCCGATGCTAAGCCGGACACCACACGTAGTTAATAAAAATTGCTTGGATACCGCTGCCAGTTGGCAAGCCATATCTCTAAGGCGCGATATAGTAATGAATCGAGACTCAGGGATCAAGCCGTTAGCGAAGAAAACTGCTACTTTTTTAGCCGCAAGGGGGAGGGGAGTATCTGACTGTCTCTCTTTCTTGTGCGGGGCTTTTCCCTTAGACTAAACCACGTTACCTCTCCAAGAGCTTGATAGCGATTATGCGCCCAACGATTGCTCGAGTTGCGCTGCCTGTGCCACTCGATAAACAATTTGACTATCTGATACCCAGTCACCTGTTTCCCATTATAGGGGGACGGGTCTCTGTACCATTTGGTCGTCAAACCTTGGTTGGGGTGGTCACGGCACTGACTCATGAATCGCAGTTTGATCAGAGCAAGCTCAAACCCATTCAACAAGTCCTCGACAACCAGCCCGTATGGCCGCAAAAACTCTACCAGTTATTACAGTGGTGCAGCCTTTATTATCAATACCCGCTGGGAGATACGCTTTTTAATGCCATGCCGAGTGCGCTGCGCAAAGGAAAGCCGGCGGACTTTGCCACTTTAGTCTCTTGGCAATTAACTCGTCAGGGCCGCGATCAACTGATGCAGGGATTTGGCCGAGCGGTGAAACAGGCTAAAGTGATGCATATGCTCGAAGGCGGGCCAGTGGCGCATCAAGCCATGCTTGATCAGGAGATAAGCTCATCGGTGCTGAAAACCTTGGTCGAGAAAGGTTGGATTGAATCCGTTGAGAAAAAGCCAGAGCTCGGTCAATGGCCTCATGATATTGAAGCGGCGGTAGATAAGCCCAAACTCAATGCCGAGCAGGCGGTGGCGATTGCGACAGTTAATAGCAATGACGGGTTTGCTTGTTATCTGCTGGAAGGGGTAACCGGCTCGGGCAAAACCGAAGTCTACCTTAACCTGATTAAGCCCGTACTCGAGAAAGGCGAACAAGCGCTAGTATTGGTGCCAGAAATCGGCTTAACGCCACAAACCATCAATCGATTTAAAAAGCGCTTTAATGTCCCGGTCGAGGTGATCCATTCAGGATTGAATGATACGGAGCGTTTAAACGCTTGGCTTAGCGCTCGAGACAAGGCCGCGGGTATCGTGATTGGTACTCGCTCGGCGTTACTGACGCCATTTGCCAAGCTAGGCATCATTATTGTCGATGAAGAGCATGACGCTTCATACAAGCAACAAGACAGTTTGCGCTACCATGCTCGTGATGTTGCGGTGATGCGTGCCAGTAAAGAGCAGATCCCAATAGTGCTCGGCTCTGCCACTCCAGCCCTTGAGACTTTATATAATGCGCTGGCTGGCAAGTACCACCATTTGGTGCTGAGTGCGCGCGCAGGCAATGCGACCGCAACCACCAATAAAGTGCTTGATGTTAAAGGGCTCTATCTCGAAAGCGGCTTATCGGCCCCTTTGATTGCTGAGATGCGTAAACACCTCAATGCCGGCAATCAGGTGATGCTGTTTCTCAATCGGCGCGGTTTTTCACCGGCATTAATGTGCCATGACTGTGGCTGGATTGCTGAATGTAAGCGCTGCGATGCCTATTACACTTATCATCAACATAGTAACGAGATCCGTTGCCATCACTGCGGTTCACAGCAACCCATTATTCATCAATGCCAAGGGTGCGGCTCGACCCATTTAGTCACCGTTGGCGTGGGGACCGAGCAGCTTGAGACCCAATTAGCCGAGCTATTTCCTGATTACCGAACCATACGTATTGACCGTGACAGCACCCGGCGCAAAGGCAGCCTGGAAAGTGCGTTGGAGTCGATTCGTCGTGGTGAGTATCAGATCCTGATCGGCACTCAAATGTTAGCCAAGGGCCACCATTTTCCTGATGTGACATTAGTGGCGCTGCTGGATGTGGACGGCTCACTGTATAGTAGCGATTTTCGTGCCTCTGAACGCTTGGCACAGCTGTTTATTCAGGTCGCGGGTCGTGCAGGCCGTGCCAGCAAGCCGGGCGAGGTGATTTTACAAACCCACCACCCCGAGCATAGTTTGCTGCAAGCGCTGCTGAATAAGAGTTACCATTACTTTGCCGAAACCGCGCTGCAAGAGCGCAAAGTGGCGCAGTTACCCCCTTTCTCTTTTCTGACCTTGTTTCGCGCCGAGGCCAATCAGTCGGAGCTGGTGGAAACGTTCTTGCGCCAAGTTCGTCATACTTTGGAATCACACCCCCTGTTTGAGCAGGGATGCCAAGTGTTAGGCCCGACGCCCGCGCCGCTAGCCAAACGCGCCGGAAAGTTCCGTTGGCAGCTATTATTACAGACCGAAAGTCGTCCTGTGATGCAAAAGCTACTGACCAGTGCAAAGCCCGCCATTGCGCTGTTGCCCCACGCCAAAAAGGTGCGTTGGACACTCGATATCGAGCCGCAAGACTTGAGTTAACGGCTTACGCAATGGATGGCATAAATGGTCATCGCCAGCCTTTATCATAACTACGGCGTTCCCTATTCACGTTTTTTTCATTTATTTGTGATGAAGATCGCCTACTGACTGCTGATTTTGTTAAATCTCCCGTAACTTTGTGTTGTGAAATGAATACACTAGGTGAGTTGCAATGCGTTGTTTTCACATCATACTTTGCAAGTTAAACGATTGCTTAATGCAAGTAATTAGAAGATAGGTTTTAGCCTGCGAGTTCGTGCCGCTGTTTTTGCACTGACGGCATGATGTTTTATCTAGAGGCTTAGGTGGCATTGGCTACCAGATTGGAATATTTAAGAGGTTAGTACACTATGGCGACAATGAAGGATGTTGCCCAGCTTGCGGGAGTTTCGACAGCGACGGTTTCGCGTGCGCTAATGAATCCGGAAAAAGTATCATCAGCGACGAGAAAACGAGTAGAAGACGCTGTTTTAGAAGCTGGATATTCACCAAATTCGTTGGCAAGGAATCTGCGCCGCAACGAATCCAAAACGATCATCGCGATCATTCCTGATATCTGTGACCCTTATTACACTGAAATCATTCGCGGCATCGAAGACGCGGCGATGGAGCATGGCTACATTGTACTACTAGGCGATAGTGGTCAGCAGAAAAAGCGCGAGAGCTCGTTCGTCAACCTTGTATTCACCAAGCAAGCCGATGGCATGTTACTGCTCGGTACAGATTTGCCGTTTGATGTCAGCAAACCCGAGCAGAAAAACTTACCGCCTATGGTGATGGCGTGTGAATATGCGCCTGAGCTGGAGCTTCCTACGGTGCATATCGACAACTTGACCTCTGCTTTTGAAGCGGTCAACTACCTCACTCAAATGGGGCATAAGCGCATCGCCGAGATATCTGGACCACAGTCCGCGGCTCTGTGTCATTTCCGTCAGCAGGGGTACCAGCAAGCGCTGCGCCGAGCCGGAGTGACGATGAACCCTAACTATCGTGCATTTGGCGATTTCAGCTTTGAATCGGGTGCGCGAGCGGTACGTCAATTACTGTCGTTGCCTGAGCCGCCGACCGCTGTGTTCTGCCACAACGACGCGATGGCGATCGGTGCGATTCAAGAAGCGAAAAAGCTTGGCATCCGAGTGCCTCAAGACTTGTCTGTTGTTGGCTTCGACGATATTCAGTTCGCTCAGTACTGCGATCCACCGTTAACGACGATTTCTCAGCCTCGTTACGAGATTGGCCGTCAAGCTATGCTGATGATGCTAGAACTGCTGCGTGGTCATGACGTACGAGCTGGCTCGCGTTTGCTTGAAACCACACTCGTGGTTCGCGACAGTGCCGCGCCACCACGCGTGATATAAAAGAGTTTAGAATTGGGCGGCGCATTTTGATGCGCCGCTTCCATTTCAATACTGTTCTCACGTCGCAATCTGCTTTAACATATCGCTCAATTGACATTAATTTCATTGATATTCTGTCGTGGCCAATCGAGATTACGTAAAAAGAGGGCGTGGCACCAATAGCCGCAAGCCCACCAAAAAGAAAACCCCAGCACGAGGTAAACCATGGCGCAGTGGCCTACTGGCCGTGACCTTGGTGGCTGCTTTTGGCTATGGACTGTATTTGCTGAGTCAAGATCCGGAGCCACCGACACCTGTTGCTCAGCCGGCGAAACCTCAGCCGAAGCCAAAACCTCAAACTGCCTTACCGCCACCGCCTGAAGAAAAGTGGGATTACGTCGAGTCGCTACCGAGTCGAGAAGTGGAAGTGCAAGCCAAAGAACAAGTGGTGTCGGAAATTCCTTATATCATGCAGTGTGGTGCCTTCAAGAACGCCAAAGATGCCGAAGCGCGTAAGCTCGATATCGCGTTCCAAGGTATTAACAGCAAGATTCGTAAGAAAGAAGACAGCAGTTGGTATCGCGTGGTGCTGGGGCCCTACAAGTTTAAGCGCGACGCCGAACGCGACAAGCACAAATTGCAGCGAGCCAAGATAGAGCCGTGCGCGATTTGGAAAGAGGCGCAATAAAACCCTGCAATAACGAACCCGAATGGGTTCGTTTTTTTTGGTGGTGTTTCTCCGCTGGGTTTACCCTTGAATTCGCAAATCTTCAACCTCATATTGTTTCTATCACTGAATGAAAAAAATTATGAGGCCCTACTCGTGACTACCATTGTATCCGTACGTCGTAATAACAAAGTCGTCATCGCTGGTGATGGACAAGTATCGCTAGGTAACACAGTAATGAAGGGCAATGCGCGCAAAGTGCGTCGCCTCTATAACAACAAGGTTCTAGCGGGCTTTGCTGGTGGCACCGCAGATGCTTTTACTCTGTTTGAGCGCTTTGAAAGCAAGTTGCAAATGCACCAAGGCCACCTAACCAAGGCAGCGGTTGAACTGGCAAAAGATTGGCGCAGTGACCGCGCTCTGCGTAAATTGGAAGCGCTGCTGGCCGTTGCCGATGAAACCGCTTCTTTGATCATCACCGGTAACGGTGACGTAGTGCAGCCTGAAAACGATCTGATTGCGATTGGCTCTGGCGGCAACTTCGCTCAAGCTGCGGCAACCGCACTGCTAGAAAATACCGATTTAGATGCGCGTGAAATCGCGGAAAAATCACTCAAAATTGCTGGTGACATTTGTGTCTTCACCAACCATCATCACACTATTGAAGAACTAGAAACCTCTGCCGAGCATGCTGAGTAAAACCAAAGATAGTGGCCAACCAATCTTAAGGAACTGAACTATGTCTGAAATGACACCTCGTGAAATTGTGCACGAACTTAACCGCCATATTATCGGTCAGGAAAAGGCTAAGCGCTCGGTCGCGATTGCGCTGCGTAACCGCTGGCGCCGTATGCAGCTTGAAGAGAGCTTGCGCGTTGAGGTTACCCCAAAAAATATTCTGATGATTGGCCCAACCGGTGTCGGTAAAACTGAGATTGCACGTCGATTGGCAAAGTTGGCCAACGCTCCGTTTATTAAAGTTGAAGCCACCAAGTTTACCGAAGTGGGTTACGTAGGTAAGGAAGTCGAGACGATTATCCGCGACCTGACTGATGTGGCGATAAAAATGACCCATCAGCAGGCAATGGAGAAAGTGAAGTTCCGCGCTGAAGAGCAGGCGGAAGAACGAATTCTCGATGCGCTATTGCCACCTGCGCGTGACGCTTGGGGACAAAATGAGCAGCAGGATGAAAGCGCATCCAACACACGTCAAATCTTCCGTAAGAAATTACGTGAAGGCAAACTCGACGATAAAGAAATTGAAATTGATATCGCGGCACCGCAGATGGGTGTTGAAATCATGGCGCCTCCTGGCATGGAAGAGATGACCAATCAGCTGCAAGGCATGTTCCAAAACCTAGCGGGCGATACCAAGAAAAAACGCAAGCTGAAGATCAAAGATGCCTTCAAAGCGCTTACTGAAGAAGAAGCAGCGAAACTGGTCAATCAAGAAGAGCTAAAAGAGCAAGCCATCTACAATGTTGAGAACAACGGTATCGTCTTTATCGATGAGATCGACAAGATTTGTAAGCGTGGTGAGAGCTCGGGCCCTGATGTTTCGCGTGAAGGGGTGCAACGTGATCTGCTCCCTTTGATTGAAGGCAGCACAGTGTCGACTAAGCATGGCATGGTTAAAACTGACCACATTCTGTTTGTTGCTTCTGGCGCTTTCCAAGTAGCGAAACCATCTGACTTGATCCCTGAGTTGCAAGGTCGTTTGCCAATCCGCGTTGAGCTAGAAGCGCTATCAAGCCATGACTTTAAGCGCATTCTTACTGAGCCAAAAGCGTCGCTGACGGAGCAGTACATTGCGCTGATGAAAACCGAGCAGGTCGATATCGAGTTCACCGAAGAAGGCATTACCCAAATTGCTGAAGCCGCTTGGACGGTGAATGAAACCACAGAAAACATTGGTGCGCGTCGTTTACACACGGTGATGGAGCGACTAATGGATGAGATTTCATTCGAAGCCACCGACAAGTCGGGTACTAAGCTGGTCATTGATGCTGACTATGTGAAGTCACGTCTTGGTGAGTTTGTTGAAGATGAAGATCTCAGTCGCTTCATCCTATAAGTAATCGCATCCTATGCTTGAATCACAAAGCCGACCTTAGGGTCGGCTTTGTTGATCTTGGTCTCTTTTTATTGCCGATGTGAATTATTCGGAAATAATTCACAAATTTAATCAATCTTTCGATTATTCCTTTCTCTCATATTTTGTTACATTTGTCGGTGTTGAGGAGTTACTAGCAACATCTTGTTTTTGAATGGTTTATGTAACTCAATCAACATTAAATGGAGAAAAATAATGAATGATCTTGGCTTAGGACAAAGCTCGAAGGTGGAGAAACGACGTCAGACTCTTCACCGCACTCTGCGTGCCGCGGTATATGGTGTTCCGCTGCTTGCATTAGGGTTAACAGTGAATAGCTCAGTATTAATGACTGATGCGGGCTATAGCTATGTACACCAAAATAATATTACCGGTGAACTGGATGTGTTTACCGAGCCTGGCATTCACTTTCGTATGCCGTTTCTGTCAAAGATTACCAAGTACGATCAAGTGATTACGGTGTCATTTGGCAACAGCAAAGGTGAGGATTTCTATCAGCGTTTGGAGCCGGTGCAGGTTCGTTTTGCGGATACCTACATCGGCCAGATTCCTGTCACGTTTCGCTTTAAGTTGAGCAACGATCCTCAAGCCATGATTAAAATGCACCGCGAGTTTCGTAATAACAGCAACTTGATCGATGCGCTACTGGTTAAAAATGCCCGCAACGTCACCGTGATCACCGCGACCCAATACACTGGGGAAGAGTTTTTCCAGGGCGGCTTGAACCAGTTTAAGTCGAAGCTTGGTGACCAGCTACGTAATGGTATCTATACCACTGAGCGTCGTCAGGTCGAAGTTGAAGAGTTAGACTTAGCGCCGGTGGGTGTCGATCAGTCGAACGCCAACCAATTGCAACGAACTAACCAACTGGTGTGGAAAACGGTTCCGGTGCTCGATAATGCAGGGCAGCCAGTGCGTCAAGACAATCCACTGCAGCAATATGGGATTCAAGTGACGCAGGTAACCATCGGCGATCCTCAACCTGAGAAACAGCTCGACCAGCTGTTGGCGGATAAGAAACGTCTAGTTGCAGACCGAATTCGCGCGATTCAGGAGCAAGAGACGTCGAAGGCCCAAGCCGAAACTGAACAGCTACGCAAAGAGATTCAGCGCACTCGCGAGGTTCAGGATGCGCAGCGTCAAAAGGAACTAGCGATTATCTCACAGCAAAAAGAGGTGGAAGTCGCACGGCAAATTGCTGAGCGTGAAATCGTAGAGGTCGAGAAAACCAAACGCCTAGCCGAAGTCGACAAAGAGAAAGAGCTGGCAATCGCTGAAGCCAACTTAGCGATTCAAAAAGCCAACGCCTTGTCTGCTGAGTATGAAGCGAAAGCGATTTTGGAGAAAGGTCGTGCGGAAGCGGAAATCTTAAAAGCCAAGTATGCGGCGCTGGGTGCGAACCGTGAAGTCTATTTGGCTGAGTTGAATCGAGATGTAGCAAACTCGCTTTACAATAACTTGCAAAACTTCCAAGTGCAGATGCCGCAAAACTACATTGGCGGTGGTGACCAGAGTGGGCTGACCACCAATCTGGATGTAATTACTGGATTTGGTGCGCTGGGCCTGATGGATCAAACCAAAAAGGTGGTGCAAAACTAACGTCTTGACCAATAAAAAAGCTGGCATTCGCCAGCTTTTTTCATATTGAGATGGCTAAACCATCAAAACAAAAATTACCGCTAGTGCGGAAATCAATCCAGCAAAGGCATAACACGCGATCTTGCCAACCACACCAGTGTGGAATTTCAAGTCGTGCATACCATGATGAATACGGTGCATCGCATGCCACATTGGGAGCGCCAAAGTACCGATAATGAACAGTGCCCCTATGATGCTGGTGGCAAAATCCGCCACGCGCTCATAGCTGAGTGACTGTGGGTCAATAATGCCAAGTGGTGCAAGCACGCCCAGAACCAAAATGGTCACCGGTGTGATCATGGCAAACCATGTGCCTCCCGCGCCAAATAGACCCCACCAAATAGGCTCGTCGGAACGTTTCGGTGTTCTGTTTACAGAGTAGTTGGGTTTCATCGTTACTGCTCCTTACACCACGATAAGTACAATGAGTGAGATAAATGCCACGGCCGCCCACTGAGTCAGCACAATGATCTTCTTATCGACGGGTTTACCCTTGAGGCGAATCGGCATCACTTGCGGCATCATGCTGAAAAACGTTTGTGCATGCAGCAGGCTGCCGAGTAGTGCCACAATGTTGATTGCGACCACCACTGGGTTAGCCATAAAGTCTAACCAGGTTTGCCACGCTTGCGGCCCTTTTACCAAAGCACCTAATCCAAAGGTTAGGAATAAAGTAAACAGCACCAATGGCAGCACGGTTGCTTCACGAAGCATGTAGAAGCGGTAAAAAGGATGGTCTTTCCACCAGGTGCGTTTCATTTCACGAACGTAAGGTTTGCGGTTGCTCATCCTTATGCCTCCTCTTTGACTGGTTTGCCATCAGGCTTTAGCATCGCGATGACAAAATCCATCGAAGACTCGACTTTGCCTTGGTTGACCGCTGCTGCTGGATCCACGTTCTTAGGACACACATCAGAACAGTAGCCGACAAACGTACAGCCCCAAGCACCATTTTCACCGTTGATGAGTTGCATACGCTCGGCTTTACCATTGTCACGGCTATCGAGGTTATAGCGATGCGCTAGGGTCAGAGCGGCGGGTCCTATAAACTCAGGGTTGAGGCCAAATTGTGGGCATGCCGCGTAACATAGACCACAGTTGATACAGCCAGCAAACTGCTTGTACTTGGCCATCTGCTCTGGTGTTTGTAAGTTGGTGCCATCTTCTGGCTTACGATCATTGCCAATAATGTAAGGTTTGATCGCTTCAAGACGTTCGATAAACGGCGTCATGTCGACAATCAAGTCTTTCTCGATTGGGAAGTTGGCCAAAGGCTCAATTTTTACGCCGCTTGGGTAGTCACGCAGAAAGCTCTTACATGCCAATTTCGGCACCCCGTTGACCATCACCCCACAAGAACCACAAATCGCCATACGACAAGACCAACGGTAAGAGAGGTCTTTGTCTAAGTTGTCTTTGATGTAACCAATCGCGTCGAGGATCGACATGGTTTCATCAAATGGCACTTCGAAAGCTTGTAAATGCGGCTCTGCGTCATGCTCTGGGTCGTAACGCAGAATGTCGACTTTTTGAATGCGGTTGGCTGACATTATGCTTGCTCCTCTGCGTTCTTCGCAGCTTCTTCTGCTGCGGCTTTTTCAGCGGCTTCACCATAGAGACGCGCTTTCGGTTGCGACTTAGTGATGGTGACCTTGCTGTAGTCGATGCTCGGTGCAGCGTCAGGCTGGTAGAATGCGAGCGAGTGTTTAAGGAAGTTTTCGTCATCGCGCTCAGTGCAGCCGTCATCAAGGCGCTGGTGGGCACCACGAGACTCTTTGCGCAAGATAGCTGAATGAACCATCGCCTCCGCTACTTCTAGACCGTAACCGACTTCGATAGCGTACAGAAGGTCAGTATTGAAGACCTTGCCTTTATCTTTGATGCTGATGCGCTTGTAGCGCTCTTTCAGTTCGGTGATCTTATCAATGGTCGCTTGCATCAGATCTTCTTGGCGGTAGATACCACAGCCCGCTTCCATGGTGTGACCCATTTCAGTTCGGATGTCGGCCCAGTTCTCGTCGCCTTCTTGATTCATCAGTGCTTTGATGCGCGCTTCAACCGCTTGGACTTGCGCATCGATGGCAGCGTCGTTCCAGCCTTTAAACTCGGCGGCGCGTTGGACCGCTTGTTCACCCGCGACTCGTCCAAATACCACAAACTCAGCCAGTGAGTTTGAACCCAGGCGGTTGGCACCGTGCAGGCCGACCGAGGCACATTCGCCCACAGCGAATAAACCTTTAATGCGTGTTTCACACTCGCCGTTGGTCTCAATCCCGCCCATGGTGTAGTGAACGGTAGGACGAATTGGGATCGGCTCTTTGGCTGGGTCAACGTTCACGTAGGCTTTGGCAAGCTCACAGATGAACGGTAGACGCTCTTGTAGGTACTCTTCGCCAAGGTGGCGTAGGTCTAGGTGCACCACATCACCGAGAGGGTGCTTGATGGTGTTGCCTTTTTGTTGCTCGTGCCAGAAAGCTTGCGATACTTTGTCGCGTGGGCCGAGCTCCATGTATTTGTTCTTTGGTTGGCCTACCGGCGTTTCTGGGCCCATACCGTAGTCTTGCAGATAGCGATAGCCGTTCTTGTTGACGATGATACCGCCTTCGCCGCGACAACCTTCGGTCATCAGGATGCCTGTGCCTGGAAGGCCGGTTGGGTGGTATTGAACAAACTCCATATCGCGTAGTGGCACGCCGTGACGATACGCCATCGCCATACCATCACCGGTGACGATGCCGCCATTGGTATTACAGTGGTAAACACGACCGGCACCACCCGTGGCGAGAACCACAGATTTCGCCTTGATAGTGACTAGCTCACCTTCGGACATGTGAATCGCGATCAAGCCTTGTACTTCGCCGTCATCAACGATGAGGTCGACCACAAAGTACTCATCAAAGCGCTTGATGTTTTGGTATTTCATTGAGGTCTGGAACAGGGTATGAAGCATATGGAAGCCGGTTTTGTCAGCCGCAAACCAAGTACGCTCGACTTTCATGCCTCCAAAGCGACGGACGTTGACTTCGCCGTTCTCTTTACGACTCCATGGGCAGCCCCACTGCTCCATTTGGATCATTTCGCGAGTCGCATTTTCTACAAAATATTCAACAACATCCTGTTCGCATAGCCAGTCACCACCGCCAACAGTGTCGTTAAAGTGGTTGTCTAAGCTATCTTCATCCTTGATAACTGCTGCTGAGCCACCCTCGGCAGCCACGGTGTGGGAGCGCATTGGATACACTTTAGAAATCAGAGCGATTTCTAAGTCAGGGTTTGCTTCAGCTGCTGCAATAGCAGTACGAAGACCGGCGCCGCCTGCGCCGATGACTGCGATATCTGTGGTGATAGTTTGCACAGTTATCCTCCAGTGTGAAATTGCGGTGTATTCCGCTTGTTATAGTCAGGGGGCCGACATTTTGCTGACGACTCAGTGCGCAGCATGTTGAAACCCCCAAAAGTGGTAGGGTTAGTGTAGAAGAGCTCATTAGCAGAAAAATTGATGTAATTGGGTTTTTGCACCGGTAATGCATGCAAGAGCATAAAAAATATAGGTTATGTGACTGTAATCACGCAGGAAAATACTATGAGCTAAATGATAATCTGCGTGGGTGTTACTGGCTTGTTACCGGCTATCTCATTGATGAATAGAATCGGTTTTCAACTATGTAAATTTCCCTGTAGTACGGAAAAATCTGGCTTCTTTCAGCGTGACGAATTGAGCTAGGAAAAACTCGACAAAGTTGCTATGTTCCCAGCCTGATTGAATGATGAGATTGAAAGTATGACTACTGATTGGCAACCCACCGCCCCTATTGAGCAGCTTCGTCAGCGTGCAAGCATTATCCGCCAAATTCGCCAGTTCTTTGCAGAGCGGGACGTGCTCGAAGTGGACACACCGGCGATGAGTCACGCCACCGTGACCGACATTCATCTCCATACTTTTCAGACTGAATTTGTCGGCCCCGGTTATGCGGATGGGCGCAAGCTTTACTTTATGACTAGCCCCGAGTTCCATATGAAGCGGTTATTGGCAGCGGGTAGTGGTTGTATTTATCAAATCAATAAAGCCTTTCGTAACGAAGAGAGCGGCCGCTATCACAACCCCGAGTTTACTATGCTCGAATGGTATCGGGTCGGTTTTGACCATCATCAATTGATGGATGAAATGGATGCGTTATTGCAACGAGTTCTGCAATGTGGCGCTGCCGAGCGGATGACCTATCAGCAAGCGTTTATCCGTGTATTGGGCGTGTGTCCACTGCAAGGGTCTATGTCGGAGCTAAAACAGGCAGCGGCAACGCTGGGTTTGAGTGATATCGCTGAGCCAGAGCAAGACAGAGATACCTTGTTGCAACTGCTGTTTAGTATCGGCGTGGAGGACAAGATTGGTCAGACTGTGCCTGCGTTCGTCTATGACTTTCCCGCCTCACAAGCCGCGTTAGCCAAAATCAACCCTAACGATCCCAGAGTAGCAGACCGTTTTGAAGTCTATTTCAAAGGTATTGAACTGGCGAACGGTTTTCATGAGTTGGACCATTGGCAGGAGCAGTTGGCGCGGTTTGAGCAAGATAACGCCAAGCGCACCGAGATGGGGCTGAGCGCACAACCGATTGATTATCATCTCATCGAAGCCTTGAAATCGGGATTGCCAGAGTGTGCGGGTGTCGCGCTAGGCATTGATCGCTTGATAATGTTAGCGATCGGCTGCGATCACATTGATCAAGTGACCGCGTTTCCTTTTCCGCGCGCCTAGAGAAATGTGCAACAGATTCTTATTCTGAGCGCATTTGACTCGCGTAGGCCCTCTATCCTAGTTATACTCCCAATCTGAATTTTAGCCTAGTGCTGCTGATCCGCTTGGAGGCAGCGCTATTATCGAAGAGCACAGGACATGCAAGAGTACATCGCATTTTTTCAAGAGAACATGATTCTCTCTCTGGTTTGGGTTGGTCTATTGGTTGCCCTTATTATGAATATTGTTAAGTCAACGACCGCGGCATACAAAGAGATCACGGCGGCGCAAACCACGCAACTGATGAACCGTGAAAACGGTGTAGTTGTGGATATCCGTAGTAAAGATGAGTACCGCAAGGGTCATATTACTGATGCAGTTCACATTTTACCGTCTGACATCAAAGCGGGTAACTTTGGCGGCCTTGAAAACCATAAATCTGACCCAATCATTGTGGTATGTAAGTCGGGCCAAACCGCGCAAGAGAGTGCCAACTTACTGGCAAAAGCTGGCTTTGAGAACGTCAACTTGCTGAAGAACGGTTTGATCGCTTGGAGTGAAGCGAACATGCCACTTGTGAAAGGGAAGAAGTAACCCAACCACACCCGATACCTTAAGCGCTGATTGAAAAGTCAGCGTTTGTTTTAGAGAGATGTGAAGAGTTCCACGAATTTCATTGGAAACCTAGTCATAGTCACCGCTCTCGGTTAGTCTCGATGCAGACTATTTATCGCAGGATTAAAGGATTTTAAAAATGGCTGAAGCAGCACCACAACAAGAAGCGCAAAACTTCGCAATTCAACGTATCTTCCTTAAAGACGTCTCTTTCGAAGCGCCGAACTCACCAGACATGTTCCAAAAAGAGTGGAACCCTGATGTTAAGCTGGATCTAGACACGCAAAGCCGTGAACTAGGCGAAGGCGTATACGAAGTTGTTCTGCGCCTGACAGTGACAGTGAAGAACGCAGAAGAGACCGCTTTCCTATGTGAAGTACAACAAGGTGGTATCTTCACTGCAGAGAAAATGGAAGCAGGTCAACTTGCCCATTGTCTAGGCGCTTTCTGCCCGAATATCCTATTCCCATACGCGCGTGAAACTATTTCAAGCCTAGTCGTGAAAGGCACCTTCCCACAGCTTAACCTAGCGCCAGTGAACTTTGACGCTCTGTTTATGAACTACCTGCAGCAGCAAGCTCAGCAAGAAGGTCAGTCAGAAGCGTAATGACGGCATCACTCTCGGCGTTGGTTGAGAGAGTTGCGAAAAAATGCACAGGCGTCATATCGATGATGCGCTGTGCATTTTTTATTTGTACTTATATCGCTGGGCGTTTGTTGCTACTCTTTAGCTCACAGAGCGAGAGACTATCGACAAACTTCTAGTCTTGATCAGAACCAGGCGGAACAATGAAAGATAAGACCAATAATGGCTACGGTAAAGAGATTGCCATGACAGTGCTGGGTGCGGGCTCTTACGGCACCTCCTTAGCTATCTCTCTGGCACGTAACGGTGCCAACGTTGTAATTTGGGGACATGAGCCAGAGCATATGGCTCGCCTAGAAGCGGACCGCGCCAACCATGAATTCTTGCCGGGCATCGAGTTTCCTGAGTCGTTGATTGTTGAATCTGACTTAGAGAAAGCGGTTCAGGCCAGCCGTGATCTGTTGGTGGTAGTGCCGAGTCATGTGTTTGGTATTGTATTGAGTAACGTCAAGCCATTCCTTAGTGATGATTCACGAATTTGCTGGGCGACCAAAGGGTTAGAACCTGAAACAGGACGTTTACTTAAAGAAGTCGCGCACGATATTCTCGGTGAAGGCTATTCGCTGGCGGTGTTATCAGGGCCGACCTTTGCTAAAGAACTGGCGATGGGAATGCCAACGGCCATTTCGGTGGCGTCACCGGACACCCAGTTTGTCGCAGATCTACAAGAAAAAATTCACTGCAGTAAAACCTTCCGTGTCTACGCTAACAGCGACTTTATCGGCATGCAGCTTGGTGGTGCGGTGAAAAACGTGATTGCGATTGGCGCAGGGATGTCTGATGGGATTGGCTTTGGTGCCAACGCGCGTACCGCGCTGATCACACGAGGACTTGCAGAAATGACTCGCCTAGGCGCAGCGCTCGGCGCACAGCCAGAGACATTTATGGGGATGGCTGGTCTTGGCGATTTGGTGTTGACCTGTACCGACAATCAGTCGCGTAACCGCCGTTTTGGTTTGGCGCTAGGTCAGGGTAAAGACGTTGAAACAGCGCAACAGGAAATTGGCCAAGTGGTGGAAGGATATCGCAACACCAAAGAGGTCTATTTGCTCGCTGAACGGATGGGGGTCGAAATGCCGATTGTTGACCAAATATATCAAGTATTGTATCAAGACAAAGATGCCCATTTAGCCGCGCGAGATCTGTTAGCGCGCGATAAGAGAGCCGAAGCCTAAAGAATGTAATGACACCGGTCGAGGACTGACCGGTGCTAGGGAATACCATGAAACATTGTGAAAAACAGAAGGTATGGCAAACCATTGTTCGAGAAGCTCGTGAGCTGTCTGAACAGGAGCCAATGTTAGCAAGCTTCTACCACGCGACCATAATTAAGCATGACAGCTTAAGTGCGGCGCTGAGTTATATCCTCGCGAATAAACTCAACACCGCCTCGATGCCCGCGATGGCGGTGCGTGAAGTGGTCGAGGAAGCGTTAAATGCAGACCCAAGTATCAGTGCCGCCGCTGCTTGCGACATTTGTGCGACGGTCAATCGTGACCCTGCTGTTGCAATGTATTCGATGCCGCTGTTATACCTCAAGGGCTACCACGCGTTGCAAGGCTACCGAGTGGCCAACTGGTTATGGAAGCAAGGCCGAATTGCTCTAGCAACTTACCTGCAAAATCAAATTTCGGTCGCTTGTCAGGTCGATATTCATCCCGCGGCGCGCATTGGCCGTGGCATTATGCTTGATCATGCAACGGGCATTGTGATTGGTGAGACCGCGGTCGTCGAAGATGATGTTTCGATTCTGCAAGACGTTACCCTCGGCGGCACCGGCAAAGAGTGCGGCGATCGCCACCCGAAAATCCGAGAAGGTGTGATGATTGGCGCAGGTGCCAAGATCCTCGGCAATATTGAAGTGGGAGAAGGGGCGAAAATCGGCTCTTGTTCGGTGGTGCTTCAGCCTGTTCCTGCTCATACCACCGTCGCGGGTGTACCAGCGAAGATAGTGGGCCGACCAAAGACGGATAAGCCTTCTCTCGACATGGACCAGCAATTTAATGGTCGCTCACAGAGCTTTATCGGTGGTGACGGGATATAGCGCAAACAACGCCTAGCTTCGAGAACGGACTTCGTGCTGCGAGATGCTAGAGCGCTTTGCTCCGAGAATCGAGAGCGGACTTCGTCCTTCGAGAGGAGTTTGTGATGAGTGAGTCGAAAGTTGCAGGCAAAGTTTGCTGATATTTAAGCTTAATCGTCTGAATTTAAAAGAAAAGGGTTGACACTGTCTATCAACCCTTGCATGGTTTTCTCGCTTCTCGCTTCTCGCTTCTCGCTTCTCGCTTCTCGCTTCTCGCTTCTCGCTTCTCGCTTCTCGCTTCTCGCTTCTCGCTTCTCGCTTCTCGCTTCTCGCTTCTCGCTTCTCGCTTCTCGCTTCTCGCTTCTCGCTTCTCGCTTCTCGCTTCTCGCTTCTCGCTTCTCGCTTCTCGCTTCTCGCTTCTCGCTTCTCGCTTCTCGCTTCTCGCTTCTCGCTTCTCGCTTCTCGCTTCTCGCTTCTCGCTTCTCGCTTCTATTCAGTAAACAGTGTCTCGTATTTGACAAACGCGGTTTGTGTTTCACCGTAATACAGGGTGCCATCAGACTGAATAGCCACTCTGAGCCAGCTCTCTGCGGAGGCGGGTTTTGCGACAGAAATCTGCCAATACTTGCCTGTGGAATCAGTCGCCTGCATATCCAGTGGCTGGGCCGGACTCTCTTGATCAGCAACGATAGACAGCTTAACCCCCTCGAGCGGAAATGCAGATTTGAGTGATAAGTCCAATCCTTGGCCGGTCAACTTGTCCGAACGAAACTGCACTTTAAATTCACCGTTTTCCATGTCACACAAGCCGCTGGTATACCGACAATTAGACTTGGCGGCGAGCTTATAGGTTTCCCCTTCCTTGGCAGCGTGAGGCTTTTCACTCAGTGCGAGGTCGGTACCAAAGTAGGCAATCAAAGAAAGGATCGGAGCGATCAGTAAGGCGATTAGAAAGTGCTTGTTTTTGAACATCTTGCATCCTTGCTACAAGGTTAAAGGGCTAAGTTAACTCAATTTAGCGAATAAAAAAGCCCCCGTAGGGGCTTTTGTGGTTTGAGTAGAATATTTTAGTGGTCTACTGCACCGCCAGCGCCTGCTGGAACACGTACGTGTTCAACTAAGTCTTTCACTTCTTGTGGTGTTTCTGCAGTCACTTTCGATACTGCGAACGCTACGATGAAGTTAAACACTGCGCCAATTGCACCAAATGCGTTTGGTTCGATGCCTAGGAACCAGTTGCTGCCCCAGCTTTCTAGGTATTTCCAATCGGCGATGAACAGAATGCCTTTGTGCTGGAATACGTAGAACAGAGTGATACTGATACCTGCAATCATACCGGCGATCGCACCTTCTTTGTTGATGCCTTTACTGAAGATACCCATCATCAGTGCCGGGAAGATGGACGATGCGGCGAGACCAAAGGCCAGTGCTACCGTACCTGCTGCAAAGCCTGGTGGGTTGAGGCCAAGATAACCTGCCACCGCAATCGCCACCGCCATGGAGATTCGACTGGCGAGCAGCTCTTTCTTCTCTGAGATATTCGGGTTAATGACACCTTTGATTAAGTCATGGGATATCGCGGACGAGATAGCCAACAATAGACCTGCCGCCGTTGATAGTGCCGCTGCCAGACCACCCGCTGCCACTAGGGCGATAACCCAGTTAGGTAGCTTCGCAATCTCAGGGTTAGCCAGTACCATGATGTCACGGTCAACTTTTAACTCGTTCGTCGCTGCGCTTGAAGTGTACTGGATGTTGCCATCGCCATTCTTATCTTCAAAGCCAAGTAGACCGGTTTTCTCCCAGTTCTTGAACCAGTCAGGACGCTCGTCATAAGCAAGGTGCTGACCTGGCGCTGGGTTAACTGTATCCATTAGATTTAGACGAGCCATTGCAGATACTGCTGGAGCAGTCGTGTATAGGATAGCGATAAATACTAGCGCCCAACCTGCAGAGGTACGTGCGTCACGAACCTTAGGTACCGTGAAGAAACGGATGATTACGTGTGGCAGACCTGCAGTACCGATCATCAGTGACATAGTGTAAACGAACATGTTGAGTGTATCGCCACGCACTTGAGTGGTGTATTCACTAAATCCGAGTTCGGTCACCACCTGGTCGAGCCTATCGAGCAGATACACATCGGTGCCTTGGATGGTACTCCCGAGACCAATTTGTGGTAGTGGGTGACCCGTTAGTTGCAGAGAGATAAAGATTGCAGGAATAGTGTAAGCTAAAATGAGTACGCAATATTGAGCAATCTGCGTGTAGGTAATCCCTTTCATGCCGCCCATTACCGCGTACATGAATACGATACACATACCAATCAGAAGGCCCGTAGAGTAGTCCACTTCGAGGAAACGACCGAACGCAACGCCGACCCCTTTCATCTGACCGATAACGTAAGTGACCGATGCAATGATAAGACAAACAACCGCTACGATACGTGCCGCATTTGAGTAGAAACGCTCACCTACGAACTCTGGTACAGTAAACTTGCCGAACTTACGTAGGTAAGGTGCAAGTAGCAATGCTAGGAGTACGTAACCGCCAGTCCAACCCATTAGGAATACCGAGCCGCCGTAACCCATGAAGGCAATCAGACCTGCCATGGAGATAAACGATGCTGCAGACATCCAGTCAGCTGCCGTTGCCATGCCGTTAGCGATTGGGTTGACGCCACCGCCTGCAACATAGAACTCTTTTGTCGATCCAGCACGTGCCCAAATCGCGATACCGATATAAAGGACAAAGGTCGCACCAACCACGAGGTAAGTGATAGTTTTCAAATCCATCTGAGTTACTCCTTACTCATCTACGCCGAATTCACGGTCGATTTGGCGCATTTTCCACGCGTAGTAGAAAATAATACCTAGGAAGGCATAGATTGAGCCTTGTTGAGCAAACCAGAAACCAAGTTTGTACCCGCCTAGTTGAAATTGATTGAGCACATCTACAAATAAGATGCCGCAGCCGAATGAAACGACAAACCAGATAACCATTAGGGTTATCATCAGTTTAACGTTCTTATCCCAGTAGGCTTTGGCTTTATCCTGACTTTCAAACGCCATTGCCGTCTCCTTACGTGTTTGTTGTTAAGAAAATGTTTCAATATCTACATTAGCAAGGGTGGGACAAGAACTCTTTTCAACTTTAGTCGCGATGGGAAAAACAAAAAACGCCCATATAACGGGCGCTTAGTGAGTTTGTCATCAAAATTGCGATGTTAATGAGCTGTTAAATTAGCCTAAAGTCTAACGTTGACGCTCACCGAGAAGGCGTTTTATCTAACTTAGGTAAAAATCTTTGATCCCAAGCAGCAAATTATTGACCGCGACCGCCGCTAGGATCAGCCCCATCACTCGGCTGATGATGGCCGCACCGACATTCCCTATCCATTTTTGGATATGTGTGGCACCCAGTAGCAGTAGCAAGGTGATGACCAGTACCAACAGCATCACTGCAGCGGTCAAACCTTGATCGATTAGCGAGTGACGATGGTTATCGGTCAGCATGACTATCGCCATCATGGCGCCCGGGGAGGCAATAGATGGGATGGCGAGTGGGTAAACCGCTAGGTCGGCCAAGTCTGAGTGACTGATGTTTCCGGTGAGTTTGCTCTCTTGATCTGGCTTTGATTCACCGAAGATCATCGTCAACGCAAACAGCAATAACACCAATCCGCCAGCCGCTTGAAAGGCGGGTAAGGGGATTTGCATCGCCTCGAGCAATAACTGTCCGGCGATTAGGAAAAACAGTAACACGCCTGTGGCAATCGCTACGGCTTTCAAAGCCACTAAGCGGCGCTGCTTGGCCGTTAAATGATGAGTCTGTGACAGATAGACAGGAACGGATCCGATAGGGTCGATAACCGCCCACAACACAACGAATTGGGTAATTAGAATACTAAGCAAAAGCGTGACTCCCGAAGTAAGGTTCAAGGGTGAGTCAGATTTTGGCCTGACTCGGTCAGCATATCACTTTAAAGCGGAGTAAAGGTGAGAATTAAGTGAATTATACTTCGGATTCTAGCTGTTGGAGCAAAATAACGGCTTGAGTCCGGTTTTTTACCCCTAACTTACGAAATATTGCCGTCATATGGGCTTTGATTGTCGCTTCTGAAACATTTAACTCATAAGCAATCTGCTTATTGAGTAGACCATCAGAGAGCATTCCTAGCACTTTATACTGCTGAGGTGTCAAAGTGGCAATTTTTTCTGCTAAATCATTACAAGCTGCATTGTTAGTGATAGAGCCCTCTGGGAAAAACGGTTCGCCATTGAGCACTTGGTTCAGTGCGCTGACCAGCTCTCGCATGTCACTCGATTTAGGGATAAAACCAAACGCTCCGTGACTCTTTACTTGAGTGACCACCGCCGGCTCTTCGCTGGCCGATACCACCACGATCGGTAAATCTGGGTACTCAGCCCGCAGTTGAATCAGTCCTGACATGCCATTAGCGCCTGGCATTTTAAGATCAAGCAGCAGTAAATCGGGCTCTTGTTCTTTGGCCAATAACGCAAGTAGAGCCTCAAGGGAATCGGCTTCGAGCAGGTTCGCCCCACTAACCGCCATGTGCACCGATTGGAAAAGCGCGTTACGAAATAGCGGGTGATCATCAGCGATGATTATGGTGTAGGTCGAATCCATGACGTTAACTACTTATGAAGGTTTGGTTAATAGAATTATTAACACCTTTGCATTTGTGGACAATATTTATTCGCTAAAAGTCTGAACTGTATCGGGTTTTATTAGCGATATTGCATATAGATGCTAGCCAGAGGTAAAAAAACAGTGCCCACATCAATCGCAGGCACTGTTTGAAAAGATTAAAGCCAGTTTACGATGCTTAAAGGTTATGGGTGTCCAAATGCTCAAGGAAGGTTTCGGCATCCATAAAGCCGGTAATTCGTCCGCCGGTGACCTTCGCGCCATCAGTTGACCAAAACTCAATCGTAGGCAGGCCCAACACGTTAAGCTTTTTCAGTAGCTCGATGTCTTCGACTTGATTACGGGTTACGTCGGCTTGCAACAACACAAAGTTTTGTAATCTGGCTTCGACTTGTGGCTGGTGGAAGGTGTACTTTTCAAATTCCTTACACGCGACACACCAGTCGGCGTAAAAGTCGAGCATCACTGGTTTGCCTGCTTGCTTAGCCGCAGCCAGTTGCTGTTCGAGTTGCGCCACATTACTCACTTGAATGAACTCAATCTGGTTTTGCTGTTGGCTGGCAGAGCCATTGAAGTAGTATTGCAGCGCAGGTTGTGCTGAGGCAAACAGCCCGAGTACCGCGATGATGCCCACCGTACTTTGCTTCCAGCCACCGAATTCTAAGCTGTTTTTAATGTGATAAAGCCAACCAAACGCGGCAATGCCAAGTGCAGACCACAAACCAGTGGCCCACACTGGCGGTAACAGGCGCTCAAGTAGGAAAATCGGCGCGGCTAACAAGACAAAACCAAACAGGGTCTTTACTCTGTCCATCCAGTTGCCCGCTTTGGGGAGCAGTTTGTTACCAAACACGGCCACCAACATCAGTGGAATCCCCATTCCGATCGCGAGGGCGTACAGCGCGATGCCGCCAGTGAACAGATCACCGCTTTGTGCCACATACAATAGCGCGCCAGACAAAGGAGCGGTGGTGCAGGGCGAGCAGACCAAACCGGAAATCGCACCCATAGCAAACACGCCTGCGCTGCTGCCCCCTTGCTGCTTGTTACTGAGGTTGTTGAGCCAAGTTTGCATCCCACTTGGCAATTGCAGGGTATAGAGCCCAAACATCGACAGCGCGAGCGCGATAAACAAAGCACTTAAGCCGATCAAGACGTAAGGGTGTTGCATGGCGGCCTGAAATTGCAATCCTGCCGATGCGACAACGAGCCCCAGTAAGGTATAAGTGAGCGCCATCCCTTGCACATAGATAAAGGCCAGGCCGAGTGCGCGGCCATGACTGAGCTTGCCACTACCCAGCACGATACTGGTTAAAATCGGGTACATAGGCAGGACACAAGGGGTAAATGCTAATCCAACTCCGAGCGCCAAAAACAGCAGTGGTGTCCACCAAGTGTCGCTGAGTTTTGATGCCAAACTGGCATCATTGGATTGAGGCGTAGCGTCAGCTGAAGGTTGTTTGGCCGCTTCTACTGTGGTTTTTTGCATCACTTGCGCAGCATCAGAAAACTGAAAGCTGGTGATATCGACAATGCGCGTCTCTGGTGGATAACAGAAGCCTGCCTTGGCACAGCCTTGATATTGCACGATCACGCGCGCGCCGTCTTGGTAATTGAGTAGCGGTACTTCAACAAACAGAGGCGAGGTGTAGATATTGACGTCACCAAAAAACTCATCTTTATACGGTTCACCATCACGCATGACGATGTCGCCTAACTCAAGGTTCTCTCCACTGACTGAGATTCTATGTTGGTAAAGGTAGTAGCCCTGTTTGACCTGCCAATCGAGCATCAAGCGATCGCCTTGCTGCACCGCATTAAACGGGAAGGCCTGATCAACGGCAACAAAGCGATTGTTATCGGTAAAACCTGTGTTATTGGTAAAGCTGGGCGAGGCGTTTGAATTACCAAACAGCGCCATCGCTGGTGTAGGGATGACGCTCAAACAAAACAGTAATAAAGAAAAAGCGAAGCGCATAAATCGTCACAAGAGTTAAATTTGGTTTATTTTAACTCAATCAGACAGGGGAAAGGGGAAATTAGTTTCAACTTGAACTGAGAAATGTCTGTTTGCGCCACCTCCGGGGTAGGCGGCGCAGACAGGGCTTATGCCACGCCCAAACGTGCGCGCACCACTCGCTCGCATGCATCTATGCTGTCGGTATCTTTAGGGATCACCAGCACGGTATCATTGCCACCGACGGTGCCTAAGATTTCAGTATGTGGATCTATGTCTACCAAACGAGCCACCAACTGAGCGCTGCCAGGGTGGGTTTTGACCACCACCATCGCCTGATTGTGGGTAATAAATTCGATCTGAGATGAAATTGACGATTCAACCCGAACCGGCGCGGTTTCAACGGTAATGCAGTAGACTTTTTTACCGCAGGCGTTTTGAACTTTCACCACCCCCAGTTGAGAGAGCAGTCTTGAAACGGTCGACTGGCTTATCCCTTCAAAACCTATGTTGATCAGCGCTTCACGCAGCTCATTTTGAGTGGCAAAGCTTTGTTGTTGCAGCAGGCGTTTACACGCAGCAGTGAGCGTTTTGTCTTCACTGTAATCAATGGTGGTTGGATGTAGAGTTTCACTCATGGGAACTCCTCAATAAAACATGACGTAGGGTGGTTCGTCCATGTAACAATCAGCACCGCTCCCTATGGATGCTGGCGAATTTTGAGCGTTCACTTCTGCGGTGAATTTGTCATCATCGAAATAATACCACCAAAGGATGTATGGCTTTGTGAATAGGATCGCCAAACAAACAACTAGTTAATTATAAATTAGTTAGAGATATATGCTGCTTGGTTTGGATAATTATTCCACAAAGGGAATAATTATCCAGTAGAGCTGACCGCCTGGAGGCGCATTAGAGGTGCGGATGGGCTAGCGGGCTTCGGTCATGATTTCGCGCGAGAATACTTTTTCACAGTAGTGGCATTTTAGCTGAACATTGTCGTGCTTTTGCTGCACTTTGAATTTGCTTTCTACCGGTTCACCGTGAGAAATACAGTTACTGTTTGGGCACTCAAACACACTTTCGATGCTTTCAGGCAGCACCAAGTTAAGCTTGTTCACCACCTTATATTCTTCGATTTGATTGACCGTCGCTTTAGGCGCATATAACGCCAGTTGGTTGGCTTGTTCTTTAGTCAGATAGACGTTCTCAATCTTGATCAGATCTTTGCCGCCCAGCGCCGACGAGGGCAGATTAAGCCCGATGGTAATGCGCTGATTGGTTTTGTGCATCTTGAACAGTTTCAGTACTTTAATGCCGATATTGGCAGGAATATGGTCAATTACTGAGCCGTTGCGGATCGCTTCTACTTGTAGTTGAGTTTGTTTCACCATGATAAGTCTCCTGCTAATTAAAGGTTGGCGTTGAGTACAAGGGCAAGTAAGGCTTCACGAGCGTAGACGCCATTTTCTGCTTGTTCGAAGTAGTAAGCGTGTTTGGTTTTATCGACATCGACGGTGATCTCGTCAACGCGAGGCAATGGGTGAAGTACTTTTAGATTGTCGCGTGCGCCTTCAAGAGTAGCGGCAGTTAAAATAAACGCCGATTTCATGTGCGCGTATTCTGATTCATCAAAGCGCTCTTTCTGTACTCGAGTCATGTACAAAACATCCAGCTCTGGCACCACCTCTTCAATGTTGTTGTGCATGCTGAATTTGATGCCTGCTTCTTCAAGCTCTTCACAGATGTAGTCGGGCATGGCGAGCGCATCCGGGGCGATAAAGAAGAAGCGCACATTGTCGAATTTTGCTAGCGCTTGGGTGAGTGAGTGAACGGTACGGCCATACTTCAAGTCACCGACAAAGGCGACGTTGAGGTTATCAAGCGTACCTTGCGTTTCATGAATAGAGAACAGGTCGAGCAGCGTTTGCGTCGGGTGCTGGTTGGCTCCATCACCGCCGTTAACAATCGGCACGCCATTTGAGAACTCTGAAGCCAGACGCGCCGCGCCCTCTTGCGGGTGGCGCATCACAAATGCATCGACATAGGATGAGATCACTTGGACTGAGTCCGCTAACGTTTCGCCTTTTTTCGCCAGAGAAGTGTTACCACCGTTGTCGAAACCAATCACGCTGCCGCCAAGTCGTTCCACTGCGGTTTCAAATGAGAGGCGCGTGCGCGTTGATGGTTCAAAGAAGCAGCTAGCGACGACTTTGTTTTTCAGTAGTTCAGGGTTGGGCTCTGCCTTCAATTTTGCTGCGGTGTCGACGATCAACTCCAGCTCTGCACGGCTGAGTTCAGGGATGGAGATGATGTGCTTTTTATACAATGAATGCGCCATAGCTTACTTCCTCGTCGTAAATGACAGACAAAAAAAAGCCCCCTAAAAATAGGAGGCGGATATTGGATCGATGGAGACAAAAAATAGCACAGCCAACGTCCCCGATTCAGGGCGCGTTTTGTAACAACGGTGGGTTGTATTGAGCTGCTTCACTTATGTTCTCCTAGACAAATTGCGGAGGATTATACGGACAAAAATCGCCAACGCAAGCGTTTGCGGAAAGTATCCAAAAATTGGATTTTTATGCGAAATTGGCCGATTTTACCCACCTTTTCTCATCTATTGTGGCTACTTGGCTTAGCCGGTATTTGTGTGGTTTTCTGTGCTAATTGGATGAAAAAAAATGCGGGTTTTATTCACCGTGTTTTTGCACATCGTGAATGCCACCCGCATTTCCCTGCAAATTACTCGTTTATCTGAGAATTAACTCCGCGATATAGAGTATTCGCGATTAATATCTTTGCGTGATATTAGTCGCCTAGTGTTGCAACCATCACCGCTTTGATGGTGTGCATGCGGTTTTCCGCTTCATCGAACACGATAGAGTGTTTAGACTCCACCACTTCGTCTGTCACTTCCACACCGTCTTTCAGTTGTGGGTATTCCGCCGCAAGCTGTTTACCAACCGTTGTGTCTTCACCATGGAATGCTGGTAGGCAGTGCATGAATTTCACATGTGGATTACCCGTGGCTTTTAGCATCTCCATGTTAACTTGGTAAGGCATCATTAGGTTGATGCGCTCAGCCCATGCTTCTTTCGCTTCGCCCATCGATACCCATACGTCAGTGTATAGGTAGTCACAGCCTTGAACGCCTTCTTGAACGTCTTCCGTTAGGGTGATCTTCGCCCCTGTTTCTTCAGCGATTGCGCGACAGGTAGCGACTAGCTCTTCTTCTGGCCAGAACGCTTTTGGCGCCACAAGACGTATGTCCATGCCCATTTTCGCTGCGCCAACCATGAGTGAGTTACCCATGTTGTTACGAGCGTCACCGAGGTAAGCAAACTTCATTTCGTGTAGCTGTTTACCACGGCCGTGTTCCATCATGGTTAGGAAATCAGCCAGGATTTGAGTTGGGTGGAACTCATCTGTTAGGCCGTTCCATACAGGCACGCCAGCGTAAGCGCCAAGCTCTTCAACGATTTCTTGACCAAAGCCACGGTACTCGATGCCGTCATACATGCGGCCAAGTACGCGCGCTGTATCTTTCATCGACTCTTTGTGACCGATTTGAGAGCCAGAAGGGCCTAAGTAAGACACTTGAGCGCCTTGGTCAAAAGCGGCAACTTCAAAGGCACAACGGGTGCGAGTCGAGGTTTTCTCGAAGATAAGGGCAATGTTTTTGCCTTTTAGACGAGGTTGCTCATAGCCGTTGTATTTTGCTTTTTTCAATTCCGCAGAAAGGTCCAAGAAGTGTTGGATTTCACGTGGAGTAAAGTCTAGTAGTTTTAGGAAGTTACGGTTGCGTAGGTTGAAAGCCATGATGTTTTCCTTCTTAGGGTTTAGCGCTCTCTTATTGCAGGGAAAGAGGTAAGAAAACGCAGTAATTATTGGTGTTTGTTTCTTTAAGTGTTTGCCACAGTGGGGAGCGAGGCATGAGGGTCTTGATTCAACGAGGGTGACTTCTCAATGACTCGCTCCAGTGATGGTTTTAGCCTTTGGTGATATTGGTGCCCGCTGTGCCTTGCAGAATGCGTAGGCCATCTTCCAAAGAGCCGATACCCACCACTTTTCCGCCTTGCTTGATGAACTCGCACGAGGCTTCGATTTTTGGTCCCATGGAACCGGCATCGAACTCGTATTTGGCCAGTTCTGTTGGTGTGGTGCCGCGCAGGGCATGCTGGGTTGGTTTGCCCCAGTCAAGGTAAACCGCATCAGCGTCAGTTAGGATAAGCAGCGCATCCGCATCGAGCTGTTTGGCTAGGAAGGCTGCCGACATGTCTTTGTCAATCACCGCTTCTACACCCACCAATTTGCCGTTTTCGCGTTTGACTGGAATACCGCCACCGCCAGTACAAATCACCAAGTGACCTTGTTCGATAAGCGCTGTGATCGCTTCGTGCTCGACAATGCCGGTTGGCTGCGGGCTCGGTACCACGCGGCGGAAGTGCTTGCCGTCAGGTTTGATGGTCCAGTGGTATTTTTCAGCCAGCTCGCGCGCCTCGGCTTCTTCGTAAATCGGGCCAATTGGCTTGGTTGGATCGGCAAAGGCAGGGTCGTTAGGATCGACCGTCATTTGCGTCAGCATGCAAGTCGCGTTGACGTTAGGCATTTGGTTTTTGAACTCTTGCATCAACATGTAGCCGATCATGCCTTGCGTTTCGCTGCCGAGTACATCAAGTGGGTAAGGGGCGACCTTTTTGTATTCCAACCCTTGTAGGGCCAATAGACCAACTTGTGGACCATTTCCGTGCACCAGTACCACGTTGTACTCTTGTGCGATTTCTGAAATGGTTTTTACCGCGATCTCAATATTGTGGCGTTGCACTTCTGCCTCTAATGGCTCACCGCGACGAAGTAGGGCATTGCCGCCCAGTGCTACAACAACTGTTTGTTTTGTCATGTTGAAAATCTCTCTGCAGTGGCGAGAGCCTTGCCCTCGCCTTTAATCACTTACTTAGATACCGTCACGTTCGATAGGGCAGCTCATGCAGCGAGCGCCGCCGCGACCACGACCTAGCTCATCACCTGGGATAGGTAGAACTGTGATGCCTGCTTTGTCGTATTTCTCGTTGGTGTAAGTGTTGCCTTCGTAGCCAATCACCACGCCTGGTTTCACTGTTAGAACGTTGTTGGCATCGTTCCACTGTTCACGCTCTGCGTGGAAGTTGTCACCACCTGTGGTGATAAGGTTGAGTTTGTCGACGCCAAGCGCTTTCTCGATAGCGGTAACGAAGTAGCCTTCTTCTTTCACGTTGACCGCGCCAGATCCATCGCCAGTTAGGCTCCAGCATTTGACATCTTTACGCACCACTTCTGGGTAGACCGAGAAGGTGTCTTCGTTCATGTGGGTCATGACGGTGTCTAAGTGCATGCAAGAGCGGTGTTTTGGTAGCTCCATTGCAATGATTTGCTTGGCTTGACCGTGCTTGAATAAGCCTGATGCTAAGTGTTCAACACCTTGAGCGGTGGTGCGCTCAGACATACCGATAAGAACCGTGCCGCGGCCAATAACTAGAACGTCGCCGCCTTCAATCGTAGAGTTGTCGTAGTTGATGTTTTCGTCGTCGCCGAAGTACTTAATGAAGTCTTGGCCAGCGAAGGTTGGGTGCCAGCGGTAGATAGCGCGAACATGGTTGGTTTCACGTTGACGCGCCGGTTTCGCCATTGGGTTGATTGACACGCCACCATATACCCAGCAAGACGTATCGCGGGTGAATAGGTGGTTTGGTAGCGGCTCAATGATGAAATCTGTTGGTGCATGTAGACCTTGCATCATAGAAGAAGATTTCATCGGCATCTCTGCGTAAGAAAGACCACCGGTGAGGATTTTAGCCAGCTCTAGGTTTGGAAGGTCGCCTAGGTAGCAACGAACGTCGTTAGCGAATGTTTTGCCCAAGCGGTAATCAGACACTTGACGCGCAAGCAGCCAATCTTTGGCTTCAGGGACTGCCAGTGTATCAGCCAGTAAGTCGGTGAGCAGCAGCACTTCAACACCTTGGTTACGTAACGTTTGAGTGAACACATCGTGTTCTTTACCTGCGCGCTCAACCGCTAATACATCATCAAAAAGCAGATCGTGACAGTTAGATGGGGTGAGGTGAGTCAGAGCTCGTCTAGGACGGTGAACCAGAACGCGACGCAATTGACCGATTTCAGAACCTACGTAAAACTTACTCATGATCGTATCTCTCTTATTTATTCATTAGTCTTAATTTCTAAAACTAATATTTAATTAGTAGGGAATAGAAGCGTGAATTTATTTATTCACTTATTTTGTTTCTGGAATTCATATTACGCCTGTTGGCCGAGGATTCTTAGAGGTCAATCACAGTTCGTTTTTTATGCTTCAGCCCTTGTCCTATAAGGGTTTTAACAATATCTATGCAGTTGTTATCTCGCTGTAACGCCCCTAAATAGCCATTGGATTTGGAACTTTATGCACAGAAATATCCAAGATGCTTGATAACAATTAAATGGCAGGAAAAATATTCAATAAAAAACTAGTGATAATAAGTTGAATAAAGCGGAAATATGCAGTGAATCTTTCTAGATAATGGTTTTTGAATGATATTTTAGGTTTTTTATAACAAAGTATTGGTGGCAATTGTTATGTGGATCACATTGTAATAATTAGCGGCTTATTTAAAAGTAAATCCAGTTAATAAATACTAATAATGAAATGGCCTAGATTTTCTAATTACTTATAGGTCTGAATAAATAGATTCTGAATTGCGGTCGTGCCTCCCTTTTCAGAATGACCGGGTAGGCTCATGATTGCGAAAGTGAGTAACCTGACTCACGTCATTCCAGAAGCGATAGACGAGTTATCTGCAATCTGGCGTTGCTGGTTTGGTTGAGTAGATTCTGAATTGCGGTCGTGCCTCCCTTTTCAGAATGACCGGGTAGGCTCATGATTGCGAAAGTGATTAACCCGCCTCGCGTCATTCCAGAAGCGATAGACGAGTTATCTGCAATCTGGCGTTGCTGGTTTGATTGAGTAGATTCTGAATTGTGGTCGTGCCTCCTTTTTCAGAATGACGGGGTAGGCGCGTGATTGTGGAAGTGAGTAACCCACATAGCGCCATTCCAAACACAAGAAAAGCCGCACAAGGCGGCTTTGAGGTGGCTCACATCCTGTGAACCAGGGTTAGGAAAAGAAATCTTTGATTGCGATGGGGCTAGATTAGAGCACCGATGCTCAATACCACCACACAGAACAGGGTGAGGATAGCTAACAGTGGTGCTACCCATTTGACCCAGCGTACATAAGGCACTCGGGCAATCGCCAAGCCACCCATAACCACGGCTGAAGTTGGAGTAATCAAGTTCACTAAGCCAGATGCCGATTGGTAAGCGGTAATCACCAACTCACGACCCACACCTGCGAAGTCGGCAAGCGGCGCCATGATTGGCATAGTGAGAACGGCCAAACCTGACGTTGATGGCACAAGGAACGAGAGTAGAATCTCAAGGAAGAACATCACATTGATAAACACCACTGACGACAAACCTGTGACCATCTGCTCTGCTGAGAAAAGAATCGTATCGGTGATCATGCCGCGGTCCATTACCACCACAATACCACGTGCAATACCGATGATAAGCGCGACGCCAAGCAAGTCTCGAGCACCATCAATAAAGCTGTTGGTGAACTCCTCTTCACTCATTCGAGCCACGATACCGACAATAATCGTCGCTGCTAGGAACATCGCTGAAATCTCAGCCATCCACCAACCGGCAACTGACACACCGTAAATCATCACCCCGAATGAGCCGCCAAAGATGGCAAGAATGGCTTTACGGGTAGTGGTGAACTCTAGGCCCTCTTCAGACTGGTTGCCGAGGAAGTGCGCTTTATTCTCTTCGTACTTATCGTAAACGATTGATTTAGATTGGTCCTGACGCACCATGCGTGCATAGCGCATGACGTAAGCGACACAGATAGCCCAGCCAATCACCAACATAATAACGCGCAGCATAATGCCGTCAGTGAACGGAATGCCCGATGCGTTAGCGGCAATAACCGTGGCGAATGGGTTGATGGTAGAACCAAGACAGCCAATCCCCGCACCGAGTAATACGGTTGCAGCGGCGACGACAGGGTCAAAGCGCGCCGCCATCATTACAGGGACTAACAAGGTGTAGAAGGGGAGTGACTCTTCCGCCATGCCGTAGATGGTACCACCTGCGGCAAACAGAGCCATCAAGATCGGGATCATCATCTCTTCGCGACCTTCTAGGCGATGCGTGACACGTTCGATACCCGCGTCAATAGCTCCTGTTTTGGTCACAAGTCCTAGGAAGCCACCAATCACCAAAATGAACAAGGAAACGTCGATAGCTGCGGCTTCGTAGCTATTATGGTCGTAGAAACCATCGATCGGTGCCAGTAGGACATCAATCACGCCTTGAGGGTTGCCCTCAACCGCTTGATAGGTGCCGGTGACGGGCACTTCTCGCCCTAAGTCTTCATTCATGGCGCGGTCGTATTGACCCGCAGGGACAATCCAAGTCAACATCGCCACCAAAGCAATGAGGACAAACAGAATGGTGTAGGCTGAAGGGAACTTGAAGTTGGCAAAGAAGCCGCCTTTTTTCTCTTCGGTAGGTACAGTTTGAGTTGTCATAGCGATCTCCTTACTTTTATTTATATACCAATAAATAAAAGTGAATCAGCGACTAATAGTTATTAAATAATTAACTCTTGCTAGAGTAAGTTATTGGTATTAGGGATTGTAATTCGGGCTTGTTGATACCCTATATCGCTATTTTAAAAGCATTGAATGGTCAGTAACTTTGGGGATCTTCACAAAAACATAGTGACATTTTTTGACTAGAAATGAGCGTTGGAAAACCAGCGATTATTTGGTTGCTATAGGTGGATTAATATTCCAGCTTCATTCTGTTGATGTAGGGTTTTAGCCAAACGCTATTGGGTGGGTTAAATAATGCGGAATTTTATTCAAAGCGACGAATTAAAATGCATAAAAGCTTTTCGGAGAGTTTATTGATTAAGGTCAAAAATAGAATGTGAGCTAGGTTTTTTTACACTGAATAAAATAAAGGGAGCTAGGCTCCCTTTATTATTTTTATCGATTTTCTATCAAGCTAAACGCTAGATAAGTAGCCCGCCAAAGGTGAAACCAAGGGCAACCGCAGAGGCGATGGTGACCACACCAGGAATAAAGAATGGGTGGTTAAATACATACTTACCTATGCGTGTTGAGCCGGTGTCATCCATTTCAACCGCTGCAAGTAGGGTTGGGTAGGTCGGCAGCACAAATAGGGCACTTACCGCGGCGAAAGAGGCCACTGCGGTCAATGGGGCTACGCCGATGGCCAGTGCTGCAGGCATCAGTGCAACTGTGGTTGCACCTTGTGAGTAGAGCAGCATCGAAGCAAAGAACAGCACCATAGCCAGCATCCACGGGTAATCAGCAAGTAGCGCGCCGGCAACGTCTTTGATGCCATCGACGTGAGCGTTAACAAAGGTCGAGCCAAGCCAAGCGACACCGAGTACACAGACACAAGCCGTCATACCTGAGCGGAAGGTGGCCGCTGATGGGATTTTCGCAGCATCGATCTTAGTGACGAGCACAATCGCAGCGGCAGCAGCGAGCATCACGGTCATGATGGCTTCGTTGCGACCAAGCGCTGGGTCTTTGATTAGGCCCACAGAGCCAGAGATAGCAGCGGCATAGCAGACAACAAAACCAATCGCGGCCAAGAAGATGTAGGTGGCGGTTTTCGCGGTAGGCAAGATCTCACGTTTGGTCTCGCCGCTCAGCTTGATCAACCCTTGCTCTAGACGTTCCTGATAAATCGGATCGTCTTTCAGCTCGCCGCCCATAAAGTTAGCAACAAAGGCGCCAATCATACAGGCAACAAAGGTGGTTGGAATACAGACCGCCAATAGGGTTAGGTAGTCGACACCCATAGGGGCCAACATGGCTGCGAAGGCGACAACCGCTGCGGAGATTGGTGAAGCGGTAATGGCGATTTGTGAGGCAACCACCGCAATCGATAGTGGACGAGACGGACGAACTCCCTGACCTTTCGCCACCTCGGCAATCACAGGCAACGTAGAGAACGCTGTGTGTCCGGTACCCGCCATTAAGGTCATCAAAAAGGTGACAATCGGCGCATAAAAGGTGATGCGCTCAGGGTGTTTACGCAAAAAGTTTTCGGCCACTTGTACCAGCCAATCCATACCACCGGCAACTTGCATTGCAGCAATGGCAGTAATGACCGACATGATGATAAGAATAACGTCGACAGGGATAAACGCTTGGCTGGTGGGCACGCCTAATACCAGCGACAGTGCAATCACACCTGCACCACCGGCTAAACCAATGCCAATCCCGCCAATTCTTGCTCCTAAGTAGATAAAGAGCAGAACGACAATGAGTTCGACTGCTACCATATTGATACCTCTCAATGTAAATGATGATTCTAATTATCTAACCATTCAGGCTCTAACTGGTTAGATAATGAGAATAAAACCTTGTTATTTATAAGGAAAATGAGTGTAAGGCTTAAAAAAGGGCCGCAATGGCCCTTTCTCGCTTTGCTACTCGTAGCGTTTCGCTTTGTAGGTTGGGTGCATAAAGTTCTCGACACAGAGAATGTCGTCCAACTCTTCTGCTGTCAGCAGACCTCGCTCCAACACCACCTCACGCACGCTCTTACCCGTTTCGGCACAAATTTTACCGACGATGTCCCCTTCATGGTGACCAATGTATGGGTTGAGGTAGGTGACGATACCGATAGAGTTGTAAACGTAATTCTCGCACACCTCTTTATTGACCGTGATGCCGTCGATGCATTTGTCGCGTAGGTTTATACAAGCGTTAGACAGAATCGAGATAGACTCAAACATGCTTTGCGCAATCACAGGCTCCATCACGTTGAGCTGCAACTGACCGCCCTCTGCAGCAAACGAAATGGTGTTGTCGTTACCCAGTACCTTAAAGCACACTTGGTTAACCACTTCTGGTACCACAGGGTTTACTTTAGCCGGCATGATTGAAGAGCCTGCTTGCAGTTCTGGTAGGTTTAACTCGTTAAGGCCAGCGCGTGGACCTGATGAGAGCAAACGCAGATCGTTACAGATCTTAGACAGCTTAACCGCTAGACGTTTTAGTGCGCCGTGGGTCATTACGTAAGCACCACAGTCAGACGTCGCTTCAATTAAGTCTTCCGCAGGGACAACATCCAAGCCGGTCACTTCAGCCAGATGTTTGACCGCCGCGGCCTGGTAACCTTGTGCAGCGTTAAGACCGGTGCCGATCGCGGTTGCGCCTAGGTTGATTTCGAGCAGCAGTTTTGAGGTGTAATCCAGCGCGCGAATCTCTTCGTTCAGCGTGACCGCCCAAGCGTGGAACTCTTGACCGACCGTCATTGGAACCGCATCTTGAAGCTGAGTACGACCCATCTTCAAAATATCTTTAAACTCTTGCGCTTTAAGTTCGAATGCACCTTTTAGGTACTCAATCGCATCCATGAGCTGGTGAACACTGTTGTAAACCGCGATACGAAAACCGGTTGGGTAAGCACAGTTGGTTGACTGGCTCTTATTGACGTGGTCATTTGGGTTGATGAACTGGTATTGGCCTTTTTCTTTACCCATTAGTTCCAACGCCAGGTTAGCGATCACTTCATTGGTATTCATGTTGACCGAGGTTCCAGCCCCGCCTTGGAATACGTCTGAAGGGAACTGATCCATGCACTTTCCTGTTTCAAGGATCAGGTCACACGCTTCAATGATGTGGTTAGCGACATCTTTGGCAATCACGCCAAGCTCTTTGTTGGCAAGCGCAGCGGCTTTTTTGGTCATGACCATACCGCGAACAAACTCCGGCACGTCAGAGATGGTCATGTTAGAGATATTGAAGTTTTCAATGGCGCGTAGGGTATGAATGCCGTAATACGCGTCAGCAGGTACGTGGCGTTGGCCGAGTAAGTCTTCTTCGATACGGGTTGCTGTAGTCGCCATTGCGGCGGCATCAGTTAGGGTAGCCATACAGGATCCTTAGAGATTTATTCTGATATTAAG
Organism: Vibrio sinaloensis; assembly: GCF_023195835.1. Taxonomy (NCBI): domain Bacteria; kingdom Pseudomonadati; phylum Pseudomonadota; class Gammaproteobacteria; order Vibrionales; family Vibrionaceae; genus Vibrio; species Vibrio sinaloensis. Next base: position 2,728,138 of record NZ_CP096199.1, on the reverse strand, counting down.
GGTAACTTCTAGCCATATCTGTAGTTTAAGAATCCATTCGGCAGAGTTTTTGGCTGTATAATCCATCCTGACTTATGTGGCACATAATACTGTACCTAGCGCATAAAAATAGTAACTTGATCACTTTTTTTGCTTTTATTTGCTTAAAGTTTTGCAAACTATGAACGGGGTATTGATAGCCGTTTTCGAGGCAGTGTTGCGGTGAGTGAAAAGGGTCAGGTCGGACACGAATCGTTACCGCTTTCGTTTGAGCTCTTGCACCTTTGCACGTACACTGAACTCAACAAAGGAGGGCGTGTGTTTCCTATCTTACTTCTGCTATTTATTTTTGTTCCTATCATCGAAATAGGTCTATTTATTCAAGTGGGTGGTTACTTGGGCATATGGCCGACCATCGCTTTGGTGCTGATCACCGCATTTGTCGGCGCGTCTTTGGTACGTAGCCAAGGTTTACAGACACTGATGTCAGTGCAAACCCGCCTGCAACAAGGGGAACTGCCAGCGCAACAGATCCTTGAAGGGGTGATGCTTGCGGTGGCTGGCGTGTTGCTGCTTACCCCAGGCTTTATGACCGATGCGCTGGGTATGCTGGTGTTGCTTCCAGCGCCACGTGCTGTGATGGCTAAATACCTGATGAGCAAGATGGTGGTCAAATCGGTGGGTGGCGGCTTCCACGGCAGCTTTAATGGTCAACCTTTTGAACAAGGGCCGTTCGAACAAGACCCGTTTAAGCGTCACGACTCGTCGGGTAACACCTTTGAAGGTGAGTACCAACGCAAAGACGATGATGATGATCGCAATCGACTTAACTGATCAACTGCCAGTGATCAAAAAGGGCGCGTATCCACGCGCCTTTTTTGATCAATAATACGAAATTCGTATAGAGCTAAAACTCTATTCATTAGTAAAAGCTTAACTATTTCAATGCGATAATCTCATTATTGAAACTTCTGTTATCCTCGGGTGTTGAAAATATGACCGTGCTTCAATTATTCATCAAATCTATGAGATCGAAATCTCACTGTCACTGAATGTAATTTTTAGTTTCATAAAAAACATCAACACTGAGCATGGTTTTAAAATAACTCGTCACACAAAAAGTGATTTGGAACACGCTTTCTAGTTGTTGCTCAACATTGAAAGCGATGCATGGTGGATAACATGAAACAAAAATTGACTCCTACACTCCTTGCCGCAGTGGTCGCGGGCGCCCTCTCGTCGCCAGCAATGGCGGACATCATCCTCTCTCAATATGTTGAAGGGGGGAGTTACAACAAAGCGATTGAGATTGCCAATACCGGCGATAGCCCTGTCTCGCTTGATGGCTACGAGCTGGCTAAACAAAACAATGGCTCAGGCGAATGGGGAAGTAAACTCTCGTTAAATGGGCAAGTGCTCGCTGCGCAAAGTGTCTTGGTTGTGGCACACACCAGTGCCAGTGACGACATTAAAGCGGTCGCAGATATCTTAAACAGCGCCACGGCGAACTTTAATGGCAACGACCCGATGGCGCTGCTAAAAGATGGCGCTGTGCATGATGTGATTGGCACTGTGAACGACGGCAGCAACTTTGCCAAAGATGTCACCCTAGTCCGTAACTCAGATGCGATGACCCCATCTTCTACTTATGACGCTTCTCAATGGTCATCGCTGGCGAAAGATAGCATCGACGGTTTGGGCGAGCTTGATGGTGGCACAGCACCAGAGCCGTTTGCCTGTACCCAAGATGGTCAGACGCCGAGCTTCACGTCTATTCAAGAGATCCAAGGCGAAGGCGATACTTCACCATTTATCAACGGCTACCCATACATCACCAATGAAGACTTTTTCGTTAAAGGTGTGGTGAGTGCCGTTACCACCGGCCTGACCAAAGGTTTCTACCTGCAAGCATTAACTGACGACTACAACCCACAGACATCAGAAGGCTTGTTTGTACACACTAACCAATCAAGCTCTGGGCTAAAAGCGGGGGATGTGGTGTGTGTCAAAGGTAAGGTGCAGGAGTACTACAATCACACCCAACTTAAAGCAGAGAACAACAACTGGGTTAAGCAAGGTGAGCAAGCGGCACCTAGCGCGACAGACATTGAAATCCTAACCAGTGATGCCAACTTTGATCGCACGCTAGAGCGCTACGAAGGTATGCTAGTGCGCACCACGGAAGCGCTGGATATGCGTGTCACCCGTACCTTTGGTTACGACTATGCGGCGCGTCGCAACAATATGGTCTTGGCTCAAGGTCGCATCAGTATGCAGCCAAACCAAAACTTTGTCGCTGGCTCTGAACTGGCGAAACAGCAAAGTATCGAAAACGCAGAGCGTCGCCTTTATGTTGAGTCCGATCAGAAAGCGGCCAACGGTCAAATTCCTTATTATCCAGAATTTGGTCGTACCGATATCGACCAAGATGGCTCGACTGAAGATTACATCCGTATCGACGACACCATCGTTGGTCTAGAGGGTGTGATCACATACAGCTACGGTGATTACCGCTTGATCCCAACCAATACCTTGACCAGCGAAAGCTTTGTGCGCAACGACCCTCGCACGCAAGAGATTGAGATGAAAGAGGGCGACTTACGCATCGCGACGTTCAACGTATTGAACTACTTCAACTCTCCATTTGGTGGCGACACTAACCCACATGGCAACAACCGTGGTGCCAACAACTTTGAAGAGTTCGAAGTCCAGCAAGCGAAGATCGTCAACGCGATTCTACGTCTCGATGCAGACATCATTGGCCTGATGGAAATTGAGAACAACGGCTTTGGTCAAAATGGTGCTATTCAACAGTTGGTTGAGCAGCTTAACCAGCGTATTGAGCGCAAGAAAGATCGCTACGCCTTCGTTGCAGTGGATAGCAATGGCGACCAAGTGACGGATGAAAATGACTACATTGGTACCGACGTGATCACCACCGGCGTGATCTACCGCCCTAAAGTGGTTAAGTTGAAACAGTCGCGCGTGATTGCGATGCCAAGTCAACAAGCCCCAGAAGTGCTAGACGACAAAGGTAAAGTGATTGAAGACGGTAAAAACTATCAACGTGATTCTCTAGCGCCGACGTTCAAAGTGAAAGGCACTAAGGAGACGATTACCGTTGCGATTAACCACTTCAAATCAAAAGGTTCAAAGTGTTGGGAAGACGCAGCGCCTGTTGAGCAAGGTGGTCAAGGCGGTCAAGATCTGGATAAACAAGGTTCGTGTGAAAACTTCCGTGTGGCGGCAGCCGTGGCACTGGGTGACGCACTGAAAGAGATCGACGGTCATAAAGTGATCTTGGGTGATATGAACTCTTACGGCATGGAAGATCCAATGCTCGTACTGACCGATTACAGCCAAGAGAAGTATGGTAAAACCATTAAAGCCGCACGTAACACTTACATTGGTGGCGAAATGCAATTTGGCGACCAAGGTGCGGTGATTACCGACAGCTACGGTTACATTAATGCAGTGGCGAAAGCCCATCCAAACAGTTGGAGCTACTCGTTCAACGATGAAGTGGGCGCGCTTGACCACCTATTGATTAGCCCAAGTCTAGAGAAGCATTTTGTGGATGCGACAGACTGGCACATTAACGGTGGTGAATCGACCCTGTTTGACTACAACAACGAGTACAAAGGTGACCTGCCTAAGTACAGCGATCACTTCCGTTCATCAGACCACGACCCAGCGGTACTTGAACTGAAGATGGGTGGCTCTTTTGGCATCGGTGCCATGATGTCACTGTTCGGTATTGCAATGTGGCGTCGTCGCCGCTAAATCGATCACGATGTAAAAAGATAAGGCCAGCACTGCTGGCCTTAATTTTTGTCAAAGACTTGCCTTTCCAAACGGGTGCGGCACAATACCGCCCTTATAGGAACCCTTATCACACGCTGTTACGCCAATGCTGTTAATTATCGATAATTACGATTCGTTCACTTACAACCTCTACCAGTACTTTTGCGAGTTGGGTGCTGAGGTGAAAGTGGTGCGTAATGACGAGATTGATATTGCAGGAATTGAAGCGCTTAAGCCGAGCCATTTGGTGATCTCTCCTGGGCCGTGTACACCCAATGAAGCGGGCATTTCGCTGGCGGCGATTGAACACTTTGCCGGAACATTGCCGATTTTAGGAGTGTGTCTGGGCCATCAGGCGATTGCGCAAGTGTTTGGTGGTGAGGTGGTGCGCGCTCGGCAAGTGATGCACGGTAAAACTTCACCGATTCGCCACAACAACCGCAGTGTTTTTTCGGGCCTGAACAACCCCCTAACCGTGACGCGCTACCACTCTCTGGTGGTCAAAAATGGCACCCTGCCGGACTGCTTTGAACTCACGGCTTGGACCGAGCTCAGTGATGGCTCTATGGATGAAATCATGGGCTACCAACACAAAACCTTGCCCATCGATGCGGTACAGTTTCATCCCGAGTCAATTAAAACAGAGCAAGGCCACCAAATCCTCGCCAATTTTGTCGCGCGCCGACTGCTTTAAACAAGGATGCACGGCTTTATCGTGCTCCTAAAGCCTGACTAAGATCACTTTTCTTAACATTTCTTTCATAATTCCCGCTTTGAATAGTCTGTGAAAAACTATGCGTACGGTTCGCTGCGCCTGCGCTCCAGCCCTTGTTGAGCCTATGATTAACCTAAGCTTATCTTTGCTATAAGAATATATTGCTTCATAAAAGTGATGGCGTGATGCATAAATACGCACAGATGGTGAGTGTTGGCCTTTGATAGGGTTGTTAAAAAGAATAAATCACTATTGAAATGGTTAATTAAATGTAAATACAATGCCGTAATTGCTTAATGGCAAAACAATATCTTATTTCATTGAATCGAAGTAAGGACACCATATTCGCTATGCATGCGGTATCGAGAGGGAATGTGCAATGACTGTAGAAAATAAAGTAGAACGCGGTTTGTTTGATGAGGTGATGGTACCTTGTTATAACCCAATGGAAATGATCCCAGTAAAAGGCGAGGGCTCTCGCGTTTGGGACCAGCAAGGTAACGAATATATCGATTTTGCTGGTGGTATTGCCGTGAGCTGCCTAGGTCATTGTCACCCGGCTATGGTGAACGCACTGACCGAACAAGGTCAAAAGCTGTGGCACCTCAGCAACGTGATGACCAACGAACCGGCACTTCGCCTAGCGAAGAAGCTCACCGAAGTCAGCTTTGCAGAAAAAGTGTTCTTCGCTAACTCAGGCGCAGAAGCGAACGAAGCTGCACTCAAGCTTGCTCGTCGTTACGCAGCAGATAAGTTTGGGCCTGAGAAATCAGAAATCATCGCCTTTACTCAAGGCTTCCACGGCCGTACTTTCTTCACCGTGACCGTCGGTGGACAAGCCGCATACTCAGATGGCTTTGGTCCTAAACCGGGCGATGTGACTCACCTACCTTACAACGATGTGGATGCGCTGCGTGAGCACATTTCAGATCGCACCTGTGCCATTATGATGGAACCTCTGCAAGGCGAAGGCGGCATCATTTCACCAACGGATGAGTTTGTTCAAACGGTTCGTGAGCTGTGTGATAAGCACAACGCACTGCTGATTTTTGATGAAGTTCAGACGGGTAATGGCCGTACCGGTAACTTCTATGCTTACCAAGGCTTGGGTGTGACACCCGATATCCTAAGTACCGCAAAATCACTCGGTGGCGGTATTCCAATCGGTGCGATGCTAACCACGACTGAGCTTGCTCAGCACTTGAAGGTGGGGACACATGGTTCGACTTATGGTGGTAACCCATTGGCGTGTGCCGTCGCTGAAGCGGTTGTGGATGTCGTGAGTCAACCGGAAACGCTTGCTGGCGTGGCTAAGCGTGAAGCGCTATTCCGCGAGGGTCTAACTAAGCTCAACGACAAGTACAACATCTTTGCCGAAATTCGCGGTAAAGGCCTATTGCTTGGTGCGGCGATGAACGAAGCGTGGCAGGGCCGTGCTCGTGATGTTCTCGTAGCAGCCGGTAAACAAGGTTTGATGGTGTTAGTGGCAGGGGCAAACGTCGTGCGTTTCACTCCATCACTGGTCATCACAGAAGAAGAAATTCAACAAGGACTGGATCGCTTAGATAAAGCACTAGCGACATTAGTTAAATAAGAATAAAAGTTTCGAGCTACGAGTAGCGAGATATAGGTTTTTAATCTCGTTACTCGCCATCTATCGACTCGAAACTCTAATTACTTGCATCAGGAGGGAAGTATCGATGCTGGTTGTTCGCCCAATTGCAATGTCGGATTACGACGCGCTGCACACCTGCGCAGTGGAGTCGGGTCACGGATTCACATCTCTACCGGTTAACGAAGAACTGTTGACCAATCGCATTACCCATTCAGAGTACAGTTTTGCTAAACCCGACGTAACCGAACCTGGTGACGAAGGTTACCTGATGGTCGGCTTTGACCATGAAACGGGTGAAGTTGCAGGCTGTACTGGTATTGAAGCGTCGATTGGTTGGGATGTGCCTTTTTACTCCTATCACATCAGTACCGTGGTGCATTCATCGCGCAAGCTGGGCGTTAACAATACGGTTAAGCTGCTGACTTTTGGCAACAACTACACAGGTTGCAGTGAGATTTGTACCCTGTTCTTGCGTCCGAGTTTCCGTCAAGGATTGAACGGCCGCTTGATGTCGAAATGTCGCTTCTTGATGATGGCTGAGCACCCGCACCGTTTCTCTAAAACCATTTTTGCTGAGATGCGCGGCGTCTCTGATGAAGACGGTAACTCGCCGTTTTGGCAGTGGTTGCAAGAGCACTTTTTCTCGATTGACTTTACCATGGCCGATTATCTAACCGGCATTGGTGCTAAAGGCTTCATTGCGGATCTGATGCCGAAACTTCCGATTTACATCAACTTGCTGAGTAAAGAGGCTCAAGCGGTGATTGGTCAGGTGCACGAAAACACTAAGCCTGCACTGCGTTTGCTGGAGAAAGAGGGCTTTACTTGCCGCAACTACGTCGACATTTTTGACGCGGGCCCGACCGTTGAGTGTGACTTGCGTAATATCGAGTCGGTGCGCCACTCGATCCGTGCCAAGGTGACGGTTGCTGAGCATGCAAGTTCGCAAGACTTCTTAATCTCGAACACCTCATTCGAACACTTCCGTGCAACCGCAGCAAAAGCGGCGTACGACCGAGAAACAGACTCTGTGATCCTTTCACCAACGGTAGCGGAAGCGCTACAGGTGAAAGAGGGTGAGTTTGTACGTATGTTGCCGCAGTAAATAAAGGATATTAGACAATGACACATTGGATTGCAGGAGAGTGGCTCGCAGGACAAGGCGAGCCAATGGACTCGGTTAGCCCATATAACAACGAGGTTATTTGGCAGGGCGTCAGTGCAACGCCGCAACAAGTGGACCAAGCTGTAGCGGCGGCGCGCAGTGCCTTCATCGCTTGGAAGAAGCTCAGCTTTGCCGAGCGTGAAGCGGTCGTGCTGGCGTTTGCTGAGCAGGTCAAACAGCACAGCGAGCAAATCGCCGAAATCATTGCCAAAGAAACCGGTAAACCGATTTGGGAAACTCGCACCGAAGCTGCGGCGATGGCCGGTAAGATTGCCATTTCTATTCGTGCCTACCATGAGCGTACCGGTGAGTCACAACGTGAAGCGGCGGGTAACCAAATTGTGTTGCGTCATCGACCATTGGGTGTGATGGCGGTGTTTGGCCCTTATAACTTCCCTGGTCACTTGCCAAATGGTCATATTGTGCCTGCGCTTCTCGCTGGTAATACGGTGGTATTTAAACCCTCAGAGCAAACTCCGCTAACTGGAGAGTTTGCGATGAAGCTGTGGGAAAAAGCGGGATTGCCAAAAGGGGTGATCAACCTAGTTCAAGGCGCTAAAGAAACAGGGATTGCCCTGGCTGAATCGAAAGGCATTGATGGCGTGCTGTTTACCGGTAGTGCTAACACCGGGCATATTCTGCACCGCCAGTTTGCCGGTCAGCCGGGTAAAATGCTTGCGCTAGAAATGGGTGGCAACAACCCAATGGTCATTTCAGAGCATTATGGCGAAGTCGATGCCACTGTCTACACCATTATTCAGTCAGCGTTTATCAGTGCAGGACAACGTTGTACCTGTGCTCGTCGTCTGTATGTGCCTGTGGGTGAGAAAGGCGACGCCTTGATCGCCAAATTGGTTGAAGCCACCAAAAAGATTCGCGTTGATCAGCCATTTGCTGAGCCGGCGCCGTTTATGGGGCCGCAGATCTCTAAAGCTGCCGCAGACTTTATTCTGGCAGCGCAAGCGAACTTACAGAAACTGGGTGGCGAGAGCTTAGTGGAAGCGACAGCCGGTGAAGCTGCATTCGTGACCCCGGGCATCATCGATGTCACCGCGATTGCTGAGTTACCAGACGAAGAGTACTTTGGTCCATTGCTACAAGTGGTGCGTTACCAAGGCTTAGACAAAGCGGTAGAACTGGCGAACGATACTCGTTTTGGCCTGTCGGCAGGTCTTGTTTCGACTGATGACAGCGAGTGGGACTATTTTGTCGACCACATTCGCGCCGGTATCGTCAATCGCAACCGCCAGTTGACCGGAGCCAGTGGTGATGCGCCATTTGGTGGCCCTGGGGCATCAGGCAACTTGCGCCCAAGTGCGTTTTACGCCGCTGATTACTGTGCTTATCCAATGGCCTCAATGGAGGGCGAAGCCACTGTGCTTCCTGCCAGCTTGAGCCCTGGTGTAGAGCTATAAATCGAATAGGTTCGCTTTTGCCCGGCCGCGGGCATAGCAACGTCATCGGCTGAAGGCTATCGGATTGACTTTTCTGGACATGTCAGTCCGGTGGCCTCTTTTATAAAACCAATAACTAAGTAAACAACCCTAACAAGGAGGCGGTATGTCGCCAGATGTTTTATTCCAGTCGTTATGGAGTGACTATATTCAACGCTTGTGTCCCTCTGCTGAAAAAGTGCATCAACTGCTGCAAGAGGATGAAGCACTGATCAATGACCACATTGCCCTGCGCACATTTAATGTTGCGCCGCTTGGCATCGCAACCTTAGCTCAGCCTTTCCTTGATGCGGGTTACAAGCCATGTGGTGATTACGTGTTTGAAAGTAAGAAGTTGGTGGCTAAGCACTTTGAGCACCCAGATCCAAAACAGCCAAAAGTCTTCATCAGTGAACTGAAAGTGGATGAGTGCTCGAGTGAGCTACAAGCTATCGTTGCCAAGCTAGTTGAGCAAGTAGACGCCGATAAGCTAAAAGGTCATGAGTTCTTGTATGGCGGTCGTTTGTGGCAGTTGAGCTTTGATGATTACCAAACCCTAGCGAAAGAGAGTGAATACGCTGCCTGGTTAGCCGCCCATGGCTATGGAGCTAACCACTTTACCGTCAGTGTTAACCAACTTAACGCATTTGATGAAGTGAAAGGGGTCAATGACCACCTGCGTCAGGCGGGCTTTACCATCAATGAGTTTGGTGGCGAAGTGAAAGGCTCACCTGAGGTATTACTCGAGCAGTCTTCTACTATGGCTGACAAAGTTGCCGTTCAGTTTACTGAAGGCAGTGAAATCATCCCTGGTGGCTTCTATGAGTTCGCCAAGCGTTACCCAATGAGTAACGGTGAACTGTATCCAGGATTTGTCGCCGCTTCAGCGGATAAGATTTTTGAGAGTACTAACGGGTAGCGATTCTACTGTTGGTGAGCAGTCGTTGAAAATGTCATTCTGAACAGCGAGGCACGAGCGTGATTCAGAATCTATTGATTGGCTGCACAAAGTATAGATTCCAGATAGCTCGTTCCTCACTTCTGGAATGACATCCGCTCAAAAAACAAAAGCCACCCAACTTGCATTGGGTGGCTTAAAATCATATTTCGTCGTGTTTTTTACTCTAGGAACTAGGTACTAAACACTCGTCACTGACAGTTAACGCGTACCGTAAACCACGATAGTCTTACCGTGAGCAGAGATCAGGTTTTGCTCTTCAAGCATCTTCAAGATACGACCAACGGTTTCACGAGAACAGCCAACGATTTGACCGATTTCTTGACGGGTGATCTTGATTTGCATGCCGTCTGGGTGGGTCATTGCATCTGGTTGCTTCGCTAGGTTAAGTAGCGTTTGCGCGATACGGCCTGTCACGTCAAGGAAGGCAAGGTCGCCCACTTTTTGGCTGGTCACTTGTAGACGACTTGCCATTTGAGCTGATAGGCGCATTAGGATATCTGGGTTAACTTGGATCAGCTGACGGAACTTCTTGAATGAGATTTCCGCTACTTCACAAGGAGATTTTGCACGAACCCAAGCGGTACGTTCTTGATCTTCTTCGAATAGGCCAAGTTCACCGATAAAGTCGCCTTGGTTTAGGTAAGAAAGGATCATTTCCTTACCTTCTTCGTCTTTGATAAGAACCGCTACAGAACCTTTAACGATGTAGTACAAAGTTTCGGCTTTCTCGCCCGCGTGAATTAGCGTGCTTTTTGATGGGTACTTATGAATATGACAATGTGAAAGGAACCACTCTAATGTAGGGTCGGTTTGAGGTTTACCTAGAACCATAATATCTCACTTCCTCTGCAGGGTACGCTTGCTGCTTTCCATGTTGTCGCAAGCCTTAAATCAAGACTTACTAGGATAAGAGCACTTTATCAATGCTGCAAGCCAACTTGTGTTTCGGTATCAAATAGTATCCTTTTTCGAAAACGATTTCTTGATTTTAATCGGGTCCGACTAGGGTTTTACTAAGCAAAAATGTGCACATGATCACGGTATGAAAAGTAATCGTGTTTTGGCTGTGAGCCTTAACCAATTTTTCCAGTTTCAATCAATTGTTGCAGTAAAGGTCTAACAATTAATTCCATCGCGAAACTCATTTTTCCGCCCGGTACCACTAGGGTGTTGTGGCGTGACATAAACGAGCCGTCAATCATGGCCAGTAAATAGGGGTAGTCGACGTTCTTAATCCCGCGCAGGCGAATCACCACAAAGCTCTCGTCTAAGCTGGGGATGCCTTTGGCGTTAAGCGGGTTAGAAGTATCGACGGTCGGGACACGTTGAAAGTTAATATGCGTGCGCGAAAACTGCGGGGTAATGTAGTTGAGGTAATCGTCCATCGAGCGGACAATCGAGTCCATCACTGCCTCACGTGAGTGGCCGCGGTCTCGGGTATCTCGCACAAATTTTTGAATCCACTCTAGGTTGACGATAGGCACCATGCCAATCAGGAAGTCTACATGCTGCGCCACATTGACATCGCCATCGACTACACCGCCGTGCAAGCCCTCGTAAAACAACACATCCGAGTTTTCCGGCAAGTCTTGCCATGGGGTGAACGTTCCCGGCATTTGATTATATGGCACCGCTTCATCGAAGGTATGCAAGTAACGACGTACTTGTCCAACCCCTTCTTGGCCAAACTTACGAAAGAACTCGGCCAGTGCAGCAAAGTCGTTGGCTTGCGGGCCAAAATAGCTGATATGGCGGCCTTGCTCACGAGCCTTGCGAATCTCGACGTCCATCTCTGGGCGGGTGAAACGGTGGAAGCTGTCCCCTTCAACCCAAGCGGGTTTGATGTTCATCATATTGAACATCTTACGAAACGCTTCTGAAGTGGTGGTGGTACCGGCGCCAGATGAACCGGTCACCGCGATAATAGGGTGTTTTGCTGACATGACAAACCTTGTCTGTAAATAACTTTCCTGTTAACGCTGACCACTATAACACGCTTTTTCAGCGAGTCACTGTATGTCATGCGCTAAATGCTTAGAACTTGTTTTTCAGTTGAATGTCGACGCTTTCATGCAGTTCGGAGTAAACCACCACCGCTTCGCCTGATTGTAATTGTGCTTTAATTTGCTCAATTTTTTGGGGCAAGGAAACTTCAGTAGCGCCGTAGTCTGTGCCCTCTCGGAGCACAAACTCACGGATCAGGTTGTCTAGGGTGTCTGGGTCAATTTGTTGCCATGGAACGATCATAAATACCTCATTATTTTATGCTCGATAGTGCAGTGCGGCTATTATGCAGAAACGGCCAAACTTTCATAGTAGGCAGGGAGGGCTTCTTCCAACCAGAAACGAGGTTTGAGCGCCGTTCCGGTCACGAAGCCCACATGCCCGCCTTGTTCAAACAGTCGATAATCGATGTTGTCGGGCAAAATGTATTTGGGGATCACCGCATCGGTCATAAAGGGATCATCTTTAGCGTGGATGATCTGCGTCGGCAGTTGAATCTCTTGCAGGCGATGAATTCCCGAGCAGCGCTGGTAGTAGTCAGCGGCATCTTTAAAGCCATGCAGTGGCGCAGTGATAAGATCATCAAAGTCGTACAAACGAGTGACGCGCTTAATGTGCTGATAACTGACACCGAGCTCGCCCTTAAGTAGATGGTGTTTCTGCAACGCACTCTTTTTGAGCGAGGAGAGCAAGTAGGTTTTGTATAACTTGGAAAAGCCTTTCTCGATCCGCTCTGAGCATGCCGAAAGATCGAGTGGCGCTGAAACAATAGTGGCGGCGTCGAGTAATGGGTTATCTCGATACTGTGCGAGGTAGTTGGCCAACATATTGCCACCTAGCGAAATGCCAACGGCGACCTTTTTCTGGTTTGGGAAATGTTGATTCAGATGCTGGAGAAACAACCGCGCGTCTTCGACTTCGCCTGAGTGGTAAGCGCGAGCCAGCCGATTGGGTTTGCCGCTGCAGCCGCGAAAGTGCATCATCACCGACAGCCAACCTTGATTGGCAAAGGCGTGCATCAGCCCGTTAGCATAAGGACTGTAAAAGCAACCTTCAAGGCCATGGAACAGCACAAACAGCGGTTTTTGTTTGGCGCTTGGCTGGTCGTAGGGCTCACTCCAAGCGATGTCGAGAAAGTCACCATCCGGCGTATCTAAGGTTTGCCATACAGGATCAAACAAGGCTTTTTTACGGATTAAACGAGGGGCTAATGTCTGCAGGTGCGGATTGGCTAAGCCAGTCGCTGCGGTAAATTGAGTCATGGTGTGTCCCTTGTTTAGCGGCTTGCGATATCGTCGTACGGCTGGGAGAAAACGGCGTAGAGGGGTTCCCCTCCTAATTGGCGGCAGTAACGCAAAGTGAGCGGTTCGCCATGGTTGGGGGCTAAGGTTAGGCTGTTGATGCAATCGACCAGATCCGATTGCTGCTGCTTTTCGAGCTGCAATTCAAATTGGAGTGCTTCGCGATATAGGGTATCTGGTAGATGCAGCTTGAGTTTTCGCCTTAGCTCGCGATAGTTAAGTAGCAGCGCTTCACTGCGACCTAGACACTCCTCGACCTGATGCCAATCTTGGTCGGAAAAACAGACCTGCTGCTCATCTAGCCACTTGAGCAGTAGCAGCAGGTTCACGTTGCCTTTGAACTGGTTTTGCAGGGTTAGGCACGCCTCTTTAACCTCTCGCACACTGTAATATTGCAGGCTAAATTGCCATAAGTGCTCCAGGGTTAAAGATATTGGGGCGTGCTCTGAACTCATTGACTATTGAACTCCAGTTCCATCTGTTCAAGCTGTTCCTGAACAGCCATCCATTCCATTTCCACCTCTTCAAGCGCACTTTTACTGTCGGCTTGAGTGGCGAGTACTTCATTAAGTTTAGCTTTATTTTCGGCGTGATAAAGCGAGTTGTCTGAGAGCTGCAGCTCGGCTTGCTCTAGCGCGACACCTAATTTATCCATTTTATCTTCAAGTTTTGTCAGGTTTTTGCGAATTGGCGCGGTCTGCTTGCGAAACTCCGCTTCGCGGCGCTTTTGCTCTTTCTTCGCCGCGGCGCTATTGGTTGAGCTCTTTTCTGGCTGCTGCTCTTGCGCTTCACGTCGTTGCAGTTTCTGCTGGTCCGTGAGCCATTTGTAATAGTCGTTCAAGTCACCGTCGAATGGCGCGACCTGACGGTCATGCACTAGGTATAGATCATCGGTGGTTGCGCGCAGTAGGTAGCGATCGTGCGAGACGATCACCATCGCCCCTTCAAAGGTCTGCAAGGCGAGGGTGAGTGCTTGACGCATATCGAGATCAAGGTGGTTGGTGGGTTCATCGAGCAGCAATAGGTTGGGTTTTTGCCATACCAGCAGCGCCAAGACCAGACGCGCTTTTTCGCCACCGGAGAAAGGAGCGACTTTTTCAAGCGCTTTCTCCCCCTGGAAGCCAAAGCTACCTAGGTAGTTACGCAGTTCGAGTTCGTTTTTATCCGGGGCAATCTGCATCATGTGTTGCAGTGGCGTCTCTTCTGGGTGCAGCGTCTCTAACTGATGCTGAGCGAAGTAGCCGATTTTAACGCCCTGCGAATAGGTCAGGTCGCCGCTTTGAGCTTGAAGCTCGCGAGACAGCAGCTTGATCAGCGTCGATTTACCGGCGCCGTTGCGGCCGAGTAGTCCAATTCGACTGCCTGGAACGAGATTGAGGCGGATCTTTTCTAAGATCAGCGTGTCATCGTAACCGGCAGAGACATCGTCCATCATGATGATAGGGTTTGGTAGAGCGGCCGGTTGGCGAAACTCAAAACTGAATGGGTTATCAAACTGAGCTGGCAGCACTTTCTCCATTCGCTCTAGTGCTTTAATGCGGCTCTGAGCTTGGCGCGCTTTGGAAGCTTTGTAGCGGAAGCGATCAATATAGCTTTGCATATGCGCCATCTGCTTTTGCTGCTTCTGGTACATCGCTTGTTGCAGCAACAGTTTTTGCGCGCGTTGATCTTCAAACGATGAGTAGTTGCCGGTGTACTCGTTGAGCAATTGGTTTTCGACGTGAATAATGCGCCCGACGATAGGGTCAAGAAAATCTCGGTCGTGAGAGATCAGCACTAGGGTCCCAGGGTAGTTTTGCAGCCAGCGTTCAAGCCACATCACTGCGTCTAAGTCTAAGTGGTTGGTCGGTTCGTCGAGTAAGAGCAAATCGGATCGGCATAGCAGCGCTTGGGCTAAGTTAAGACGCATGCGCCAGCCACCAGAAAATTGGGTCAGACTCCAACTCATTTGCTGCTGGCTAAAGCCTAAACCATCGAGGAGCTCAGCGGCGCGGGCGCGGATACTATAACCGCCGATGGTTTCGATTTTTCCGTGGATCTCTGCCACTAAGGTACCGTTATCTTGCTGTTCGGCTTTGGCAAGGTCGGCTTCTAAGCGGCGGTACTCACGGTCGCCATCAATGACATATTCGATTGCGCTGCGTTCGAGTGCAGGTGTTTCCTGTGCCACCCAAGCCAGCTCCCAGTGAGCGGGTTTGGCAAAATGGCCAGCGTCGATGGAGAGCTCATCTTTAATCAAGGCGAACAGCGTCGATTTTCCGCAGCCGTTTTTTCCGACCAGACCGACTTTGTCACCTGGCTGAATGGTTGCCGACGCTTGTTCAAGCAGAGGTTTGCCGCCGCGCAGTAGCTGTATGCCAGAGAAGGTAATCATAATATTTGCTTTATCTTTGCTCGTAATGGGTCGAATAGTAGGGCAGTTGGCAGATGATGTCGATTATTGCGTTATTCTGGTGAACAACGTATAACAATCTGATAACCACGGTTATCATCTAACTCCCAGATAGTTAAGGATTGCAATCGAATTCATGGAGACCACAACCGCAGCCAAACCCAAAGTCTTGGTGCTTTATGCTCATCCCGAGTCGCGAGCATCGGTGGCCAACCAAATCATGATCAAGAAAATCGAGTCACTTGATCACGTCACAGTACACGACATCTACGCCCATTATCCTGATTTCTTTATCGATGTGGTGGCCGAGCAAAAGTTGCTCGATGCCCACGATGTGATTGTCTTTCATCACCCACTTTATATGTACTCTTGCCCAGCTTTACTCAAGGAATGGCTCGACCGCGTGCTCGGCAAAGGGTTTGCTTTTGGTAAAGGTGAAGCATTGAAAGGCAAGTACTGGCGCAGTGTGATTACCACGGGGGGCAAGGAAGAGGCGTTTGGCAAATCAGGTTATAACCGCTATCCGCTGGCCGAGATTTTACAGCCGTTTGAGTTGACCGCGGCGTTGTGTCAAATGCATTGGATCGAGCCCTTGGTACTGTATTGGGCGCGTAATGTTTCAGAAGCGGATCGTTACCAGCATGCCGAAGCTTATCGTCACTGGTTAATGGACCCTCTCGCGGAGTTTGTAGCGCAACAAGGAGCTGCCAATGGCATTGGAAAGTGATTTTCTCCACAGCAGTGTCATCTTCCTCACCGCGGCCGTCGTGGCCGTACCGATTGCACAGCGCTTGGGACTGGGCTCAGTGCTGGGGTATTTGTTGGCCGGGGTGGCGATTGGTCCTTGGGGCTTGGGTCTAATTAGTGATGTCGAAGCGATTCTGCATTTCGCTGAGTTTGGCGTGGTGCTGTTACTGTTTCTGATTGGCCTGGAGTTGAACCCGAAGAAACTGCTACAGATGAAGGGCCCCATTTTAGGTTTGGGTGGGGCGCAGGTGGTCATTACCACTTTAGTGCTTGCGAGTATTGCACACTTGGTTGGCACTTCATGGCAAACCAGCTTAGTGATTGGCATGGGATTAGCGCTCTCCTCGACCGCGATCGCATTGCGTGTAATTGATGAGCAGGGGTTAGCTGGCAGTGAAACGGGCCAATCAGGCTTCGCTGTGCTGCTGTTTCAAGATATTGCGGTCATCCCTATGTTGGCCTTGTTGCCCGTGCTCGCGGGCAATACCGCGGGTGATTGGCTCGACGCGTTATGGATGTTAGCTGGCGTGGCGGGTTTATTGGTCGGTGGTCATTATTTGTTGCGGCCGCTGTTTCGCTATGTGGTGTTAAGCGGAGTTCGTGAACTCTTTACTGTTGCCGCGCTGCTGTTGGTGATAGGCATTGCTTTAGTGATGAAGCAGATTGGGTTGTCGATGGCCCTGGGCACGTTTCTCGCTGGGGTGATTCTGGCAGAGAGTGAATATCGCCACGAGTTGGAAATTGCTATCGAACCGTTCAAAGGTTTGCTGCTGGGGCTGTTTTTCATTGCCGTGGGTATGGCGGTGAATCTAGGGCTGCTGGCGCTGGAACCGTTGGCGGTGCTCTCTGCTGTGGTCGCTCTGGTGGTAGTGAAAGGCTTTATCCTCTATTTGTTGGCTCGCCTCGCGGGCAGTCAAGCCAAGTCTCGCAGTAAAATGGCCGCGATCTTAAGCCAAGGTGGCGAGTTCGCCTTTGTGATTTTCACCGCAGCAAGTAGCGAAGGGCTGCTCAATCAACAGCAAACCTCTTTTCTGTTGGTGGTGGTCAGTCTGTCGATGGTGACGACGCCACTATTATTGATGGCGCAGAGTAAATGGTATGCACGGCGTTTGAACAGTGAGACGCAAGAACAGCTGAAGAGCGATGTGATCAACAAGCAGCCACGTGTCATTATCGCCGGTTTCGGTCGTTTTGGTCAGATTATCGGTCGTTTGATGTACGCCAATAAAATCAAAGTGACGGTACTTGAGAGCGATGCCAGCCAAATCAAGCTGCTGCGCAAATATGGTTATAAGGTGTTCTACGGTGACGCCACCCAACTCGACTTACTGCGCGCCGCGGGTGCCGATAAAGCTGAAGCGATGATTATCTGTACCGACTCGCCAGACGAGATCATGCAAATCATCGAGTTATGCCAGACTCACTTCCCTAATCTCAAATTGCTGGCGCGTGCGCGCAGTCGGGTAGAGGCTTATCAACTGCTGAGTCATGGTGTCGACAGTTACTCTCGTGAGACCTTCCTAGGTGCACTCGACCTTGGGCGCCAGGCTTTGGTCAAACTGGGCATGCACCCATACCAAGCTAAACGCGCCGAAGCGCATTTTAGGAAACTGGATAATGCAATGCTGAAGGAGTTACTTCCTCAGCATAACGATGATAAACAATTGGCCTTAAGAGCCAAAGAAGCCCGTAAAGAACTGGAAGAGATCTTTGGTCGTGAACTAGAAAGCGATCAACAAGCCAAGAACTTCTGGGAATAAACCAATAACTGAGTAGTGACATGAAAAAAAGATTTATTGCTGGCGCTGCCTGCCCAAAGTGCGGTGTGCAAGATACCTTACGCTGGTGGATTGAGAACAATATCGAGTTGGTTGAGTGCGTTGAGTGCGGTCACCAAGATCAGCGCAAACCACAAACTGTCGAAAAAAGTGAACACAGCAGCCAAGAGATGATTGGGATTTTTAAACCCGATTGATTGTGTTTCTATAAATCATCCCCATAATAGGCGGAGTCGTAAATTTGCAGACCAGAGTGACACTCCGGTCTTTTTATCCTCCTTGGAGTTAATATGAAAATCGAAAAGAACGTAGTTGTCAGCCTGGCCTACCAAGTGAAACTCGAAGATGGTGTCGTTGTTGATCAATCTACAGCGGATGCGCCACTAGATTATCTGCATGGCAACAACAACCTAATCACGGGTCTAGAGACAGCGCTTGAAGGTAAAGAAGCTGGTGCTAAGTTCTCGGTCACTGTTTCGCCAGAAGAAGCGTACGGTGAACACAACGACGCGCTAGTACAGCGTGTTCCTGCTGACGTATTCCAAGGTGTTGACCAAATTGAAGTGGGCATGCGTTTCCTTGCCGACACTGACCAAGGTCCAATCCCAGTTGAAGTGACGGAAGTGGATGGTGACGAAGTGGTGGTTGATGGTAACCACATGCTGGCTGGTCAAACCCTAACGTTTGACGTAGAAGTGGTTGCGCTGCGTGAAGCGACGGCAGAAGAGATCGAACATGGCCATGTTCACCAAGCGGGTGGCTGCGGTCACGACCATGACCATGAAGGTGGCTGTTGCGGTGGCGAAGGTCACGGTGAAGAGAAAAAAGACGGCTGCTGCGGTGGCGGTAGCTGCGGTTCTCACTAAGCCGTTAGCTGATAGCTAAATTATACAAGGCGCTTCCTGCTGTACGGGAAGCGCCTTTTTTGTTAATTGTTCTATACCAACAAGGTCGTTAGAGATACGGAGACCAATCATGAGCCAACCATTCTCAATCGCTATTCACGGCGGAGCGGGAACCATACTACGTGAGCAAATGAGCGACGAGTTAAAAGCGTCCATCCTCGCCGACCTTGAAGCGTCGGTTCGTGCTGGGCATCGCATTCTTGCTCAATCCGGTGATGCGCTAGATGCGGTCGTTGCAGCGGTTAAAGTGTTGGAAGACTCACCGAACTTTAACGCCGGTAAAGGCTCTGTGCTGACTCACCAAGAGATGGTTGAAATGGATGCATCGGTAATGGATGGAAAAGATCTCAATGCAGGGGCGATTGCTGGCGTTCGTCATATCAAAAACCCGATTGAACTGGCTCGAGATGTGATGAACAAAAGTGAACACGTCTTACTGATAGGTGAAGGGGCGGAGGCGTTTGCCTTTGCTAATGGCTATCCATTTACCGAACAAGATTACTTCTTTACCGAGCGCCGCTATCAGCAACTGCAATCGATGAAAGAGAAAGGCTTGTTTGCGCTCTCAGAATCGAAATATCCGGATGATAAAAAGTACGGCACGGTTGGCGCGGTCGCTCTGGATCAGCACGGCAACCTCGCCGCGGCAACCAGCACAGGTGGCGTGACTAACAAAAAGTATGGTCGTGTGGGAGACTCTTCGATTATTGGAGCGGGGACGTTCGCCGAAAATGGCAATGTAGCGGTCTCAACAACGGGGATGGGCGAGTATTTTATTCGCAAAACCGTAGCGGGAGATGTGGCCGCCCGGATGCGTTATTTACATCAAGATGTGCATACTGCCAGCGAAGCCGTCATCCAAGGTGAACTGAAGCAGATGGGAGGCGAGGGCGGCTTGATTGCCATCGATGCGAAAGGGGATTTTCATTTCGCCATGAACAGCTCAGGTATGTACCGCGCCGCTATCGATATTGATGGCCAACTTAGCGTAAAAATCTACGCAGACGAATAATTGTAGAAAAAATGAGCGTGTTATTATGCTAGGTCAATGATTTAGCATTGAGTAGTGTGACCGTGCTTAAAAAATGACTGCACTGAGTGTGATTCAGTGCTAGAATCCATTTTTAACTAGCAATCAGAACTGGAAAGATGGGAAATAACGTAGTCGTTCTAGGCACCCAATGGGGTGACGAAGGTAAAGGTAAAATTGTTGACCTTTTAACTGAAGATGCAAAGTACGTGGTTCGCTACCAAGGCGGTCACAACGCTGGTCACACTCTAGTCATTGACGGTGAAAAAACCGTTCTTCACTTAATTCCATCAGGTATCCTGCGCGATAACATCAAATGCATTATCGGCAACGGCGTAGTCCTTTCACCTGAAGCTCTAATCAAAGAAATGAAGCCTCTTGAAGAGCGCGGTATCCCAGTACGTGAGCGTCTTTTCATTTCTGAAGCTTGTCCTCTCATTCTTCCTTACCATATCGCTATGGACCAAGCGCGTGAAATCGCTCGTGGTAACAAAGCGATTGGTACGACCGGTCGTGGTATCGGTCCTGCGTACGAAGACAAAGTGGCTCGTCGCGGTCTACGCGTCGGCGACCTGTTCGATATGGACACGTTCGCAGAGAAACTAAAAGAAGTGATGGAGTTCCATAACTTCCAACTAGTGAACTTCTATAAAGCGGAGCCAGTGAGCTACGACGAAGTGCTAGAACAAGCGAAAGGCTATGCTGACCTGCTTACTTCAATGGTTATCGATGTGACTGATGAGCTTGACGCTGCGCGTAAGCGTGGTGACAAGATCATGTTCGAAGGCGCGCAAGGTACGTTGCTTGATATCGACCATGGTACTTACCCATATGTAACCTCATCGAACACCACGGCTGGTGGTGTTGCTGCGGGTTCGGGTTTTGGTCCTCGCCACATCGGTTACATCCTAGGTATCGCTAAAGCATACTGTACGCGTGTAGGCTCTGGTCCTTTCCCAACCGAACTGTATGACGGTCAAGACAAGCAAGATCCTGTGGGTAAACACCTAGGTACAGTTGGCCATGAGTTTGGTGCAACAACCGGTCGTTTGCGTCGTACAGGTTGGTTTGATGCCGTGGCAATGCGCCGTGCGATTCAAATCAACTCAATTTCAGGCTTCTGTTTAACTAAGCTTGACGTGCTTGATGGTCTAGAAGAGCTAAAAATCTGTACTGGTTACAAGATGAAAGATGGTTCAATTCTAGAAGTTTCTCCAATGGCTGCAGAAGCGTTTGAAGAAGCGACGCCAATCTACGAAACCATGCCAGGTTGGTCTGAAAACACCTTTGGTGCTAAGTCATTAGACGCGCTACCAAAAGCGGCGCTAGATTACATCAAGCGTATCGAAGAGCTAACTGGTGTACCAGTAGATATCATCTCAACTGGCCCAGATCGCAACGAAACCATCATCAAGATTCATCCTTTCGATGCTTAATGATTGATCGTTAAAGATATTCTGAAAACCAGCGCTCAGGCGCTGGTTTTTTTATGTTCATTTTCCTTGAAATCTCATGTTGTTATGGCAACAATTTGCCATGTGGCGGCAATTTTGATTAAAGAGTTAGCGATGATTGCCGATACTAGTATCAAGCTTGCCGCGTTTGTGGCAAATCAGGATACGACTCAGTACCTTCAGAAATAGTGGCTGGTTGCCGTCATTATTGCTATAGATATCGAGCGTTCTTTGGTCGAAGTTAAGAGTGCAAAACATGAAGCTAAGACAATTAGCTGCTTCGATGGTGCTGGCATTAAGTGCCTCAGTGGTGCAGGCAAACACCCTGTCTGAGATTGGTGAACCTGTACCCATATATACCGAAGCCGAACTAATTAAACTGATTAACAACAATCAACACCTTGAGCAAGTTAAAGCTGATAACTGTCAGTTGGTCGAAGATATTGTTGCCCGTGCAACGCGTATCAGCCTACCAGCTTACGAGTTTTTGTATGGCGACATGCTCGCCTGGGGCGTATGTGTGGACCAAGATGTAGAGCTAGGGCTCTATTACATGGAAAACGCAGCTCATCAAGGTTTGCCTGCCGCGTTGGAGCAAATTGGTCGTTACTATTCACGCGGCACCTTAGTGCAGCAAGATAAAGAGCGTGCGATCCCGTATCTGCGTGAGGCGGCGGCTATGGGCAACCTCAATGCGCGTATTCATCTGGCTGAGTTACTGCTGAGAGATTATGGTAGCCCGCTCGACTATGAAGATGCTTATCGCTGGTTGTACAACTCGGTGACAGCGGATCAACGAATGCATAAACGGATCAGTATTTTGCGCCAAGGTCTTGAACGGCGAATGCCACAAAACATTATCGCGCGAGCGAAAAAACGCGACACATTCTGGTAGAGCGTCATCCGATTGCACTCCGGTGACCATAACCTAGCAACACAATGCCTAGCTTTCGCTGGGCATTGTTGTTTTTGAACAAACCAGTGTACTGATGAAAAGGCAGTGAAATTTCAAGAATTTGTTTCGACTTACCTGTAGCTTAATCAGTGAGTCAGATATACTAGATTTAAATTCCTTCCTTTATTAGGCGTGCCTATGTCAGACAATATCCATAATGACCCATTTGCAGCTCGTGAATCGGAAAATTATGACAATCCGATCCCGAGCCGAGAATTTATTCTAGAGTTTCTCAGTCAGGCAGGCGTTCCCATGAACCGCAATGACCTGTTCGAAGCGCTCAAGCTTGAGGGAGAAGATCAGTACGAAGGTTTACGTCGTCGTCTGAGAGCGATGGAGCGAGACGGCCAACTGGTGTTTACTCGTCGTCAATGTTACGCATTGCCAGAAAAGCTCGAGATGATCAAAGGCTACGTGATTGGCCATAAAGACGGTCATGGTTGGGTACGCCCGGATGGAAGTGTCGGCAAGGATAACGATATCGTCCTGCCACATCATCAGATGAAAAACATCATCCATGGTGATTATGTCTTGGTGCAACCGACAGACAATTCAAAACGCGGCCGTAAGGAAGGGCGTCTGGTTCGCGTTCTCGAGGAGCGTCAAAGCCAAATCGTTGGTCGTTTCTTTATGGAATACGGCTACTCCTATGTTGTACCGGATGACTCGCGCATTCATCAAGATATCTTGATCCCGAACGAGCTTCGTGCCGGCGCTCGTATGGGTAACGTGGTGGTGATTGAGATCACCGACCGTGGTTCACGCTCTCGCGGCATGATGGGTAAAGTGATTGAAGTCCTTGGTGAGAATATGGCGCCGGGCATGGAGACACAAATTGCGATTCGCACTCATCAGATCCCACATGATTGGCCTGTTGAGGTTGAGAAGCAGATAGAAAGCCTGGGCGAAGAAGTGCCAGAAGAAGCCAAAGTGGGTCGAGTTGACCTGCGCGAGCTGCCATTAGTCACTATTGATGGTGAAGACGCTCGAGACTTCGATGATGCGGTTTACTGTGAAGCGAAAAAAGGCGGCGGCTGGCGCTTATGGGTGGCGATTGCAGATGTAAGCTATTATGTTCGACCAGACACCGCGTTAGATAAAGAAGCTATTAACCGTGGTAACTCGGTTTACTTCCCATCGCAAGTTGTACCTATGTTACCAGAGGTGCTTTCCAACGGACTATGTTCACTCAATCCACAAGTTGACCGCCTATGTATGGTGTGTGAAATGACCATCTCGGAAACGGGTAAGCTCTCAGGCTATAAACACTATGAAGCGGTGATGAACTCTCATGCGCGTCTGACTTATAACAAAGTCCACGATATTCTCGAAGGCGATGAGGAGTTGCGTAGCCGCTACGAGCCGCTTGTTCCTCATCTCGAAGAGTTGCACAAAATGTACAAGGTGCTGAAACAAGCGCGTGATCATCGTGGCGCGATTGAATTTGAAACGGTCGAGACTAAGTTTATTTTCAACGCGGAACGCAAGATCGACAGCATTGAACCTGTGATTCGCAACGACGCTCATAAGTTGATTGAAGAGTGCATGATTCTAGCGAATATTGCGTCAGCGTCTTTGGTCGAAAAAGCCAAAGAGCCGGCTCTGTATCGTATTCATGAATCTCCAGGCGAACTGCGCTTGCAAGGCTTTCGAGATTTTCTCGGAGAGCTTGGTCTGCACCTGAATGGTGGTTTGGAGCCATCACCTACCGATTATGCCGACTTAGTACGACAAATTGGCGAGCGTGCTGACAAAGAGCTGATTCAAACCATGTTGTTGCGCTCAATGAAGCAAGCGGTATACAACGCAGACAACTGCGGTCACTTTGGATTGGCGCTTAAACGCTACGCGCACTTTACTTCTCCGATTCGACGTTATCCCGATTTGCTGCTTCATCGCGCGATCAAGTACCTCATCGCCAAAGAAAACGGCACCGTTAGAGACCGCTGGACGCCGACAGGGGGCTATCACTACTCGTTCGATGATATGGACTTCTATGGCGAGCAGTGTTCCATGACTGAGCGCCGCGCCGATGATGCGACGCGAGAAGTATCTGATTGGCTCAAATGTGAATACATGCAAGACCATGTTGGTGAAGAGCTGGAAGGCGTCATTGCCAACGTGACTGGATTTGGCTTCTTTGTTCGGTTGAGCGAGCTGCACATTGATGGCTTAGTGCATATATCCGCACTCGCCAATGACTACTATCAATTTGATCCGATTGGTCAAAGACTTATCGGCGAAAGTTTTGGTGCGATTTACCGCTTGGGTGACTCGGTCAAGGTGAAGGTCCTTTCGGTTAACTTGGATGATCGTCAAATTGACTTTGAATTAGTCGAAACAAGTCGTAAGCTACGCGGCGAAGGAAAGACGGCCAAGAAGCGAGCAGCAGAGGCTAAGCGCAAAGCGAAAGAGAAAAAACGCGCAGCCACTAAAGGCGGGCGTAAAGCCAGTCCTGATGTTGAGCCAACTAAGCGACCGGATCGTGATGAAGGTAAAGCAGGCAAGAAGCCAAAAGTCACCAAGGCGCGTAAGAAGAAGCCGGGTGCTAAGCCGAAGAAAACCAAGCGCACCAAGAAAGATGCGCAGTAAAGAGTTAACCAACAGGTTTTTAAATGAGTAATGAATTTATCTACGGTATTCACGCCGTGAAAGCCGTCCTTGAGCGCGAACCTGAACGCTTCATTGAAGCGTTCGTCCTAAAAGGTCGTCAAGATGACCGTCTAATGCCGATTTTAAACGAGCTGCAAATGTGCGGTGTGTCTATCCAGCAGATGACGCGCAAAACACTCGATGACAAAGCTCGTGGTGCCAATCACCAAGGTATCATGGCTCGCGTTAAACTCGCCAAACAGCTGAACGAAAATGATCTCGATGACATTTTGGCCAAGCATGACTCGCCACTATTGTTGGTACTCGATGGTGTCACCGACCCTCATAACTTAGGTGCTTGCCTACGCAATGCCGATGCGGCGGGTGTGGCTGCGGTTATCGTACCAAAAGACAAGTCGGCCAACATTACAGCCACCGTAAGTAAGGTTGCTTGCGGTGCGGCTGAAACGGTACCGCTCGTTCGCGTCACCAACCTTGCCCGCACCATGCGTGCACTGCAAGAGCAAGGTATTTGGTTTGTTGGAACGGCGGGTGAAGCGACTCACGATATCTATCAAGCAAAATTAACCGGCCCATTGGCGATCGTGATGGGCGCAGAAGGCGACGGCATGCGCCGCCTAACGCGTGAAACCTGTGATGACCTAATCAAGATCCCTATGGCAGGTTCGGTTTCAAGCCTCAACGTATCGGTAGCCTCAGGCGTGTGCCTGTTTGAAGCAGTACGCCAAAGGCTCGCATAGCGAGCGGCTAGAACGCTTCGCTTCGAGAGCGGGCTTCGCCCTACGAGATTTTAGAACGGACTTCGTCCTTCGAGAGGAACTTGTGGTAAGCGAGTCGAAAGTTGCAGGTAGTGTAGGCTAGTTTTTTGGTCTAATTGTATGAATCTAAAAAAGGGTTGACCCCCACTGTCAACCCTTCAAATTTTTCTCGCATCTCGCATCTCGCATCTCGCATCTCGCATCTCGCATCTCGCATCTCGCATCTCGCATCTCGCATCTCGCATCTCGCATCTCGCATCTCGCATCTCGCATCTCGCATCTCTTTCTCCGTTTATTTTTCAAACAACCCTTGCATGTAAAACTGTGATCTGTATAATGCAGCGCACTGGTTAAGCCAGTTGTGAACCAATGAGCAGCGAGGAGCTGACTTATCTCTTTGATTTGTCGGGTAATGTAAACTCAGCTTATGTTCGCGGTTAATACAATTAGCTATCTTTTCTTCGGAAAAACTATCCTCAGAGGTGACTCTGTCATATAGGGATAGTTAATCGAAAATTAACTGACAATGCGTCCTAATCTTGGATGCTACGGTTTCACATAAATCAATCGGCATTCTCTCGTCTTAACGAGTTTGAGTGGCGATATTGTTTGTGTAATTTTTAATATTGGAGCTCTGTCTCATGCAGAACCAACGTATCCGTATCCGCCTAAAAGCTTTCGATTACAAACTAATCGACGCTTCTACCGCGGAAATCGTTGAAACAGCTAAGCGCACTGGCGCACAGGTTCGTGGTCCAATCCCACTACCTACTCGTAAAGAGCGTTTCACAGTTCTTATCTCTCCACACGTTAACAAGAAAGCACGTGACCAGTACGAAATCCGTACTCACAAGCGTCTAATCGACATCGTTGAGCCAACAGACAAAACTGTTGATGCTCTAATGCGTCTAGACCTTGCTGCGGGCGTTGACGTTCAAATTAGCCTAGGTTAAGGGAGATTAGAAGAATGATTGGTCTAATCGGTCGTAAAGTGGGCATGACCCGCGTATTTACTGAAGAAGGCGTTTCTATCCCAGTAACTGTTGTTGAGGTTGAAGCTAACCGTGTATCTCAAGTGAAAACTCTTGATACAGACGGCTACGCAGCAATCCAGGTAACGACTGGTGCTAAGAAAGCTAACCGTGTAACTAAGCCAGAAGCAGGTCACTTTGCGAAAGCAGGTGTTGAAGCTGGTCGCGGTCTTTGGGAATTCCGTTTGGAAAACGGTGAAGAGTTTGAAGTTGGTGCTGAGCTAACAGTTGAACTATTCAACGAAACTAAGAAAGTAGACGTTACTGGTACTTCTAAAGGTAAAGGTTTCCAAGGCGCTGTTAAGCGTTGGAACTTCCGCACTCAAGATGCTACTCACGGTAACTCATTGTCTCACCGTGCTCCTGGTTCTATCGGTCAATGTCAGACTCCAGGTCGCGTATTTAAAGGCAAGAAAATGGCAGGTCACATGGGTGCTGAGCGTGTAACGACTCAAAACCTAGAGATCGTACGTGTTGACGCTGAGCGCAACCTGCTTCTTATCAAAGGTGCAGTCCCAGGCGCAACTGGCGGCAACGTGATCGTTAAACCAGCTGTTAAAGCATAACGTCTCAGGAGTAAGTAATGGAACTAATGGTTAAAGGTGCTGATGCACTAACTGTTTCCGAAACTACTTTCGGACGTGAGTTTAACGAAGCTCTTGTACACCAAGTAGTTGTTGCATACGCAGCAGGTGCTCGTCAAGGTACACGTGCTCAGAAAACACGTTCTGAAGTATCTGGCGGTGGCGCGAAGCCATGGCGTCAAAAAGGTACTGGTCGCGCACGCGCTGGTACAATTCGTAGCCCAATCTGGCGTACAGGTGGTGTTACTTTTGCTGCGAAACCACAAGATCACAGCCAAAAAGTAAACAAAAAAATGTACCGTGGTGCTATGAAGAGCATTCTTTCTGAGCTTGTTCGTCAAGAGCGTCTAATCGTTGTTGATAACTTCTCAGTAGAAGCACCAAAAACTAAAGAGCTAGTAGCTAAGCTTAAAGAGCTTGAGCTAACTGACGCTCTGATCGTGACTAGCGAAGTAGATGAGAATCTATTCCTAGCTGCTCGTAACCTATACAAAGTTGACGCACGTGACGTTGCTGGTATCGACCCAGTTTCACTAATCGCGTTCGACAAAGTTGTAATGACTGCTGAAGCAGTTAAACAAGTTGAGGAGATGCTAGCATGATTTCAGAAGAGCGTATCCTAAAAGTTCTACGTGCACCGCACATCTCTGAAAAAGCAACTATGGCAGCTGAGAAAGCGAACACTATCGTTTTCAAAGTAGCTAAAGATGCTACTAAAAAAGAGATCAAAGCAGCTGTAGAAAAGCTATTTGAAGTTGAAGTTAAGTCTGTAAATACTCTTATCACTAAGGGTAAGACCAAACGTCAAGGTCTACGCCAAGGTCGCCGCAGCGACGTTAAGAAAGCGTACGTTACTTTGAAAGAAGGTCAAGATCTTGACTTCGTTGGCGGCGCGGAATAACAGGAGTAGTTGAGAAATGGCTATTGTTAAATGTAAGCCGACTTCCCCTGGTCGTCGTCACGTTGTTAAAGTTGTTAACGCTGACCTACACAAGGGCAAGCCATACGCACCTCTTCTAGAGAAAAACTCTAAGAACGGTGGTCGTAACAACAACGGTCGTATCACAGTACGTCACATCGGCGGTGGTCACAAGCACCACTACCGTGTAATTGACTTCAAACGTACTAAAGACGGTATCCCAGCGAAAGTTGAGCGTCTAGAATACGATCCAAACCGTAGCGCTAACATCGCTCTAGTTCTGTACGCAGACGGTGAGCGTCGTTACATCCTAGCACCTAAAGGTGTTCAAGCTGGTGATGCTATCCAGTCTGGTGTTGATGCACCAATCAAAGCTGGTAACACGCTTCCAATGCGTAACATCCCAGTAGGTTCAACTGTACACAACGTTGAACTTAAGCCTGGTAAAGGTGGTCAGCTAGCTCGTTCGGCTGGTGCATATGCTCAAATCGTTGCTCGCGACGGTGCATACGTAACTATCCGTCTACGTTCTGGTGAAATGCGCAAAGTACTTTCTGAAGGCCGTGCAACAATCGGTGAAGTTGGTAACTCTGAGCACATGCTACGTGAACTTGGTAAAGCTGGTGCTAACCGCTGGCGCGGTGTTCGTCCTACCGTTCGCGGTGTGGTAATGAACCCAGTAGACCACCCACACGGTGGTGGTGAAGGTCGTACTTCTGGTGGCCGTCACCCAGTTTCACCATGGGGTCAGCCAACTAAAGGCTTCAAGACTCGTAAGAACAAACGCACTGACAAGTACATCGTACGTCGTCGTAACAAGTAATCTATATAAAGAGGAATCGCCATGCCACGTTCTCTCAAGAAAGGTCCATTTATTGACCTACACTTGCTGAAGAAGGTAGAGAAAGCGGTGGAAAGCGGAGACAAGAAGCCTATTAAGACTTGGTCCCGTCGTTCAATGATCATCCCTACGATGATCGGTTTGACCATCGCTGTCCATAATGGTCGTCAGCACGTACCAGTATTTGTAACCGAAGAAATGATCGGTCACAAACTGGGTGAATTCGCACCAACACGTACTTACCGCGGCCATGTCGTGGATAAGAAAGCTAAGAAGCGTTAAGGAGTAGATGATGGAAGCACTAGCTAAACATAACTTTGCTCGCATTTCGCCTCAGAAAGCTCGCTTAGTTGCGGACCAAATTCGTGGTAAATCTGTAGACCAAGCTCTAGAAATCTTGACGTTCAGCAACAAAAAAGCTGCTGACCTAATCAAGAAAGTTCTTGAGTCAGCTATCGCTAACGCGGAGCACAATGAAGGCGCAGATATTGACGATCTAAATGTCGCAAAAATCTTCGTAGATGAAGGCCCAATCATGAAGCGTATTATGCCTCGTGCTAAAGGTCGTGCGGATCGTATCTTGAAGCGTTCAAGCCACATCACTGTTGTTGTAGCAGATCGCTAAGAGACTAGGAGAGTAAGCAATGGGTCAAAAAGTACATCCTAATGGTATTCGTTTAGGCATCGTTAAGCCTTGGAATGCTACATGGTTTGCTAACACCAAAGAATTCGCTGACAACCTAGACGGCGACTTCAAGGTACGTCAGTTCCTTACAAGTGAACTGAAAAAAGCATCACTTTCACGCATCGTTATCGAGCGTCCTGCTAAGAGCATCCGTGTGACTATTCACACTGCTCGTCCAGGCGTAGTAATCGGTAAGAAAGGTGAAGACGTAGAAAAACTACGCGCAGCTGTAGCTAAAATCGCAGGTGTACCAGCGCAAATTAACATCGCTGAAGTACGTAAGCCTGAGCTAGATGCACAGCTAGTTGGTGATAGCATCGCGTCTCAGCTAGAGCGTCGTGTTATGTTCCGTCGTGCTATGAAGCGCGCGGTACAAAACGCTATGCGTCTAGGTGCTAAAGGTATCAAAGTAGAAGTAAGTGGTCGTCTAGGCGGCGCTGAAATCGCACGTTCAGAGTGGTACCGTGAAGGCCGTGTGCCTCTACACACTCTACGTGCTGACATTGATTACGCAACTTCTTCGGCTCACACTCAATACGGTGTGATCGGCATTAAAGTTTGGATCTTCAAAGGTGAGATTCTAGGCGGTATGCCAGCAGCTAACGCTGTAGAGCCTAAAGGCGACAAGCCTAAGAAGCAGCGCAAAGGCCGTAAGTAAGGAGTCGACAGATGCTACAACCTAAACGTACTAAGTTCCGTAAGGTTCAGACAGGTCGTAACCGTGGTCTAGCTAAAGGTACTGATGTAAGCTTCGGCGAATTCGGTCTTAAAGCAACTGGCCGTGGTCGTCTAACTGCTCGTCAAATCGAAGCGGCACGTCGTGCAATGACACGTCACGTTAAGCGTCAAGGTAAAATCTGGATCCGTGTGTTCCCAGACAAACCTATCACAGAAAAACCACTTGAAGTTCGTCAAGGTAAGGGTAAAGGTAACGTTGAGTACTGGGTAGCCCAAATCCAACCTGGTAAGGTGATGTACGAAATGGGTGGTGTACCTGAAGAATTGGCTCGTGAAGCGTTCCGTCTAGCGGCGCGTAAACTGCCATTCAAGACTACATTTGTAACTAAGCAGGTGATGTGATGAAAGCACAAGATCTACGCGAGAAAAGCGTTGAAGAGCTTAACGCTGAGCTATTGAATTTGCTACGCGAACAGTTCAACTTGCGCATGCAAGCTGCAACTGGTCAGCTACAGCAAACTCATACTCTGAAAGCTGTACGCCGTGATATCGCACGTGTGAAAACTGTTTTGACTGAGAAGGCAGGCGCATAATGAGCGAAGTAAAACGTACTCAACAAGGTCGTGTAATCAGCGACAAGATGGACAAGTCTATCACTGTTGCTATCGAACGTTTCGTAAAACACCCAATTTACGGTAAGTTCGTAAAACGCACGACAAAAGTACACGCACATGACGAGAACAACGAATGTGGCCTAGGCGACAGCGTTGAAATCGCAGAGTGTCGTCCAATGTCTAAGACTAAGTCTTGGACTTTGGTAAAAGTTCTAGAAAAAGCGAAAGGCTAATCCCTTAGCTAATTCTATGAAATAAAACGGCTCCAAAATTATTTTGGGGCCGTTTATTTTTTGACTACCCAATCACAAAAAAGGGTGGTACAATTCGCGTCCCTTTTAAAGAGGCAGCCCGACCCGAGAGGGTCTAGTTTTTTTTATATTTAGCGGAGCACTAACAATGATCCAAATGCAAAGTACACTTGACGCAGCTGATAACTCAGGCGCGCGCAAGGTAATGTGTATTAAGGTCCTGGGTGGCTCACACCGCCGTTATGCACATATCGGTGACGTCATCAAAGTTACTGTTAAGGAAGCAATTCCTCGCGGTAAAGTTAAGAAAGGTGACGTTCTGAAGGCGGTTGTTGTGCGCACTCGCAAAGGCGTTCGTCGTCCAGACGGTTCTGTCATTCGCTTCGACCGTAATGCTTGTGTATTGCTTAACGACAATACTGAGCAACCTATCGGTACACGTATCTTTGGCCCTGTGACGCGTGAACTTCGTGGCGATAAGTTCATGAAGATCGTTTCACTGGCTCCAGAAGTTCTGTAAGGAGCACGTAGAAATGGCAGCTAAAATCCGTCGTAATGACGAAGTAATCGTTCTTGCTGGTAAAGACAAAGGCAAGAAAGGTAAAGTAACTAAGGTTCTAGCAACTGGTAAAGTTATCGTTGAAGGTATCAACCTAGTTAAGAAGCATCAGAAACCTGTTCCAGCTATGGGTATCCAAGGTGGTATCGTAGAGCAAGAAGCAGCAATCGACGTTTCTAACGTGGCGATTTTCAACGCAGCTACTGGTAAAGCTGACCGTATCGGTTTCCGTTTCGAAGATGGTAAGAAAGTACGTTTCTTTAAATCTAACAACGAAATCGTTTCTAACTAATAGAAGTAATTTGGAGTTCTACTATGGCGAAACTGCATGATTACTACAAGTCGTCTGTAGTCGCTGAACTGACCAAACAGTTTAGCTACACAAGCGTCATGCAAGTCCCTAGAATCGAGAAAATCACCCTAAACATGGGTGTTGGTGAAGCAATCAACGATAAGAAACTGCTAGAAAACGCAGCAGCTGATATGGCAACGATCTCTGGTCAAAAGCCACTAATCACTAAAGCGCGTAAATCTGTTGCTGGTTTCAAAATCCGCGAAGGCTACCCTATCGGTTGTAAAGTAACCTTGCGTGGCGAACGTATGTGGGATTTTCTTGAGCGTTTAATTAACATCGCTCTTCCACGTGTACGTGACTTCCGTGGCGTTAGCGCTAAGTCTTTTGACGGACGCGGTAACTACAGCATGGGCGTTCGCGAGCAAATCATCTTCCCGGAAATCGACTTTGATAAAGTTGATCGAGTACGCGGTCTAGACATCACTATTACGACGTCTGCTGGTACTGATGAGGAAGGCCGAGCTCTGCTGGCTGCCTTTAACTTCCCATTCCGTAAGTAAGGTGAAGGGTTACTGTTATGGCTAAAAATTCAATGAAAGCACGTGAAGCAAAACGTGCGAAGCTTGTAGCCAAGTTCGCTGAAAAGCGCGCGGCTCTTAAAGCTACTATCAGCGATGTAAACGCATCTGAAGAAGATCGTTGGAATGCAGTGCTTAAACTGCAAACACTTCCACGTGATTCAAGTGCATCACGTCAGCGCAACCGTTGTAACCAAACTGGTCGTCCACACGGTTACCTACGTAAGTTCGGTCTAAGCCGTATTAAAGTTCGCGAAGCTTGCATGAAAGGCGAGATTCCTGGACTTCGTAAGGCTAGCTGGTAATTGCCACTTAATCATTTGGAGTAAATCATATGAGCATGCAAGATCCGATTTCGGATATGCTGACCCGCATTCGTAACGGTCAAGCAGCAGACAAAGTCTCTGTAAAAATGCCTTCTTCAAAGCTTAAAGTTGCAATTGCTGCACTACTAAAAGCTGAAGGTTACATCGTTGACTTCGCTGTTGAAGGCGAAGCAAAACCTGAGCTAGAAGTTACTCTTAAGTACTTCCAAGCTAAACCAGTAATTGAGCAACTAAAACGTGTTTCTCGTCCAGGTCTACGTGTTTACAAGAAGAAAGATCAACTTCCTTCTGTAATGGGTGGTCTTGGTGTTGCTATCGTTTCAACTTCCAAGGGTCTTATGTCAGACCGTGCTGCACGTAAAGCAGGTCTTGGTGGTGAAATCATCTGCTACGTAGCGTAATAGGAGTAGAATATGTCTCGTGTTGCAAAAGCACCTGTCGCTATTCCAGCTGGCGTAGAGGTGAAACTAAACGGCCAAGAAATCACTGTAAAAGGTGCTAAAGGCGAACTATCTCGCGTTCTTAACGACGCAGTAGTTGTAGCTCAGGAAGAAAACAATCTTACTTTCGGTCCACGTGAAGGTGTTGTAAACGCATGGGCACAAGCAGGTACTGCTCGCGCTCTAGTTAACAACATGGTTGTTGGTGTTACTGAAGGCTTTACTAAGAAGCTAACCCTTAAGGGTGTTGGTTACCGCGCTGCTATTAAAGGCAACGCTGTAGGTCTAACTCTAGGCTTCTCTCACCCAGTTGAGCACGAGTTGCCAGCGGGTATTAAAGCTGAATGTCCAAGCCAAACTGAAATCGTGATCACTGGTTGTGACAAGCAACTTGTTGGTCAGGTTGCGGCTGACATTCGTTCTTACCGTGAGCCTGAGCCTTACAAAGGTAAAGGTGTTCGTTACGCAGATGAAAATGTGCGTACTAAAGAAGCTAAGAAGAAGTAAGGTAACACTATGGATAAGAAAGCATCTCGCATCCGTCGTGCTACACGTGCACGTCGTAAGATTGCAGAACTGGGTGCAACTCGCCTAGTAGTACACCGTACTCCTCGTCACGTGTACGCTCAGGTTATTGCAGCTAATGGCTCTGAGGTTATCGCAGCAGCTTCTACTGTAGAAAAAGCGATCCGTGAGCAAGTTAAGAACACTGGTAACGTTGATGCAGCTAAAGCAGTAGGTAAAGCTATTGCAGAGCGCGCGCTTGAAAAAGGCGTTGACGCAGTTGCATTTGATCGTTCTGGTTTCCAATACCACGGTCGAGTGGCGGCGCTAGCAGAATCTGCTCGCGAAGCTGGTCTGAAATTCTAAGGTAGGGTTGGAAGATGGCTAAAGAACAACAAGTTCAAGCGAATGATTTGCAAGAAAAGCTAATCGCCGTTAACCGTGTTTCTAAAACGGTTAAAGGTGGTCGAATCATGAGCTTCACTGCACTAACAGTAGTTGGTGACGGTAACGGTCGTGTAGGTTTCGGTTACGGCAAAGCCCGTGAAGTACCTGCTGCGATCCAGAAAGCAATGGAAAAAGCACGTCGTAACATGACTACGATCGCGCTAAACGAAGGTACTCTTCACCACCCGGTGAAAGGTCGCCATTCGGGCTCTAAAGTTTACATGCAGCCTGCTGCAGAAGGTACTGGTGTTATCGCAGGTGGTGCGATGCGTGCAGTACTAGAAGTTGCTGGTGTACACAACGTACTATCTAAAGCATACGGTTCTACGAACCCTATCAACATCGTTCGTGCAACGATCGATGCGCTAGGTAGCATGAAGTCACCAGAAATGGTTGCTGCTAAACGTGGTCTAACTGTTGAATCTATTTCGGAGTAAGAACACCATGGCAACTATTAAAGTAACTCAAACTAAAAGCTCAATTGGTCGCCTGCCTAAGCACAAAGCTACTTTGCGCGGTCTAGGCCTTCGTAAAATCAACCACACAGTAGAACTTGAAGATACTCCGTGCGTGCGCGGTATGATCAACAAGGTTTACTACATGGTTAAAGTTGAGGAGTAATCAGAATGCGTTTGAATACTCTATCACCAGCAGCTGGTGCTAAAACTACCGCTAAGCGTGTAGGTCGTGGTATCGGTTCTGGCCTAGGTAAAACTGGTGGCCGTGGCCACAAAGGTCAAAAGTCACGTTCTGGCGGCAGTGTTCGTCCAGGTTTCGAAGGCGGTCAGATGCCTCTGAAACAACGTCTACCAAAATTCGGCTTCACTTCTCGTAAGAGCCTAGTGTCTGCTGAAGTTCGTCTAGCTGAGCTAGCGAAAGTAACTGGTGACGTAGTAGATCTAAACAGCCTTAAAGCTGCTAACGTTATCACTAAGAACATCGAATTCGTAAAAGTTGTTCTATCTGGTGAAATCAACAAAGCAGTGACTGTTAAAGGTCTACGTGTGACTAAAGGCGCTAAAGCTGCAATCGAAGCTGCAGGCGGTAAAATCGAGGAATAATCTCGAGGAACGAGGTACAGATGGCTAAGAAACCAGGACAAGATTTTCGTAGTGCTCAGAGCGGCTTAAGTGAGCTAAAGTCGCGCTTATTATTCGTAATTGGTGCACTTTTAGTATTCCGAGCAGGCTCTTTCGTGCCGATTCCTGGTATTGACGCTGCTGTACTTGCCGATTTGTTCGAACAGCAAAAAGGTACCATCGTAGAAATGTTTAACATGTTCTCCGGTGGTGCTCTTGAGCGTGCATCTATATTAGCGTTGGGCATCATGCCGTATATTTCGGCATCGATTGTTGTCCAACTGCTAACTGTAGTTCATCCAGCGTTAGCTGAACTCAAAAAAGAGGGTGAAGCAGGCCGTCGTAAGATCAGCCAATACACACGCTACGGCACGCTTGTACTTGCAACATTCCAAGCTATAGGTATTGCAACAGGCCTACCAAGCATGGTCGACAATCTGGTTGTTATCAACCAAACCATGTTTACGCTAATTGCTACCGTAAGTTTAGTAACCGGTACCATGTTCCTGATGTGGTTAGGTGAACAGATTACAGAGCGCGGAATCGGTAATGGTATTTCGATACTCATTTTTGCAGGTATTGTTGCTGGATTGCCTTCGGCAATCGGTCAAACAATCGAGCAAGCGCGTCAAGGTGAATTGCATGTACTTCTTCTGCTGTTGATTGGTGTATTAGCTTTTGCAGTTATTTACTTCGTTGTTTTCATGGAGCGTGGTCAGCGTCGAATCGTTGTTAACTACGCGAAGCGTCAACAAGGTCGTAAAGTTTTTGCTGCACAGAGCACTCACTTGCCATTAAAAATTAATATGGCCGGTGTAATTCCAGCAATCTTTGCTTCAAGCATTATCTTGTTCCCAGGAACATTGGCTCAGTGGTTCGGTCAGAACGGTGAGAGCAGCACGTTCGGTTGGTTAACTGACGTGTCTTTGGCTCTTAGCCCTGGTCAACCTCTGTATGTAATGCTTTATGCAGCAGCGATTATTTTCTTCTGTTTCTTCTACACGGCGTTGGTTTTCAACCCGCGTGAAACAGCAGATAACTTGAAGAAGTCCGGTGCATTCGTACCCGGCATCCGCCCAGGTGAGCAGACAGCTAAGTATATTGATAAAGTAATGACGCGTTTAACCCTTGCCGGTGCGCTTTACATTACCTTTATCTGTCTGATTCCAGAGTTCATGATGGTCGCGTGGAACGTACGTTTCTACTTCGGCGGTACATCACTACTCATCGTAGTGGTCGTTATTATGGACTTTATGGCACAGGTACAGACTCATCTGATGTCTCAACAGTATGATTCTGTGTTGAAGAAGGCAAATCTGAAAGGGTACGGCCGTTAGTTCGGCGGTAGTCTCAGATTTCATTTACGGAGTTTAGCAATGAAAGTTCGTGCTTCCGTTAAAAAAATCTGCCGTAACTGTAAAGTTATCAAGCGCAACGGTGTTGTTCGCGTGATTTGCAGTGAGCCAAAGCACAAGCAGCGCCAAGGCTAATAAGCAGAAATTTTTACTTGATATATAAGGTAGTGTCGAGTATATTCCTCGGCCTACCTTTTGCGTGCAAAAGAAGTAGTATTCCGCAGCGTATCCGAAACGGGCTTTGCTGCGGCTAATTCTTTTATGAAACACTAGGAGTGAATAATGGCCCGTATTGCAGGCATTAACATTCCTGATCAAAAACATGCTGTAATCGCACTAACTGCGATCTACGGCATCGGTAAAACTCGCTCTCAAGCTATCCTAGCTGAAGTGGGTATTGCTGAAGATGTTAAGATCAGTGAACTAACTGAAGAGCAGATCGATCAACTGCGTGATGGTGTAGCTAAGTACACTGTAGAAGGTGATCTACGTCGTGAAGTATCAATGAACATCAAGCGTCTTATGGACCTTGGTTGTTACCGTGGTCTTCGTCATCGTCGCAGTCTACCACTACGTGGACAGCGTACTAAAACCAATGCTCGCACCCGTAAGGGTCCGCGTAAGCCGATCAAGAAATAATCGGGAAGGTAGAGTACAATGGCTAAACAACCAACTCGCGCTCGTAAGCGCGTACGCAAGCAAGTTGCAGATGGCGTTGCGCACATCCATGCATCTTTCAATAACACAATCGTAACCATCACAGACCGTCAAGGCAACGCTCTAGCTTGGGCTACTGCAGGTGGTTCAGGTTTCCGTGGTTCTCGTAAGTCTACTCCGTTCGCTGCACAGGTTGCTGCTGAGCGTTGTGCTGAAATGGCTAAAGAGTACGGTCTAAAGAACTTGGAAGTTATGGTTAAGGGTCCAGGTCCAGGTCGTGAATCTACTGTTCGCGCACTGAACGCTGCTGGTTTCCGTATCACGAACATCGTTGATGCGACTCCAATCCCTCATAACGGTTGTCGTCCACCTAAGAAACGTCGCGTATAACGTTTTTTAGAATACTGGAGAAAGATCATGGCAAGATATTTGGGTCCTAAGCTGAAGCTTAGCCGTCGCGAAGGTACTGACTTATTCCTTAAGTCTGGTGTACGCGCGATCGATACCAAGTGTAAAATTGATAACGCACCAGGTGTACACGGCGCTCGTCGCGGTCGTCTATCTGAGTATGGCGTTCAGCTTCGTGAGAAGCAAAAAGTTCGTCGTATGTACGGCGTTCTAGAAAAACAATTCCGTAACTACTACAAAGAAGCTGCTCGTCTTAAAGGCAACACTGGTGAGAACCTACTTCAGCTTCTTGAAGGTCGTCTTGATAACGTAGTTTACCGCATGGGCTTTGGTGCAACTCGCGCAGAAGCACGTCAGCTAGTTAGCCACAAAGCTATCCTAGTTAACGGTAAAGTTGTAAACGTTCCTTCTTTCAAAGTTGCGGCTAACGACGTTGTTTCTATCCGCGAGAAAGCTAAACAGCAATCTCGTATCAAGGCTGCTCTAGAAGTTGCAGAACAACGTGAAAAACCAACTTGGATTGAAGTAGATGGTGGCAAGATGGAAGGTACGTTCAAGCGTTTGCCTGAGCGTTCAGATCTATCTGCTGACATCAACGAACAATTGATCGTCGAGCTTTACTCTAAGTAAGGTTTAAACTAAAGAGAGGACACAATGCAGGGTTCTGTAACAGAATTTCTTAAGCCACGTCTTGTTGACATCGAACAAGTTAGCACGACTCACGCAAAAGTAACTCTTGAGCCATTAGAGCGTGGTTTTGGCCATACTCTTGGTAATGCACTTCGCCGTATTCTTCTATCTTCTATGCCAGGTTGTGCTGTAACAGAAGTGGAAATTGAAGGCGTACTTCATGAGTACAGCACTAAAGAAGGTGTTCAAGAAGACATTCTTGAAATCCTACTTAACCTTAAAGGTTTGGCTGTACGTGTTGCCGAAGGCAAAGATGAAGTGTTCATTACTTTGAACAAATCAGGCTCGGGCCCTGTGGTTGCAGGTGACATCACCCATGATGGTGATGTAGAGATCGCTAACCCTGAACACGTTATTTGTCACCTTACTGATGACAACGCTGAGATCGCAATGCGTATCAAAGTTGAACGTGGTCGTGGTTATGTTCCAGCTTCGGCTCGTATCCATACTGAAGAAGATGAGCGTCCAATTGGTCGCCTACTGGTTGACGCTACGTACAGCCCAGTAGACAAAATTGCTTATTCTGTTGAAGCCGCTCGTGTAGAGCAGCGTACAGACTTAGACAAGCTTGTTATCGACATGGAAACGAACGGTACTCTAGACCCTGAGGAAGCAATCCGTCGCGCAGCTACTATCCTAGCTGAGCAATTGGATGCGTTCGTAGATCTACGTGATGTACGTGTACCTGAGGAGAAGGAAGAGAAGCCAGAGTTCGATCCGATCCTACTGCGTCCTGTAGACGATCTTGAACTAACAGTTCGCTCTGCTAACTGTCTGAAAGCAGAAGCGATTCACTACATCGGTGATCTTGTACAGCGTACTGAGGTTGAGCTACTTAAAACGCCTAACCTGGGTAAAAAATCTCTTACAGAGATCAAAGACGTACTTGCATCACGTGGTCTTTCTCTAGGTATGCGCCTAGAAAACTGGCCACCAGCGTCTATCGCTGAAGATTAATCGATAATAGTTAGAAGGATTAGGTCATGCGCCATCGTAAGAGTGGTCGTCAACTCAACCGCAACAGCTCACATCGTAAAGCGATGTTTAGCAACATGGCTAGCTCTCTAGTACGTCATGAAGTTATCAAGACTACACTGCCAAAAGCAAAAGAGCTACGTCGCGTAGTTGAGCCTTTGATTACACTAGCTAAGACTGACAGCGTTGCTAACCGTCGTCTAGCATTTGCACGTACTCGTGACAACGAAGTAGTTGCAAAACTATTTAACGAACTAGGTCCACGTTTTGCTGCTCGTCAGGGCGGTTACACTCGTATCCTAAAAGCTGGTTTCCGTACTGGTGATAAAGCTCCAATGGCTTACATTGAGCTTGTAGATCGCCCAGCTGCTGAAGAAGCTGCTGAGTAATCAGGTTCGTATGAACGAAAAAGCCGAGCATTAGCTCGGCTTTTTTGCGTTCTGAAGAGCGAAAAAGAGCGGGCTACTCCCTGCGAGCACTTAGAACGCTACGCTTAGAGATCGGGCTTCGCCCTACGAGATGTTAGAACGGACTTCGTCCTTCGAGAGGGGCGCGTTATAGCTACTGAGTACTTGTTTTAACAAGTGTTTTTGTTGGGGACTTGCGCCTACACTGCAGAAAATCTTTGACACCTTAACGTCACCCCTGCAAGGTTTGCTCGTTGCTCGTTGCTCGTTGCTCGTTGCTCGTTGCTCGTTGCTCGTTGCTCGTTGCTCGTTGCTCGTTGCTCGTTGCTCGTTGCTCGCTTCTCTTTACTGCCAGATATTGCCTAAGCTACTCAATAACCCGCCACTTGCTCCTTGACTTTGTAATGCGCTCAAGATGATAGGAGTGAAGGTCGAGATCAGAGAAGGATCCATCCCTAATGCTGAAAATGCGCTCTTAACCGATTCGTTGTTAGCAATCATGGTGCTTAAACCACTCGATTGTAGCGAATCGAACCCCGGAATAAGGTTAGCCATCTCATTGGTTTCACTACTACTCAATGAGTTTTGCGCTAAGGCTAACATCGAGCCCAGACCGCCTATCGCTTGTTCAGATGACACATTGGCACTGCTTTGCAGTGCTGAAACTAAATCTGTATCTGCTGCTCCTTGTGAAGACCAAGCCTGAACCGCTGCCATTAAAGCCGCATTGGCGATGGTGCCGTAATTGGTTTCAGTTGTGCTAGCCTGACCATCATTCGATGTACTTTGGCAACCTATTAAAGCAAGGCTCGCTAAAGTCGCTAATGCTATTTTCTTGTACATTGTCTCTCCTTGTTTTAATGGTACCGATACGCGTTGTTTAGATAAGTATCATACATAAAAAACGGCGACACAATGGTCGCCGTTATCCATGCTTAAATTTCTTAACAAATTAAAGAATGTCTAGTAGTTCTACTTCAAACACTAGCGCTGCAAACGGAGGAATAGCCGCGCCTGCGCCACGCTCGCCGTAAGCAAGGTCTTGTGGAATGTACAGCTTCCACTTAGAGCCTACAGGCATAAGCTGTAGTGCTTCAACCCAACCTTTGATCACGCCAGTAACAGGGAATTCAGCTGGTTGGCCGCGAGATACAGAGCTGTCGAAAACTGTACCGTCAGTCAGTTCACCGTGGTAATGAACACGGACTTGCTTGTCTGAAGTTGGGATTTCACCAGTACCTTCTGTGATGATTTCGTACTGTAGGCCAGAGTCAAGAACCGTCACTTCTGGACGCAGAGCATTGTCTTTTAGGAATGCTTCACCGTCTGCCGCAGCCGCTTTAGCCGCTTCTTGACGTGCAGACTCCATACGAGTGTGAAGTTCTTGAAGCGCAGCGTTGATTTCGTCAACTTCGATAGCTGGTTGCTCGCCAACGAGTGCCGTTGCAATACCTGCAGCAATCGCATCAACGTTAAGGCCTTCTAGACCTGAACCTGCTAGTTGCTGACCCATTTGTAGACCAATACCGTAGCTTGCTTTTTGCTCTACAGTGTCAAATTTTACTTCAGACATAGTGTCTCTCTTTTTATCGTGTGTAAAGCCGTCAAGGATACCAGTTCTGAGCGTCTGATGAAATGGTTCGAACCGATTCGTCTCGCGCAGTTGACGATGAGATCAGCTTCTCTTTTTGACCTGTTTTCGCTTAAATTTGACCGAGTCATTACCAACAATCGCCAAAATTCCTATACTGATGGCCTCTTGGTTTTTATACTGATGATGACAGTCGTTTGGAGATAAGGTGCGATGAATCGCAGAAAGAAAAAGAGACAGCAGCAAGTAGATTATGTTGAGCAGCTAAAAGCAAGATTCAGCGCGATAGACTGGTCTAAAACGATCAACAAGATAAAACAACGCTGGCAAATACTACCAAGGTTGCATCAGCGTGCGTTAATGGTTTTGGTTCCGCTTTTACTTGTTTTGTTGATTCTGCCTACCCCAAGCGAGGAATCGCCGAGCGATCCACTCGCACCTCAAGTCAATGAGCGTGTCTCTGTAGAAATTAATACTCGAAGTTTGAGTGAACAGCAAAACGCCGCGCAACAAGCCCCAGCATCTGAGATATGGAAAGAGTATCAAGTCAAAAGTGGTGATACCTTAGCTCAGGTTTTTCGCAGCAATGGCTTAGCGATGGCCGACTTGAACGCTCTGGTTAAAGTAGAAGGCTCGGACAAACCACTGAGTCAAATTAGGCAAGGCCAATTGGTTCGATTCAAACTGGCGGAGAATGGCCAACTCGATATACTGCAACTGGAAAAGAGCGATCAATCGGTGATGTTCTTTCGTCTCTCTGATGGCGGTTTTGGCCGTAGTAAGTGACGCAGCGGTTGAGTGTAGCGTTGCCAAGGCATTAGTGGTATGACAATCATGATGATCCCTAGTGCCGTTAACCCATCAGGTACTTCGTTAAACCCTATCACCCCAAGTAGTACCACAAAGATGAGGCCTGAGTTCTCAGCGATGGCAATATTACCTGCAGGGGCGCGTCGATAAGCAATAACGGCCAGGCCGTTGTAAAGTAATATCAAGCTGGCACTGCCTAGAATAAGGAGTAAATGGTAGAGGGATATTGGTGTCCAGGCTATCCAGGCCAGCAACGCAGATACTGGTATCGATAACAGAGAAGTCCAGAACAGCGTGGTAATCACATTTTGCTCACTCGGGAGTTTACGAGCAGTGAGATGAAAGAGCGCGAGAGTAAAGGTGGTGCCTAGGGCAAACAAAGCTGCCCAGTGAAACTCGGAAGGGCGCAGGACCACCAACACACCTGCAAAACCGAACATTGACGCTATCCAACGACTAAGCGATGTTTTTTCATTAAGAAGCAATACAGCTAAAGGCAACATCAATAATGGCGCCGCGTAGAAAACGGCATTGGCTGTCGCTAAGGTGAGGTGGGTTATCGCCACCACCATACAGCCGCTGCCGATAATAATCAGATGCGCTCGAAACAGGTTGAGTTTGGGGCTTCTTAATCGCCTGACATCGGGTGTTTGAGCAAGCCAAAATGGCAAGATGACCAAGGTCGAAATCAACTGGCGCAGAAAGACATACTGAAAGGTCGTAACTTCGCCATCTAGCAATTTAACCGCCCCATCCGATAACGATGCAGCCAAGTTGCCAATTATGAGCAGTAATATTGCACTGTATGTGACTGAGCGTGGCACGTTACTTCTCAAGCTTCATGTCGATATGGGGAATATCGTCTTCAAGATACATGTCGGATGTTTGCACAAAGCCATGTTGCTGGTAAAAATCATGCAGATGTTGCTGCGCACCTATCTCTATGCTCTCTTGTGGCCACAATCGCTGACAACCATCCAGTGCTTGCTTGAGTAGTTGGTGGCCAAGCCCTCCCTTGCGCTGATCGATTGAGGTCGCGACACGTCCAATACTCACGTTTGGGTAACTGATGCCTTTGGGCAGCAACCTGGCACAAGCAACCAATTGGCCATTTTGATAACCAAGTAGATGATGTACACCCGGTTGATGATCTTTATCATCCAACTCTGGATAGGGACAGGTTTGTTCAACTACGAACACATCAACACGCAATTTGAGTAATTGATAAAGCTGAGTCGTGGTGAGTTGAGAAAACGGGATGAGCTGCCAATCGATCATTATGCTTTTAGCCTTGTTGCTGCTGAACTAGCGCGAATGTAGCAACTTCAATCCGGTTCGACATTAACAATTGTTAACTTTGCGCCCGCTTTTTGATGCGACTCAAGCTGATAGGAGTAATCCCGAGGTATGCCGCTATCTGGTAATCGTTAAGTCGATCGAGAAGATGAGGGAAGTTTTGACAAAACAGCTGGTAACGTTGTTCTGGGCTGTACAGCAGCATAAAGCGCTCTTTGTTTTCTTTATGCATTAATTGTGTCTCGAGCAACTTAAGATAAATGCTGTGTTTATCCTCACGCCACACTCGAAGTGTATCGACTGGCAAGGTGATAAGGGTGCAGGGAGTCAGCGACTCCAATAAGTACGGCGAAGCTTGTTGCTTAATCAAACTTTCGAAACCAATGATCCAGTCATTCTCCCAATAGAACTCTTTACTGAACTCTTTCCCTTGATTGGTGAGATAAGCCGAATGACAGACGCCCTCCAGCAGTAAATAGATCTCAGTCGCGACTTGACCTTGATGGAGTAAGATATGGCGCGTCGGCAGCTCGATGAGTTGAGCAGAATCAATGAGCTTTTTCGTTTCGCTCGCGGTGAAACCATAATCGATCAGTTGTTGCTGAAATCCCTGTAACATCTTGGCGTACTTAATGAGTGTTGATGGCTAGAT
This sequence comes from Vibrio sinaloensis, assembly GCF_023195835.1. Classification (NCBI taxonomy): domain Bacteria; kingdom Pseudomonadati; phylum Pseudomonadota; class Gammaproteobacteria; order Vibrionales; family Vibrionaceae; genus Vibrio; species Vibrio sinaloensis. The sequence goes on along the minus strand of NZ_CP096199.1, from coordinate 2,683,857 downwards.
TCTACGCGCTTTGTTAGAGGCTGAAAAATAAAAAAGCCGCGAACAAAGTCGCGGCTTAGACTAGTTTTGATGATTACTTTTGCAAGTCAATTTGGTAAACCGCAAAGCCAACATCGTCAGTGCCAACACGTTTCATTGGGTATTGACCTTTCTCTTCAATGAACTTCGCAGCTTTTTCGCTTGGTGATGTTTCAAAGCGGATGTCCAACTGCTTGTCTGACTGAATTGGCGCAAAGGTCCAGTTGTTGTCTGCACTTGGAGTGAACTCACCTTGCTCGTTACTTACGCGAGTAATGTAAGACGCAATAACCGAACGGTTCTCATCTGGTGAATCGAACGCTACAAACTCAGAGCCTGTACCCGGGAACTTGTTGCTGTAGGCACGGTAGTTATTGGTGGCGATGATGAAGTCTTGCTTCATATCAATTGGCTTACCTTGGTAAGTCAAATTCACAATACGCTCAGCGTCAGCGTTAACTGGCTTACAGTCACCGTCGTATTTGGCGGGTTTAGTGACATCGATTTGGTAGTTCAAGCCGTCAATAACGTCGAAGTTATAAGTACGGAAGCCATCCCAATCGATAAGGTGTTGCGGTTCGGTGCTGTTTACGTCGATTTGCTTAAACTGACCAGCGGTACACTCCAACCACTCTTTCACTTCTTTACCTGTTACCTTCATCGCCACAAGCGTGTTCGGATAGAGGTAAAGGTCAGCCGCATTACGGAAAGTCAGTTGGCCTGACTCTACTTCGGTAAAGTTAGCTGGGTCGTTTTTGCGGCCGCCTGCCTTAAATGGCGCTGCGGCTGAAAGGACTGGAATATCGGCAAGATCTGGGTCACCTTGGATAAAGCGCTCGACGTAATCTTTTTGCGCTAGGTTGACGATCTGTACCGTTGGGTCATCTTGGACAAGCGCCAAGAAGCTGTACATCACATCACTTGCCTTACCAATAGGCTGGTTGACGAAGTCGCGTGTGCCTTTGTGGTCTGCTTCAAGCGCTTTCACCATCTCAGCGTCCGCTTCAGCTAAAGATTTCTTCGCTTGCTTGTCGTAGATAGGGCGAGCTTCCGTTTGGCCCTTAACCACGACCCACTGACCATCTTTTTCTTTTAGCTCAAGGTCAATCACACCGACGTGGCTACCCCAGCGCCCTGGCATGACAGCGGCTACGCCATTGATGGTGCCGTTGGTGTTATCGACACCTGGAATGTTGTCAAAACCTTTACCTGGGAATACCGCGTGTGAGTGGCCAAAGGCGATCGCATCGATGCCTTCTACCTTAGATAAGTAGTATGTCGAGTTTTCTGCACCCACTTTATGTGGATCGGCAGAGACGCCTGAGTGTGGAATCGCCACGATAACGTCAGCGCCTTCGGCTTTCATCTTAGGCACCAGCTCTTCAGCGGTTGCTTTGATGTCTTTAGCAAAGACTTTACCTTCTAGGTTTTTCTTATCCCACACCATAATTTGTGGTGGAACGAAGCCAATGTAGCCAACCTTGATCTCGTGCTCTACGCCATCTACGTCTTTAAAGGTATGCGACTTAATAATGTAGGGTTTGAAGTAGTGTTCGCCGGTTTTCTGGTCGAAAACGTTGGCACTGACGTAGGGGAAATCCGCATCGTTGATGGTTTCAGCCAGGAACTCAAGACCGTAGTTAAACTCGTGGTTACCGATGTTACCGACATCATAGCTCAGCTGATTCATCGCTTTGTAGACAGGGTGAACCTCGCCTTTTTCGATGCCTTTCGCTGCCATGTAATCGCCCATCGGGCTGCCTTGGATAAGGTCACCATTGTCAACTAAGACACTGTTCTCTACCTCGGCGCGCGCTTGCTTAACAAGAGTAGCAGTGCGAGTAAGGCCAATCTTCTGTGATGGCTTATCTTTGTAGTAGTCATAATCCATTACGTTGGTGTGAATATCAGTCGTTTCGACAATACGAAGTTTGATCGTATCTGCCATTGCCGGACCTGCCATAGTCAACATACCGCCCAGTACGGCAAGAGACAGAGGTTTCACTGCTACTTTCATTTTTTAGCTCCGATAGCGTTTCTATAGACCTGCATAATGTAACAAAATGAAATGAAACAATGATTTCAGTCAGTAGCAAATTGTGATGTAAGCCGAGTGCTATACGCTGTTCTGTTGAGAATCTCTCAAAAACGATTAAGCAGTGAACACCTTGATGCCAACGACTTATCATAAAAAGGTATAAAAAATGAAATTTTAGAATTTCAGGTAATATGATCAGATCGCCATAATGCTTAAACCAACCAGATAGGGCGACATTATGGCGAGCAAGGATACGATTTCTCAATTTCCTCTGAGCAATCAGCGCGCACAGCGTAACAATCAAGCAGATTTGAACTCCATCGGCACTAGCGTGCTCGGACACGGCGAAGTGGCGCTAGTGGGCTCAGGCCCGGGCGATGTCGAGTTACTGACTATCAAAGCGATGCGCTTTCTGCAGCAAGCCGACGTAGTGCTGTACGACTACCTAGTGTCGGATGACATTATGGCGCTGGTCCCTAGTGACGCCATTTTAGTCTGCGTTGGCAAGCGCGCCGGTCATCACAGCGTCCCTCAAGAGAAAACCAACCAACTGTTGCTCGACTTTGCTTTAAAAGGCCATCGGGTTGTGCGGATTAAAGGTGGCGATCCGTTTATTTTCGGTCGCGGTGGCGAGGAGCTCGAAGTGTTAGCCGCAGCGGGCGTCTCTTTCCACGTTGTGCCTGGTATTACCGCAGCAGCGGGGGCAACAGCGTACGCCGGGATTCCATTAACTCATCGCGATTACGCCCAGTCGGCGATGTTCATCACCGGTCATCTCAAAGCAGAAAGCGACCAGATGGATTGGTCAACGCTTGCACGCGGCAACCAAACCCTAGTGATTTACATGGGTTTGATGAAGTCGGAGTACATTCAAGCCCAATTGATTGAGCATGGACGCCAAGCTGATACCCCGATCGCCATCATCGAGCGCGGTACTCAGCGCCAACAAAAAGTATTCAAAGGTCAGTTAGCTCAACTCGCTGACCTCGCAAAAGACGCGCAATCGCCGTCACTGATTGTGATCGGTGAGGTTGTGTCTCTGTCAGAGCAGTTGGCTTGGTTCGAGCCGCAGCCTGAAGCGACCAAGAACATGCAGCGTCAGACTGCCTAACTCACGCCATTATTTAGATTAGCCACAGGCTCGTTGAGCCGTAAAGGAAGCAACTAACATGGACCAAGAACGTTTAACCCACTTAAAACAACTCGAAGCGGAGAGTATTCACATTATTCGTGAAGTTGCCGCTGAGTTTGATAACCCAGTGATGATGTATTCGATCGGTAAAGATTCGTCGGTCATGCTTCATTTGGCACGCAAAGCGTTTTATCCGGGCAAGATTCCATTCCCACTCTTGCATGTCGATACCGACTGGAAGTTTAAGGAGATGATCAAGTTTCGCGATAAAACCGCAGAGAAGTATGGGTTTGAGCTTTTAGTGCACAAGAACCCAGAAGGTTTGGCGATGGGGTGCAGTCCTTTTACTCATGGTTCGTCGAAGCACACCGACATTATGAAAACGCAAGGCTTAAAGCAAGCGCTGAACAAGTATGGTTTTGATGCGGCGTTTGGTGGCGCTCGTCGTGATGAGGAGAAATCCCGAGCCAAAGAGCGTGTTTATTCATTCCGTGATAAGAACCATACCTGGGATCCTAAAAACCAACGCCCTGAGCTATGGCGTACTTATAACGGCCAGATCAATAAAGGGGAAAGCATTCGTGTGTTCCCATTGTCCAACTGGACTGAGCTCGATATCTGGCAGTACATCTACCTAGAAAACATTGAAATTGTCCCCCTTTACTTGGCGGATACCCGCCCAGTGGTCGAGCGCGATGGCATGTTGATCATGGTTGATGATGATCGAATGAAGCTCGAACCGGGTGAGAAGATCGAGCACAAGAGTGTCCGCTTCCGTACCTTGGGCTGCTACCCACTGACAGGGGCAATTGAGTCTGAAGCTAATACACTCACGGGCATCATCGAAGAGATGTTAGTGGCCACATCAAGTGAGCGCCAAGGCCGAGCGATCGACCACGATCAGTCTGGATCGATGGAACTGAAAAAACGCCAAGGCTACTTCTAAGGATTGAGGATTAACAAGATGAATAGCGCAGTTGAAGCTCAACTCGACGAGCTTGGTATCGAAGGATACCTGAAACAGCACCAGTACAAGTCACTACTTAGATTCCTAACCTGTGGCTCGGTAGACGACGGCAAAAGTACTCTGATTGGCCGTTTGCTCCATGATTCGAAGCAAATATATGAAGATCAATTGGCCGCGGTACACAACGACAGTCAGCGCGTCGGTACCACGGGCGAGCGTCCCGACTTGGCTCTATTGGTCGATGGCCTGCAAGCTGAGCGCGAGCAGGGGATTACCATTGATGTCGCTTACCGTTACTTCTCGACTCAGAAACGTAAGTTCATTATCGCCGATACGCCGGGGCATGAGCAGTACACACGTAATATGGCTACGGGCGCCTCGACCTGTGATCTGGCAGTGATCTTGATTGATGCTCGCAAAGGCGTTTTGGATCAAACTCGACGTCATTCGTTTATCTCAAATCTATTGGGGATCAAACACTTTGTCGTAGCAGTGAATAAAATGGATCTTGTCGATTATTCACAGCAACGTTTTGAGCAGATCCGCGACGAATATTTAGAGTTCTCGAAAAACCTTCATGGTGAAATCGATATTCAGATCATTCCGTTATCGGCGCTAGAGGGTGATAACGTGGTCGAGCCAAGTGAGAAGTTAGGTTGGTTTGATGGCGCGCCTTTGCTTGAATTGTTGGAAAACGTGGACGTTGACCACGAGAAGGAGATTGGTGAGTTCCGTTTCCCGGTGCAGTACGTGAATCGACCGAACCTCGACTTCCGCGGTTTTGCCGGCACGATTGCTTCTGGCTCGATAAAAGTCGGCGACTCGGTCAAGGCGTTGCCTTCGGGTAAGACATCGAAAGTTGCACGTATTGTCACTTTTGACGGTGATATTGAACAAGCGCAAGCAGGCTTGGCGGTGACCTTAACTCTGCAAGATGAAATTGATATTAGCCGCGGTGATCTGATTGTGCTCGACAACGCTCAAGTCGAGTCGACGAACCACCTGCTAGCCGATGTGGTTTGGATGACCGAGCAACCTTTGCAACCGGGCCGCGAGTACGACATCAAGATCGCCGGCAAGAAGACCGTAGGTCGAGTGGAAGCGATTCGTCATCAATATGATATTAACCATCTGTCGACTCACTCTGCGGTTGAGCTGCCATTGAATGGTATTGGCTTATGTGAGTGGACGCTTACCGAGTCGGTGGCCGTGGACGCTTACTTATCATGCCAAGACACGGGTGGTTTCATCATCATTGACCGTTTGAGCAATGTTACCGTCGGTGCGGGTTTGGTGCGTGAGAGCTTGTCGCAAGTGGAGCAAAAAGCCACGGATATCTCAGCGTTTGAACTTGAGCTTAATGCACTGGTTCGCAAGCACTTCCCGCACTGGGAAGCGAAAGATATCAGCCGACTACTCAAATAGTCAGCGAAGGCGATAGGTAAGCTTATGTGGCAACAAGGTTTTGTGTTAGCGATGTTATTGGCGATTATCACCTGCCTACTCACAACACGAATTAAGCCAAGTTTCATCTTTGCGGGGGCGGCGTTTGTCGCGTTTATAGCCGGGATGATTGAGCTTGGCGATGTTGCCACTAACTTTACTAACTCGTCACTGCTTACTCTGGTGTTGCTGATCTTGGCCTCGGCAGCACTAGAGAAAACCCGTTTAATCAGCTGGGTAAGCCGTTCTTTGTCTACCGGCTGTTTAGCGGTAGTGGTGGCCAAGATGGGGCTCTCTACTGCATTGCTCTCTTCGTTCACCAATAACACCGCGGTGGTGGTGTCGCTGATTGGCGCGATCAAACGCAATCAGCAACATGCACCATCACGTTTGTTGATCCCACTCTCTTATGCGGCGATCTTTGGTGGCACCCTAACTTTGATCGGCACCTCGACTAACTTGATCATCAACAGCTTTGTTGAAGATGCAGGACTGCCCAGTTTGAACTTTTTTGCGCCAACCATGATCGGCCTATCTGTGCTTGTTGGTGGACTGTTGATCCTGATCCCGATCAGTTACCTGCTGCCAAATTACGATGATCACAGTCAGGAAGATTTACCCTATTTTCTTGAGGCGCGTGTCGAGCCAGGCTCTCCTTTGGTCGGTCGTAGTATCAGTGAAAACAATTTGCGGGCTCTGCGTAAGTTGTTTCTCGCTGAAGTGGTGCGAGATGGTCACTCTTTGCCTTCAGTTGATCCTGAGTTTGTGTTGCAGGCGCGTGACAGATTGCTGTTTTGTGGAGATATCGAGAGCGTCGCAACACTGCAAGAGATCCAGGGCCTTACTCTGTTTGGGCAACACCATCTCAATGGCCAAGGTTTTGTTGAAGTCGTGGTCAGCTCCTCGGCAAGCTTTTGTAATAAGACCCTCAAGTCGAGCCATTTCCGAGATCGTTTTGATGCGGTAGTGGTCGCTATACGCCGCGGTCACGAACGACTTCAAGGCGGACTTGGTAACATCACGTTGAATGCCGGGGATACTTTAGTACTGGTTCCGGGTAAGCGCTTTGAGCAAGAGCGTCAAGCTCATCGAAAAGAGTTTGTGTTGGTTAATGATCTCGACTCAAGCGCACGTCTCGACAGTCGCAAATCCACCTTAGTGTTACTCGGTTTTGCCGCAGTCATTGGCTTAGCTTTAGCGGGTGTGTTCCCTCTTATTAAAGGGCTATCGCTGTTTTTGATTGCTGCACTGCTGTGTGGCGTGATCCAGCTTGGGGAGCTACGCCGACGTTTTCCTGTCGATATCGTGGTGATTGTTGGTTCGGCGCTATCGATTGCTCAATTGATGTTGTCGTCTGGGCTATCGGCAAGCCTTGGGCAAATGTTTATCGAAGGCTTTAACGGTTGGGGCGTATTTGGCGCTTTGGTTGCGACCTATTTGTTGACGCTGATTTTGACCGAACTGGTTACCAACAACGCTGCCGCGGCGTTGGCCTTTCCTCTCGGTTACAGCATGGCGCTTGGCTATGGTGTTGATCCTATGCCGTTTATTATGGCGGTTCTATTTGGTGCCAGCGCCAGTTTTATTTCACCCTATGGCTATCAAACCAACCTATTGGTTTATAGCGTAGGTAATTACACAATTACTGATTATGTTCGAGTGGGTATACCGATCTCCATTGTTTACTCTGCGTTGGTACTGACGCTAATCCCACTTTTCTTTCCGTTTTAAAAGGATTGAACTATGACTACGGAAACGGCAAACAAAGATGAAAATATTGTCTGGCACCAGCACGCGATCGATAAATCATTTCGTGCTCGCTTAAAGCAGCAAAAGCCAGTTGTGCTTTGGTTTACTGGACTGTCAGGGGCCGGTAAATCGACGATTGCCGGGGCTTTAGAGACGCGTCTGGCCCAGTTAGGTCATCATACCTACTTGCTTGATGGCGATAATGTTCGTCATGGATTATGCCGGGATTTAGGTTTTTCTGAGCAAGACCGTCGAGAAAACATTCGACGTATTGGCGAGTTAGCCAAGCTGATGGCGGATGCTGGCTTGATTGTCCTCTCCGCATTTATCTCGCCTCATCGTGCTGAGCGACAACTGGTGCGAGAAATGCTGCCAGAAGCGGAGTTTCTCGAGGTATTTGTCAATACCTCACTTGATGTGTGTGAGCAACGTGATCCTAAAGGTTTATACAAGAAAGCCAGAGCCGGAGAGATCGCCAATTTCACTGGGATTGACTCTGAGTACCAAGCGCCGCTAAACCCAGAAATCAACTTGTTGGCTGGTGAGAAATCGATTGAAGCGCTGGTGGATGATTGTCTGCAAGTGCTCCGCGCACGAGACATCATTAGCTAAAACGCAAAAACGCTTCCCGAGGGAAGCGTTTTTTATGTGCTCTGTGGTGATTACTCAAAGCAAATTTCGATGAAGGCATTGCCCCACTGTGATGAGAACGGCATGATGATAATTGAGCCTTCACACTTATGGCGGATAGTATGACCTTTGCCTGAAACGACAACAGGCGTTGCCATATCAAAATCAAACCCACTCTCTGCGAGGATGCGTTTCGCGCCACCAGTGACCATGTTGGTGATTTCACCAACCATATCGGTGACTTCGTCATTCAAGCCGTTTGGACGCTCTCCGAGCATATTTTGCATGATCTCGAGAGCAAGGCTTTCATCAAATGTAATAGACATAGAGCCACGACTCTTTGGGCCGACCATCCCTATTAAACCTGATACGTCACCACGTGCAATTTCATCTTTCTTGACACGAGGTTTCTGTGGCTTCAGTTCCAGTGAAGCCATCGTTTTCAAGACATTCATCAATGAAGCTAAAAACGGGTTTACAAATTCAGCGCGCATAATCTTCTTCTATATCTTTATTTCACATTGTCGGCCAAACAGGACTGACAAATGCCATGTGATTCAATTACATGATTCGTAATGGTAAAGCCATAAGCTTGAGCATTGTCTGTCAACAAGGCTACCAAACTATCATCTTGCAGTTCAATAACGTTGCCGCACTTATCACAAATCAGCAAATGAGAGTGATGCTTATGTGCATTGCACGAACAACATTGGATGTAACTATTGGTCGACTCAACTCGATGGATGAAGCCTTGCTCAAGCAAAAAGTCCAAAGCGCGATAAACGGTGGGCGGTTTTGCTTGAGGTTCACTCAGTTTGAGCTCTTCCAACAGTTCATATGCACTTGACGCTTTTGGGCTGGCGCAGATGAGTTCGAATACTCTTTTACGCTGTGACGTTAACCTAACGCCACGGGCAGTGCATATCTCTTCAATTTGTTTTACTAACTGCTGATCCAAACTTGTCACCGTTACCATTGGACATTTTTAATAATATACCATTTCTTGAGGTTTATCGTTGCTCAATAGGTAAATACTCACAGTGGAGTCAGTGTGTTACTCGTTATGCAACTGGTGGATTTAACCCCAGCCGAGTGGCTATAAGTTACCTTATCTACAATAAAAACGATACTAACATAAGTTGATTCCTCCGTTTTTGTCGTTAAACCTGTGCTTTGGATCGCTACTGTACGCGAGTTGCTTTAATCGACAAATCCTCAATGCAATTGAAGGGGCAAAGTGTTTCCTGAAATGGCTTAGCAAGATTTGTCCTGATTCTTTAACTATTGCGGTGTATAATCGCGCGATTGTTTTTTATACCGCCTGTAATATGGATGTTCTCAAGCGGCACTAACTGTTTAGAGGTGGCTTTGTGTCTAACCCTGAATCCCAACAAGATTTTCCGATGCAGCGCTTTTCCATTGCACCCATGCTCGATTGGACCGACCGTCATTGTCGATACTTTCATCGCTTGTTAACCAGCGAAACGCTGCTCTATACCGAAATGGTCACTACAGGCGCGATCATTCATGGTAAAGGTGACTTTCTAGCGTACAACCAGGAGGAGCACCCGGTCGCATTGCAGCTCGGTGGCTCAAACCCGCAAGACTTAGCTAAGTGCGCCAAGCTGGCGGCAGAGCGTGGTTATGATGAAATTAACTTAAACGTTGGTTGCCCGTCTGATCGTGTTCAGAACGGTCGCTTTGGTGCGTGTTTGATGGCAGAGCCTCAACTGGTGGCCGATTGCGTTGCGGCGATGCGTGATGTAGTTGATGTACCAGTCACAGTAAAAACGCGCATTGGTATTGATGATCAGGATTCGTATCAGTTCCTGACGGACTTTGTTTCGATCGTCTCAGAGAAAGGTGGCTGTGAGCAGTTCACAATTCACGCGCGTAAAGCCTGGTTATCTGGTCTTAGCCCAAAAGAAAACCGTGAAATTCCGCCATTAGATTACCCGCGTGCGTACCAATTAAAGCAAGACTTTCCTGATCTTGTGATTGCGGTAAATGGTGGAGTAAAAACCTTGGAAGAGACAAAGCAGCACTTGCAGCACCTTGACGGCGTGATGGTTGGCCGCGAGGCGTACCAAAATCCTTATATTTTAGCTGAAGTCGATCAACAGATTTTTGGTTTGGATAAGCCTATCAAAAAGCGTACTGAGGTTGTTGAACAAATGTTCCCGTACATTGAGCAGCAACTAACGAATGGTGCCTATTTGGGCCACATTACACGTCATATGTTGGGGCTGTTTCAAAATATGCCGGGTGCGCGCCAATGGCGTCGGTATATTAGTGAAAACGCGCATAAACCGGGTGCGGGTATTGAAGTTGTTCAAGCTGCATTGGCTAAAATTCCTCAAGAATTGAATGTGTGAAAAATACCAACTAATAGGGTGTTTTTTACCAACCATGAATTTAATAAAGAGCTCTCGAAACGAAGAGCTCTTTTTTTATTCAGTTTTTTCAATTAGTTAGTGTTTTGTTTCGAATTGGCACGCATCGTGAAATGAGTTAATCAAACTAAGGAGAATCATATGTTTGAATTGATCTTTATATTGGTGTTTGTCGCGACCTTGTTAGTGACAGGGGTCACTGTGGTGACTGTGATGGCGGGTATCGCATTCTCGTTGGTGGTGATGCTACTGCTAGGCATGTTAAGTGCCGCGTTGAAGCTGATTCCTTGGCTGATTGTGATTGCGATAGGGATTTGGTTTTTCAAAAATCACGTTGCCCAGCCACGATAAGGCCTATACACCAGTATCAGATGAGTGGTTAGCTGTGCGCGAAAAGAGTAAAGCGCAACACAGCATTGCATTTGAAGCGAGTTTTACAAAAGCGTCGTAATATAAAGCGGCGCTTTTTTATATCTATTAATTATATCGTCGCCTTTTCATTTAGTACTTTCTCGTGCTTTGACCATCATTAGTAAGGGAACGTGCATCATCCCGAGAAAGGAATCTCATGACGATTACTGAACTTAGAAACTTATATCGCGAACAACAGTTGGTCGAAGCTATTATCGAGCCTTCGGCTCAGGAGGGGCATTGGATCGTAGAGTTCCGACATGCCCGAGGGGGGTTCGTTCTTTTAACCGACTCAAACGGAGAAGAGTGCCACTACTTAGATTTAGATCATGCGTCTAAGACAGCGATGGCGGTTGGATTTAAGCAGGTACGCGTCGAAGCTAAATAGAGTGAGATGCTGCTTTTCTCTTCATTCTTTAATTCAAAAAGTTATAAAACATTCACTTCTATTCTTTCTTGTTATTAAAGAGAGTGGTTAATCTATCATCACGCAATGAATAGGGATGTCGAGACCATGTCTTTAAACAAGAACGTGTCCTCTCAAGGAAACACGCCACAAGAATTACCATCTATCGCTGCTCCACTCAACGATCAGCAGTTGAGTAATTTACAGCAGACGGTGACCGAACTGTCTCCCCAGCAGTTAGCTTGGGTCAGTGGTTACTTTTGGGGACTATCACAAACACAAACAGCGTCAGCAGCAGCGCCACTTAGTCAGGCAGTTGCGGCGGTCGCAGCCAAACCAGCTGGAAAGCTGACGATCATTTACGCTTCGCAAACGGGTAATGCGAAAAGTGTGGCTGAATCTCTGGAGCAAGAAGCTCAGGCTCAAGGCATTAGTGCTCAATTGTTCGATGCTAGTGACTACAAAGGGAAAAACTTAGCCAAAGAAACCCACGTGATCATTGTTGCGTCGACCAACGGCGAAGGTGAAGCACCAGATAATGCGATTGAGTTGCATGAGTTTCTTCAGTCTAAGAAGGCTCCCAAGCTACCGAACCTCCAGTATGGTGTGATTGGTCTTGGCGATTCCAGCTATGAGTTCTTCTGTCAAACAGGTAAAGACTTCGATAGTTTCCTCGCTAAGCTCGGTGCGACGTCATTTATCGATCGCGTCGACTGTGATGTCGACTACGAAGAGCCAGCCAAGGCGTGGCGCGACCAAGCGTTAGAGACAGTCAAGCAAGCACTTGCATCAGGCTCAGAAGCAGAAGTGGTGCAACTTCCCGTTGGTCAGGCCGCGACGCCATCTGCTTACAACAAGCAAAACCCTTACACCGCGACACTTTTGACGAGTCAAAAAATCACCGGACGTGACTCAGGTAAAGATGTCCGTCATATCGAAATCGACTTGGAAGGCTCTGGTTTAACCTATCAACCGGGTGATGCGCTGGGTGTCTGGTATGAAAACAGCTCACAGTTGGCCAATGCCATTCTCGGTAAAGTCGGTCTGTCTGGCGTTGAAAGTGTCGACGTAGAGGGTGAAAGTCTCTCTATTCACAGTGCACTAGTGAGCAAGTTTGAAATCACCGCTGCTAACCCTCAGTTGGTGAGCAAGTTTGCCGAGCTGTCTGGTAGCAAGAAACTGCTTAAGCTGGTTGAAGACAAAGATAAGTTAAGAGAATACGCAACGAGTACGCAAATCGTGGATGTCTTGGGTGAGAAAAAGACCCAACTCACTGCAGAACAGCTGGTCTCTTTGTTACGACGCCTAACCCCTCGTCTCTATTCAATTGCTTCTAGCCAAGCGGAAGTGGATGAAGAAGTGCATCTAACAGTAGGTCTGGTTGAATACGATAAAGGTGAAGAAAAGCGCTACGGTGGCGCATCAAGCTTCCTCGCTCAGCGCCTAGAGGAAGGTGGTGAAGTGAAAGTGTTCGTTGAGCACAACAATAACTTCAAACTGCCACAAGATGATAGCACTCCAGTGATCATGATTGGCCCTGGTACGGGTATTGCCCCATTCCGCAGCTTCATTCAAGAGCGTGATAACCGAGAGGCCGAGGGTAAGAACTGGTTGTTCTTTGGTGACCGTACCTTTACGCAAGATTTCCTCTACCAAGTAGAGTGGCAGAAGTACCTTAAGTCAGGTGTGCTAAACCGCTTAGATGTGGCATTTAGTCGTGACCAAGGCGAAAAAGTGTATGTGCAGCACCGAATCCTGGAAAACGCTGAACAAGTTTGGCAGTGGATACAAGAGGGTGCCTACATCTATGTGTGTGGTGATGCGACTCGTATGGCGAAAGATGTTCACGACGCTCTAGTGATAGTGGCAGAACAACAAGGTCAGATGCCACGTGATGATGCAGAACAGTTTATAAATGATTTACGCAAGGCGAAACGTTATCAAAGGGATGTGTACTAATGACTTTTTCTACTGAGAATAATAAGCAGGTTGTATTAGGCGAAGAGTTAGGAAAGTTATCTGATAACGAGCGTCTGAAAACTCAAAGCAACTTTTTGCGCGGAACCATAGAGCAAGATCTGCAAGACAAGATCACTGGTGGCTTTACTGCGGATAACTTTCAGCTCATTCGTTTCCACGGCATGTACCAGCAAGACGACCGTGATATTCGCAACGAGCGCGCTAAGCAAAAATTAGAGCCACTGCATAATGTCATGCTTCGTGCACGTATGCCGGGCGGGATTATTACACCAAAGCAGTGGTTGGCGATCGATAAGTTTGCCACTGAGCACTCACTGTATGGCAGTATCCGTCTAACAACACGTCAAACGTTCCAGTTCCATGGCGTGCTTAAGCCAAACATTAAGCTTATGCACCAAACATTAAACAGCATTGGGATTGATTCGATAGCGACAGCTGGTGACGTCAACCGTAACGTACTTTGTACCACCAACCCAATCGAGTCAGAGCTTCACCAAGAAGCTTATGAGTGGGCGAAGAAGATCAGTGAGCACCTGCTGCCGAAAACTAAAGCCTATGCTGAAATCTGGTTAGATGGCGAGAAGGTCGAAACAACAGAAGATGATGAGCCGATTCTAGGTAAAACCTATCTTCCACGTAAGTTCAAAACAACGGTTGTGATCCCGCCACAAAACGATGTTGATGTTCATGCTAACGACCTTAACTTTGTTGCTATTGGTGAGAACGGTAAGCTGGTGGGCTTTAACGTATTAGTCGGTGGTGGCTTGGCAATGACGCATGGTGACACATCAACCTATGCGCGCCGTGCTGATGACTTTGGCTTTGTGCCACTAGAGAAGACACTAGATGTTGCTGCTGCGGTAGTAACCACACAGCGTGACTGGGGTAACCGTTCAAACCGCAAAAATGCAAAAACCAAATATACACTCGATCGTGTTGGTATTGATGTGTTTAAAGCCGAAGTCGAGAAACGCGCTGGTGTGAAGTTTGCCGATAGCCGCCCATACGAGTTCACTGATCGTGGCGACCGCATTGGCTGGGTGGAAGGTATTGATGGTAAACACCATCTAGCCTTATTTATCGAGAATGGACGCTTATTGGATTTCCCGGGCAAACCACTGAAAACCGGTGTTGCTGAGATTGCCAAAATCCATAAAGGTGACTTTCGTATGACAGCCAACCAGAACCTCATTGTTGCTGGTGTGGCTAAAAGTCAGAAAGCGAAGATCGAGAAGATCGCCCGCGAGCATGGCTTGATTGATGACAGTGTGAGTGAACAGCGCAAAAACTCAATGGCGTGTGTGGCATTCCCAACCTGTCCACTTGCGATGGCGGAAGCAGAGCGTTTTCTCCCTCAGTTTGTCACTGATGTAGAAGGCATCCTCGAGAAACACGGTTTACCGAAAGAAGACAACATTATTCTTCGTGTGACTGGTTGTCCAAATGGCTGTGGCCGTGCCATGTTGGCCGAGATTGGCCTGGTTGGTAAAGCGCCAGGGCGTTACAACCTGCACCTAGGTGGGAACCGCGCCGGTACGCGCATTCCTAAGATGTATAAAGAGAACATCACCGATAAACAGATACTAGCAGAGATTGATCAGCTCGTAGGTCGTTGGGCTCAAGAGCGTGAAGATGGCGAAGGGTTTGGTGATTTTGCAATCCGCGCTGGCATCATCCAAGAAGTCAAAGTATCGAAGAGGGACTTACATGCTTGATTCTGTCGCTTCCAAACCGAAGTTAGCAGAACTACTCTCCTTAACGAAGACGGAGCAAATACTCCGTCTTGCACAAATGAATGCAGAGTTAGAGAAGCTAACCGCCCAACAAAGAGTGGCCTGGGCATTAGAAAACCTCGAAGGTGAGTTCGCCGTATCATCCAGTTTTGGTATTCAAGCTGCAGTCATGCTGCACCTTGTGACTCAACAGGCTCCGGATACGCCAGTGATTCTGACTGACACGGGCTACTTGTTTCCTGAAACGTATCGCTTTATTGATCAGTTAAGTGAGCAGCTAACCCTAAATCTAAAAGTTTATCGCGCGGCGGAAAGTCCTAACTGGCAAGAAGCTCGCTATGGGAAGCTTTGGGAGCAGGGTATAGAGGGCATCGAAAAGTACAACAAGATAAATAAAGTTGAACCTATGCGCAGAGCGCTCGATGAGCTAGAAGTATCCACTTGGTTCTCAGGCCTGCGTCGAGAGCAATCCAAGTCGCGTACTAACTTACCTATCTTGTCGATTCAAAATGGCGTATTTAAGTTTTTGCCGGTCATCGACTGGACTAATAAAGATGTCCACTATTACTTAGAAGAACATGGCTTGCCTTATCACCCACTACGTGATGAAGGCTATTTGTCAGTCGGTGACACGCACACCACTAAAAAGTGGGAACCAGGAATGAGTGAAGAAGAAACTCGCTTCTTTGGTTTAAAGCGTGAGTGTGGACTTCATGAAGATGATGGTAACGAACAAGATGGTTCCGGTATCTAATCTACCCTCCTATATAGTAAGAAAAAAGGTCGCAATGCGGCCTTTTGTTTTGTCTGAAAAATAGTGATTGTGGATAACTCTGTGGGTATGGTGTTCGCTATGCTTGGGTAAAGTTGAATAAATAAGGGTTTGAGCGAAAAGTCGGCGCTTAAATGCCATTTTTGCAATTTTTCCAAAATAACGCTTGCCAATGTGAGCGCGATCTCTATAATGCCTCCTCGTCGACAGGGCAAGGGCTCACAAGGGTTCAAGCAAAGTTGGCACGGTTTACTAGCCAAACGGCAACGTTTGAAAAAAGTTTTAAAAAAGTGGTTGACACTAAAACTTAACTCGCTAGAATGGCCGCCTCTTCCGAAGTGATACGAATCACAAAGAAGAGAAGCTCTTTAAAAATATAGACCTATCAATCTGTGTGGGCACTCGTTGATGATAATCCAAATAGTTTCTTCGGAAACAATTTAGGTTTCAATGAACTGAGTGACCATTTGAATGAGCAATCATTCGAGCACAGTCAATTCAAGTTTTCTAGCAACTAGCTTCTAGTCACTAGAAACTTATCAGTATTCATTGAGCCAAACAAAATCTTAAATTGAAGAGTTTGATCATGGCTCAGATTGAACGCTGGCGGCAGGCCTAACACATGCAAGTCGAGCGGAAACGAGTTAACTGAACCTTCGGGGAACGTTAACGGCGTCGAGCGGCGGACGGGTGAGTAATGCCTGGGAAATTGCCCTGATGTGGGGGATAACCATTGGAAACGATGGCTAATACCGCATAATAGCTTCGGCTCAAAGAGGGGGACCTTCGGGCCTCTCGCGTCAGGATATGCCCAGGTGGGATTAGCTAGTTGGTGAGGTAAGGGCTCACCAAGGCGACGATCCCTAGCTGGTCTGAGAGGATGATCAGCCACACTGGAACTGAGACACGGTCCAGACTCCTACGGGAGGCAGCAGTGGGGAATATTGCACAATGGGCGCAAGCCTGATGCAGCCATGCCGCGTGTATGAAGAAGGCCTTCGGGTTGTAAAGTACTTTCAGCAGTGAGGAAGGGGTGTGCGTTAATAGCGTACATCTTTGACGTTAGCTGCAGAAGAAGCACCGGCTAACTCCGTGCCAGCAGCCGCGGTAATACGGAGGGTGCGAGCGTTAATCGGAATTACTGGGCGTAAAGCGCATGCAGGTGGTTTGTTAAGTCAGATGTGAAAGCCCGGGGCTCAACCTCGGAATTGCATTTGAAACTGGCAGACTAGAGTACTGTAGAGGGGGGTAGAATTTCAGGTGTAGCGGTGAAATGCGTAGAGATCTGAAGGAATACCGGTGGCGAAGGCGGCCCCCTGGACAGATACTGACACTCAGATGCGAAAGCGTGGGGAGCAAACAGGATTAGATACCCTGGTAGTCCACGCCGTAAACGATGTCTACTTGGAGGTTGTGGCCTTGAGCCGTGGCTTTCGGAGCTAACGCGTTAAGTAGACCGCCTGGGGAGTACGGTCGCAAGATTAAAACTCAAATGAATTGACGGGGGCCCGCACAAGCGGTGGAGCATGTGGTTTAATTCGATGCAACGCGAAGAACCTTACCTACTCTTGACATCCTCAGAAGCTTGTAGAGATACGAGTGTGCCTTCGGGAACTGAGAGACAGGTGCTGCATGGCTGTCGTCAGCTCGTGTTGTGAAATGTTGGGTTAAGTCCCGCAACGAGCGCAACCCTTATCCTTGTTTGCCAGCACTTCGGGTGGGAACTCCAGGGAGACTGCCGGTGATAAACCGGAGGAAGGTGGGGACGACGTCAAGTCATCATGGCCCTTACGAGTAGGGCTACACACGTGCTACAATGGCGCATACAGAGGGCGGCCAACTTGCGAGAGTGAGCGAATCCCAAAAAGTGCGTCGTAGTCCGGATCGGAGTCTGCAACTCGACTCCGTGAAGTCGGAATCGCTAGTAATCGTGGATCAGAATGCCACGGTGAATACGTTCCCGGGCCTTGTACACACCGCCCGTCACACCATGGGAGTGGGCTGCAAAAGAAGTGGGTAGTTTAACCTTCGGGAGGACGCTCACCACTTTGTGGTTCATGACTGGGGTGAAGTCGTAACAAGGTAGCCCTAGGGGAACCTGGGGCTGGATCACCTCCTTATACGATACGGATAGTTTGCTTCTGCTTTTTAAAGCGGAAACAAATAAGTCGCGATGAGTGTCCACACAGATTGATACGTCTTTATTAGAGCCCTCCTTAGTGTCCCGTTCGTCTAGAGGCCTAGGACACCGCCCTTTCACGGCGGTAACAGGGGTTCGACTCCCCTACGGGATACCATCTTTAAGCATTCTTATGAGTGTGTTTAAAAATGGTTACCTCATTGAGGTGATTTGCTCTTTAACAATTTGGAAAGCTGACGAATAACAACAATCCCCATCTCTTTGAGATGCGTTGTTATTCAATTAAAAGTTCTCAAATCCTATTCTTTTGAATAGGTACCAACACACATTCAAGTGTTCTTGGAAACACCACAATCTATTGTGATGTTTAATATTTGAGTCCGGCAAAATCGTGTCTCCATCATGTTTAAAAAATTGGAGACAACTTTGGTTGTTTAAACAGAAGACCCTTTGGGGTTGTATGGTTAAGTGACTAAGCGTACACGGTGGATGCCTTGGCAGTCAGAGGCGATGAAAGACGTAGTAACTTGCGATAAGCCCAGATTAGGTAGTAACAACCATTTGAGTCTGGGATTTCTGAATGGGGAAACCCAATACCATAAGGTATTACTGTTGAGTGAATACATAGCTCAACAGGGCGAACCGGGGGAACTGAAACATCTAAGTACCCCGAGGAAAAGAAATCAACCGAGATTCCGAAAGTAGCGGCGAGCGAAATTGGACTAGCCCTTAAGCTTTTAATGAGACAGGTGAAGGCTCTGGAAAGTGCCGCGATACAGGGTGATAGCCCCGTAACCGACATCTCATCATCAGTGAAATCGAGTAGGGCGGGACACGTGATATCCTGTCTGAATATGGGGGGACCATCCTCCAAGGCTAAATACTACTGACTGACCGATAGTGAACCAGTACCGTGAGGGAAAGGCGAAAAGAACCCCTGTGAGGGGAGTGAAATAGAACCTGAAACCGTGTACGTACAAGCAGTAGGAGCAGGCTTTGTCCTGTGACTGCGTACCTTTTGTATAATGGGTCAGCGACTTATATTCAGTAGCAAGGTTAACCATCTAGGGGAGCCGTAGAGAAATCGAGTCTTAACTGGGCGTCGAGTTGCTGGATATAGACCCGAAACCAGGTGATCTAGCCATGGGCAGGTTGAAGGTTGAGTAACATCAACTGGAGGACCGAACCGACTAATGTTGAAAAATTAGCGGATGACTTGTGGCTAGGGGTGAAAGGCCAATCAAACCTGGAGATAGCTGGTTCTCCCCGAAATCTATTTAGGTAGAGCCTCGGACGAATACTACTGGGGGTAGAGCACTGTTAAGGCTAGGGGGTCATCCCGACTTACCAACCCTTTGCAAACTCCGAATACCAGTAAGTACTATCCGGGAGACACACGGCGGGTGCTAACGTCCGTCGTGGAGAGGGAAACAACCCAGACCGCCAGCTAAGGTCCCAAATTATAGCTAAGTGGGAAACGATGTGGGAAGGCTTAGACAGCTAGGATGTTGGCTTAGAAGCAGCCATCATTTAAAGAAAGCGTAATAGCTCACTAGTCGAGTCGGCCTGCGCGGAAGATGTAACGGGGCTAAGCTATAAACCGAAGCTGCGGCAATGCATTTT
Source organism: Vibrio sinaloensis (assembly GCF_023195835.1). Taxonomy (NCBI): domain Bacteria; kingdom Pseudomonadati; phylum Pseudomonadota; class Gammaproteobacteria; order Vibrionales; family Vibrionaceae; genus Vibrio; species Vibrio sinaloensis. Next base: position 2,664,422 of record NZ_CP096199.1, on the reverse strand, counting down.
ATGTATTGGGTAGGGGAGCGTTCTGTAAGCCGTTGAAGGTGAGTTGTAAAGCTTGCTGGAGGTATCAGAAGTGCGAATGCTGACATGAGTAACGATAAAGGGGGTGAAAAACCTCCTCGCCGGAAGACCAAGGGTTCCTGTCCAACGTTAATCGGGGCAGGGTAAGTCGACCCCTAAGGCGAGGCCGAAAGGCGTAGTCGATGGGAAACGGGTTAATATTCCCGTACTTCAACTTATTGCGATGGGGGGACGGAGAAGGCTAGGTGGGCCTGGCGACGGTTGTCCAGGTTCAAGTGCGTAGGCTTGAGAGTTAGGTAAATCCGGCTCTCTTTAAGGCTGAGACACGATGTCGAGCACCTACGGGTGTGAAGTCATTGATGCCATGCTTCCAGGAAAAGCCTCTAAGCTTCAGATAAGTTGGAATCGTACCCCAAACCGACACAGGTGGTCGGGTAGAGAATACCAAGGCGCTTGAGAGAACTCGGGTGAAGGAACTAGGCAAAATGGTACCGTAACTTCGGGAGAAGGTACGCTCTTGACGGTGAAGTCCCTTGCGGATGGAGCTATTGAGAGTCGCAGATACCAGGTGGCTGCAACTGTTTATTAAAAACACAGCACTGTGCAAAATCGTAAGATGACGTATACGGTGTGACGCCTGCCCGGTGCCGGAAGGTTAATTGATGGGGTTAGTCTTTGGACGAAGCTCTTGATCGAAGCCCCGGTAAACGGCGGCCGTAACTATAACGGTCCTAAGGTAGCGAAATTCCTTGTCGGGTAAGTTCCGACCTGCACGAATGGCGTAATGATGGCCACGCTGTCTCCACCCGAGACTCAGTGAAATTGAAATCGCTGTGAAGATGCAGTGTACCCGCGGCTAGACGGAAAGACCCCGTGAACCTTTACTACAGCTTGGCACTGAACATTGACCCTACATGTGTAGGATAGGTGGGAGGCTTTGAAGACGGTACGCCAGTATCGTTGGAGCCGTCCTTGAAATACCACCCTTGTAGTGTTGATGTTCTAACTTAGACCCGTTATCCGGGTTGAGGACAGTGCCTGGTGGGTAGTTTGACTGGGGCGGTCTCCTCCCAAAGAGTAACGGAGGAGCACGAAGGTGGGCTAATCACGGTTGGACATCGTGAGGTTAGTGCAATGGCATAAGCCCGCTTGACTGCGAGAATGACAATTCGAGCAGGTGCGAAAGCAGGTCATAGTGATCCGGTGGTTCTGAATGGAAGGGCCATCGCTCAACGGATAAAAGGTACTCCGGGGATAACAGGCTGATACCGCCCAAGAGTTCATATCGACGGCGGTGTTTGGCACCTCGATGTCGGCTCATCACATCCTGGGGCTGAAGTCGGTCCCAAGGGTATGGCTGTTCGCCATTTAAAGTGGTACGCGAGCTGGGTTTAGAACGTCGTGAGACAGTTCGGTCCCTATCTGCCGTGGGCGTTGGAAGATTGAAGGGGGCTGCTCCTAGTACGAGAGGACCGGAGTGGACGAACCTCTGGTGTTCGGGTTGTGTCGCCAGACGCATTGCCCGGTAGCTAAGTTCGGAATCGATAACCGCTGAAAGCATCTAAGCGGGAAGCGAGCCCTGAGATGAGTCTTCCCTGACTCCTTGAGAGTCCTAAAGGGTTGTTCGAGACTAGAACGTTGATAGGCAGGGTGTGTAAGCGTTGTGAGGCGTTGAGCTAACCTGTACTAATTGCCCGTGAGGCTTAACCATACAACACCCAAAGGGTTTTGATGGACTCGAAGCAAGAACAGATTGAATGTGTAGAGAACACAATAACAGCTTTCCAGATTAAAGAATTTGCTTGGCGACCATAGCGATTTGGACCCACCTGATTCCATGCCGAACTCAGAAGTGAAACGAATTAGCGCCGATGGTAGTGTGGGGCTTCCCCATGTGAGAGTAGGACATCGCCAGGCTTTAAATCTGCACTTGCTTAGTTAATAAGCAAGTCACCATAAAGTTCTAATTTAGTTTAGAGTTTTATGTTGACTTTCAACGCAGACAGCGTATTATACGCGTCCTGCCTAAGTGCTAACGCACTGAAAGCACAGCTCTTTAACAATATAAACCTATCAATCTGTGTGGGCACTCGTTGATGATAATCCAAATAGTTTCTTCGGAAACAATTTAGGTTTCAATGATACGAAGTGACCATTGAGTCTTCGGACTCAGCACAGTCAATTCAAACATTACTTATGTAATGTTCAGTATTCATTGAGCCGAACAAAATCTTAAATTGAAGAGTTTGATCATGGCTCAGATTGAACGCTGGCGGCAGGCCTAACACATGCAAGTCGAGCGGAAACGAGTTAACTGAACCTTCGGGGGACGTTAACGGCGTCGAGCGGCGGACGGGTGAGTAATGCCTGGGAAATTGCCCTGATGTGGGGGATAACCATTGGAAACGATGGCTAATACCGCATAATAGCTTCGGCTCAAAGAGGGGGACCTTCGGGCCTCTCGCGTCAGGATATGCCCAGGTGGGATTAGCTAGTTGGTGAGGTAAGGGCTCACCAAGGCGACGATCCCTAGCTGGTCTGAGAGGATGATCAGCCACACTGGAACTGAGACACGGTCCAGACTCCTACGGGAGGCAGCAGTGGGGAATATTGCACAATGGGCGCAAGCCTGATGCAGCCATGCCGCGTGTATGAAGAAGGCCTTCGGGTTGTAAAGTACTTTCAGCAGTGAGGAAGGGGTGTGCGTTAATAGCGTACATCTTTGACGTTAGCTGCAGAAGAAGCACCGGCTAACTCCGTGCCAGCAGCCGCGGTAATACGGAGGGTGCGAGCGTTAATCGGAATTACTGGGCGTAAAGCGCATGCAGGTGGTTTGTTAAGTCAGATGTGAAAGCCCGGGGCTCAACCTCGGAATTGCATTTGAAACTGGCAGACTAGAGTACTGTAGAGGGGGGTAGAATTTCAGGTGTAGCGGTGAAATGCGTAGAGATCTGAAGGAATACCGGTGGCGAAGGCGGCCCCCTGGACAGATACTGACACTCAGATGCGAAAGCGTGGGGAGCAAACAGGATTAGATACCCTGGTAGTCCACGCCGTAAACGATGTCTACTTGGAGGTTGTGGCCTTGAGCCGTGGCTTTCGGAGCTAACGCGTTAAGTAGACCGCCTGGGGAGTACGGTCGCAAGATTAAAACTCAAATGAATTGACGGGGGCCCGCACAAGCGGTGGAGCATGTGGTTTAATTCGATGCAACGCGAAGAACCTTACCTACTCTTGACATCCTCAGAAGCTTGTAGAGATACGAGTGTGCCTTCGGGAACTGAGAGACAGGTGCTGCATGGCTGTCGTCAGCTCGTGTTGTGAAATGTTGGGTTAAGTCCCGCAACGAGCGCAACCCTTATCCTTGTTTGCCAGCACTTCGGGTGGGAACTCCAGGGAGACTGCCGGTGATAAACCGGAGGAAGGTGGGGACGACGTCAAGTCATCATGGCCCTTACGAGTAGGGCTACACACGTGCTACAATGGCGCATACAGAGGGCGGCCAACTTGCGAGAGTGAGCGAATCCCAAAAAGTGCGTCGTAGTCCGGATCGGAGTCTGCAACTCGACTCCGTGAAGTCGGAATCGCTAGTAATCGTGGATCAGAATGCCACGGTGAATACGTTCCCGGGCCTTGTACACACCGCCCGTCACACCATGGGAGTGGGCTGCAAAAGAAGTGGGTAGTTTAACCTTCGGGAGGACGCTCACCACTTTGTGGTTCATGACTGGGGTGAAGTCGTAACAAGGTAGCCCTAGGGGAACCTGGGGCTGGATCACCTCCTTATACGATACGGATAGTTTGCTTCTGCTTTTTAAAGCGGAAACAAATAAGTCGCGATGAGTGTTCACACAGATTGATATGTTTATACACGTTAAGAGACGATACTGGGTCTGTAGCTCAGGTGGTTAGAGCGTTCGCCTGATAAGCGAGAGGTCGGTGGTTCAAGTCCACTCAGACCCACCAATCTTCCTCCCAGAAGAATTGGCACACAGTATCAACACCTGATGGGGCTATAGCTCAGCTGGGAGAGCGCCTGCCTTGCACGCAGGAGGTCAGCAGTTCGATCCTGCTTAGCTCCACCATCTTTAAGTGTTCTTGCAAAAGAATCTTTAAAAATGGTTTCGAAAGAAACATTGCTCTTTAACAATTTGGAAAGCTGACGAATAACAACAATCCCCATCTCTTTGAGATGCGTTGTTATTCAATTAAAAGTTCTCAAATCCTATTCTTTTGAATAGGTACCAACACACATTCAAGTGTTCTTGGAAACAGCACAATTTATTGTGATGTTTAATATTTGAGTCCGGCAAAATCGTGTCTGCACATGTATAAAAATGCAGACAAACTTTGGTTGTTTGACGTAAAGACCCTTTGGGGTTGTATGGTTAAGTGACTAAGCGTACACGGTGGATGCCTTGGCAGTCAGAGGCGATGAAAGACGTAGTAACTTGCGATAAGCCCAGATTAGGTAGTAACAACCATTTGAGTCTGGGATTTCTGAATGGGGAAACCCACTAGCATAAGCTAGTACTGTTAACTGAATACATAGGTTAACAGGGCGAACCGGGGGAACTGAAACATCTAAGTACCCCGAGGAAAAGAAATCAACCGAGATTCCGAAAGTAGCGGCGAGCGAAATTGGACTAGCCCTTAAGCTTTTAATGAGACAGGTGAAGGCTCTGGAAAGTGCCGCGATACAGGGTGATAGCCCCGTAACCGACATCTCATCATCAGTGAAATCGAGTAGGGCGGGACACGTGATATCCTGTCTGAATATGGGGGGACCATCCTCCAAGGCTAAATACTACTGACTGACCGATAGTGAACCAGTACCGTGAGGGAAAGGCGAAAAGAACCCCTGTGAGGGGAGTGAAATAGAACCTGAAACCGTGTACGTACAAGCAGTAGGAGCAGGCTTTGTCCTGTGACTGCGTACCTTTTGTATAATGGGTCAGCGACTTATATTCAGTAGCAAGGTTAACCATCTAGGGGAGCCGTAGAGAAATCGAGTCTTAACTGGGCGTCGAGTTGCTGGATATAGACCCGAAACCAGGTGATCTAGCCATGGGCAGGTTGAAGGTTGAGTAACATCAACTGGAGGACCGAACCGACTAATGTTGAAAAATTAGCGGATGACTTGTGGCTAGGGGTGAAAGGCCAATCAAACCTGGAGATAGCTGGTTCTCCCCGAAATCTATTTAGGTAGAGCCTCGGACGAATACTACTGGGGGTAGAGCACTGTTAAGGCTAGGGGGTCATCCCGACTTACCAACCCTTTGCAAACTCCGAATACCAGTAAGTACTATCCGGGAGACACACGGCGGGTGCTAACGTCCGTCGTGGAGAGGGAAACAACCCAGACCGCCAGCTAAGGTCCCAAATTATAGCTAAGTGGGAAACGATGTGGGAAGGCTTAGACAGCTAGGATGTTGGCTTAGAAGCAGCCATCATTTAAAGAAAGCGTAATAGCTCACTAGTCGAGTCGGCCTGCGCGGAAGATGTAACGGGGCTAAGCTATAAACCGAAGCTGCGGCAATGCATTTTATGTATTGGGTAGGGGAGCGTTCTGTAAGCCGTTGAAGGTGAGTTGTAAAGCTTGCTGGAGGTATCAGAAGTGCGAATGCTGACATGAGTAACGATAAAGGGGGTGAAAAACCTCCTCGCCGGAAGACCAAGGGTTCCTGTCCAACGTTAATCGGGGCAGGGTAAGTCGACCCCTAAGGCGAGGCCGAAAGGCGTAGTCGATGGGAAACGGGTTAATATTCCCGTACTTCAACTTATTGCGATGGGGGGACGGAGAAGGCTAGGTGGGCCTGGCGACGGTTGTCCAGGTTCAAGTGCGTAGGCTTGAGAGTTAGGTAAATCCGGCTCTCTTTAAGGCTGAGACACGATGTCGAGCACCTACGGGTGTGAAGTCATTGATGCCATGCTTCCAGGAAAAGCCTCTAAGCTTCAGATAAGTTGGAATCGTACCCCAAACCGACACAGGTGGTCGGGTAGAGAATACCAAGGCGCTTGAGAGAACTCGGGTGAAGGAACTAGGCAAAATGGTACCGTAACTTCGGGAGAAGGTACGCTCTTGACGGTGAAGTCCCTTGCGGATGGAGCTATTGAGAGTCGCAGATACCAGGTGGCTGCAACTGTTTATTAAAAACACAGCACTGTGCAAAATCGTAAGATGACGTATACGGTGTGACGCCTGCCCGGTGCCGGAAGGTTAATTGATGGGGTTAGTCTTTGGACGAAGCTCTTGATCGAAGCCCCGGTAAACGGCGGCCGTAACTATAACGGTCCTAAGGTAGCGAAATTCCTTGTCGGGTAAGTTCCGACCTGCACGAATGGCGTAATGATGGCCACGCTGTCTCCACCCGAGACTCAGTGAAATTGAAATCGCTGTGAAGATGCAGTGTACCCGCGGCTAGACGGAAAGACCCCGTGAACCTTTACTACAGCTTGGCACTGAACATTGACCCTACATGTGTAGGATAGGTGGGAGGCTTTGAAGACGGTACGCCAGTATCGTTGGAGCCGTCCTTGAAATACCACCCTTGTAGTGTTGATGTTCTAACTTAGACCCGTTATCCGGGTTGAGGACAGTGCCTGGTGGGTAGTTTGACTGGGGCGGTCTCCTCCCAAAGAGTAACGGAGGAGCACGAAGGTGGGCTAATCACGGTTGGACATCGTGAGGTTAGTGCAATGGCATAAGCCCGCTTGACTGCGAGAATGACAATTCGAGCAGGTGCGAAAGCAGGTCATAGTGATCCGGTGGTTCTGAATGGAAGGGCCATCGCTCAACGGATAAAAGGTACTCCGGGGATAACAGGCTGATACCGCCCAAGAGTTCATATCGACGGCGGTGTTTGGCACCTCGATGTCGGCTCATCACATCCTGGGGCTGAAGTCGGTCCCAAGGGTATGGCTGTTCGCCATTTAAAGTGGTACGCGAGCTGGGTTTAGAACGTCGTGAGACAGTTCGGTCCCTATCTGCCGTGGGCGTTGGAAGATTGAAGGGGGCTGCTCCTAGTACGAGAGGACCGGAGTGGACGAACCTCTGGTGTTCGGGTTGTGTCGCCAGACGCATTGCCCGGTAGCTAAGTTCGGAATCGATAACCGCTGAAAGCATCTAAGCGGGAAGCGAGCCCTGAGATGAGTCTTCCCTGACCCCTTGAGGGTCCTAAAGGGTTGTTCGAGACTAGAACGTTGATAGGCAGGGTGTGTAAGCGTTGTGAGGCGTTGAGCTAACCTGTACTAATTGCCCGTGAGGCTTAACCATACAACACCCAAAGGGTTTTGATGGACTCAAAGCAAGAGCAGATTGAATGTGTAGAGAACACAATAACAGCTTTCCAGATTAAAGAATTTGCTTGGCGACCATAGCGATTTGGACCCACCTGATTCCATGCCGAACTCAGAAGTGAAACGAATTAGCGCCGATGGTAGTGTGGGGCTTCCCCATGTGAGAGTAGGACATCGCCAGGCTTACATTTCGTTTTTAGATTTTAGAAAAATCTAAAGGCAAAAGCTTAGACTTAGAGTCTAACCAGTGCGGAGCGGTAGTTCAGTTGGTTAGAATACCGGCCTGTCACGCCGGGGGTCGCGGGTTCGAGTCCCGTCCGCTCCGCCACTTATTCAGACAAAGCCCTAGCGTTTCTGCTAGGGCTTTTTCGTATCTATGGGATTGATTTGGTCTTCGACCAACGAGTCCCGCAAAAGGTTTGCCCGTTGACTGCAACCCCAGCCGTCCGCCACTTATTTAGAAACCCAGTCTTCGGACTGGGTTTTGTCGTTTCTGGCTAGATAGTTTCCCCTTCGAGCGACTAATCCACTCGAATTAGAGCCCAATAGACAACAAGCATCGCTACTCCGTTATTTACTCTTGATCTAAGTACAAGTGCTGAAGCCTGTGGTTTAAGAGACCGATATCAGTTTTAGGGATTCTCACTTTTTGTCATCAGTTATTTAACTATTCATAACCAAAAGCGTATTTCGCTTCCGGTAACTCGCAGGACTTTAGGAGTGCGCGATCGAGTGGGCCAGTATTCTTAACTACCGGCCAAGACCACTTGGTTTCGGCCACGCTGTTTCGCTTGGTAAAGTGCAATATCGGCATTGGCGAGTAGATCGTCAAGGCTATCACTTTCAGCTAGCTGAGCAACGCCGAAGCTCATACTGCATGGATGCTCACTTAGGCTGATTGAGACATTTTGTGAGATGTGTTCTCTCAGCCTCTCTGCATACTGATAAGCGCTGGCAGCATCACAATCAATCATTAAAATCATAAACTCATCGCCACCAAAGCGAACCACGAATAGATCATCAGAATCAGGGAGTATATGGGTTAGAGCATTGGCGACTTTTTCGATGGTTTCGTCTCCAACAATATGGCCAAGCTCATCGTTGATCTGCTTAAAGTGATCAATGTCGGTCATCATTAAGCTAACGGGTTTGAGTTGAGTACTGGCATTGGCCACCCGTTTTGGGAGTAACTCATCCATTACACGTCGGTTGTATAGTCCAGTTAATGGATCTTTTAGCGATAACTGATGAATCGCATTGAGCAGCCGGGCGTTGTTCAGCCACAGCATGCTTAAACTAATGGTGACCAACAATATGAGACAGAACAAGTAGGTCAACGCATGTACTATCCCAGAATGCATGTAGCTGGAGATGGTTGGTCCGGATAGGCCGACAAATATCCTGAACAACATAAACAAGCCATAAGCACAAAAAGGCAGCGCCATTAACAGTAGTGGAATCAAGGCATCATCTTTTTTGCCACGCATCAAAGCCCACGCACTGGCGAGGCAGGTTGTACTGACATAACTGCTCAAGACCACTACCCGGGCGTTGATAGATGGTTGGGTATAAGTGAAGTAATAAAACAGAGCAAAGCAAGCAACGAGCGCGACGCCAAGGAAATGCAATAATCGACTCGAATAGTCTCTGACATAACTGATGCCGAGTAGCAGGTAGAAAAAGCCAAGCATGATAAACATGTTAGCGACAACAATGGTGAGCCAATCAGGCGCTTGGCCTCTAAACCCGAGCAACACCGGACCCAAACCAATTAAGAACACGCCCAGAGCTAATGTTTTTAACCCTTCGATCTTTTTCTGAGTCGTTTGGTATAGAAATAAACCTACTGAATAGATGAAGGAAAAAATAATTACGGTGAAGTTGAGAGTTCTAATATCTAGGGTGAGTTCATCCATTGAGTTGCCTAGTCAGTACACAGTAGGACTATTAACGTTTGATAATCTCATAATTGTGACTGACATAAGAGGAATGGGATATTGAAAATATCTGAAAATGCCAAAAGCGTCATAACAATCGTCAAAGGTTTAGGCTTTTGGCACTTAGAGCTCGGCTATTCGCGATGGGCTTCTTCAAGTTTGGCTTTCTCAATCATCGGAGTAATACTTGAGCCTTGAACTAAGATCGAAAACACCACAACCGAATAGGTCATAACAAGAACGATTTCCTTAACATCGATGAGCTTGTCTTGTATTACCCATACGCCCGATGGGATAGATAGCGCCATTGCTAAAGCCAGCCCGCCGCGCAATCCACCCCAAGTGAGAATGTTGACTGAGTATGAGTTATAACGACGATAGCGCTTAAAGCCTAAGTAAGACAGCCACACACTAAGGTAGCGGGCGGATAACACCAGCGGTATTGAGAAGGCCATTAAGATCCAGTCTTCCTTGTGGAACTCAAATAGCAGCATCGACAACCCGATCAACAGAAACAGAACACCATTTAGAAACTCATCGACCAGTTCCCAAAAGTGGTCTAAGTGATCTTCACTCTCCTTAGAAAAACCGATAAAACGTGTCCAGTTGCCGATCATGATTCCAGAGACCACCATAGCTAATGGGCCTGATACATGGACCACATCGGCAAATGCATAACCTGCCGTAGGTATACCTATCGTCAGTAGCAGTTCCATAGAGTGGTCATCGGTTGAGCTGATCAAAAAGTGGAACAGCAGCCCAAGAGCGAAGCCGTAAACAATGCCACCGATAGCCTCCTGAATAAAGAGTAGTGTGACGCTGCCGACGGTTGGCGCTTCGGTGCCAAACGCTATAGTGAATAGGGTTACAAAGATCACTAGACCAAAGCCGTCATTGAATAAAGATTCTCCCTCGATTTGAGTAGAGATACGCTTTGGCGCATCAAGCTTTTTAACGATGGCCAACACCGCGATGGGGTCAGTGGGAGAGATGAGTGCCCCAAATAGCAAGCAGTAGACTAAATCAAACTGGATGTGAATCAGTTGGCAGAACCCGTACAGGGCAAAACCAATGAAAAAGGTTGAAAATAACGTGGCTCCTAGTGCGAGGACGGTGATCTCCCACTTTTGGTCTTTGAGGTTAGGGAGTTTAATACCTAGCCCTCCTGCAAACAGCAAAAAGCCTAGGATTCCTTTGAGCAAGAAATCTTCAAAGTTGATGCTTGCCACGGTCTTGGACGCTATCTCTGTTAAATGAAACCAATCGTTTTGACCGGCAATAAGAATGAAGAGCGACAACATCATAGCGCCAGCGGTAATTGCAATAGTGGTTTGCATTTTGCCTATCTTGCTGTTTACAAATGCTATCAACATTGCCGCAGCAGATAAAAAACAGAGTGTATAGTAGACCGACATTGGAATCTCATAATGTAACAAATTGTGAATGAAGATTTTCGGATCACCATGTTCAAATAGCAAACACTTTTTTGTGATAAATAAGTCATTACTTAGATCGTTTAGACGTCTAGACTCCTCTTTAAACTGTGATAGGATGGAATGATAGTAAAAGGAATGAGGCTGTACCGTGGGAAGTAATGTAAGGCAACAGATTGAAGCTCAACTAAAACAACGTATCTTGTTGATCGATGGTGGTATGGGAACCATGATCCAAGATTACAAACTGGAAGAGCAAGACTATCGAGGTGAACGCTTTGCTGATTGGCATTGTGATTTAAAGGGTAATAACGATCTATTGGTCTTATCTCAGCCTACGCTGATTAAAGATATTCACACTGCCTACCTTGAAGCGGGTGCGGATATACTCGAAACCAATACCTTTAATGCGACAACTATCGCTATGGCTGACTATGAGATGGAAAGCCTGAGTGAAGAGATTAACTTTGCCGCAGCCAAACTAGCTCGTGAAGCTGCAGATGAATGGACAGCCAAAACGCCCGACAAACCGCGCTATGTCGCTGGGGTGCTAGGCCCGACTAACCGCACATGCTCTATCTCTCCTGATGTTAATGATCCTGGCTACCGTAATGTCAGCTTTGATGAGTTAGTTACCGCTTACTCAGAATCAACTCGCGCCCTGATTAAAGGCGGTAGCGACTTGATCTTGATTGAAACCATTTTTGATACCCTCAACGCCAAAGCTTGTGCCTTTGCTGTCGACTCAGTTTTCGAAGAGTTGGGTTTGTCGCTGCCGGTGATGATCTCGGGCACTATCACTGATGCCTCTGGACGCACACTATCGGGGCAAACGACGGAAGCATTTTATAATTCCTTACGCCATGTTAAACCGATCTCGTTCGGCCTTAACTGTGCCCTCGGGCCTGACGAACTGCGTCCGTACGTGGAAGAGCTCTCGCGTATCTCCGAAACCTATGTTTCAGCGCACCCCAATGCAGGACTGCCAAACGCTTTTGGTGAATACGACCTCTCTGCTGAGGACATGGCAGTTCATGTTAAAGAGTGGGCGCAGAGCGGATTTTTGAACCTTATCGGTGGCTGTTGTGGTACTACGCCGGAGCATATCCGCCAAATGGCTGCCGCAGTAGAAGGCGTAGCTCCTCGCACGTTACCTGACTTGACCGTGGCTTGTCGTCTGTCTGGCCTAGAACCGCTTACAATTGAAAAAGAGACATTGTTTGTCAACGTTGGTGAGCGTACCAATGTCACTGGCTCTGCACGCTTTAAGCGTCTTATCAAAGAAGAACTCTATGATGAAGCGCTCGACGTTGCCCGCCAGCAAGTAGAGAATGGCGCGCAGATCATCGATATCAATATGGATGAAGGGATGCTCGATGCCGAAGCTTGCATGGTGCGATTCCTGAATCTCTGTGCTTCAGAGCCAGAAATTTCCAAAGTGCCGATCATGGTCGATTCCTCCAAATGGGAAGTGATCGAAGCGGGCCTTAAGTGCATTCAAGGCAAAGGTATCGTCAACTCTATTTCGCTCAAAGAGGGCAAAGCGAAGTTTATTGAGCAAGCAAAACTGATTCGACGCTATGGTGCGGCAGTGATTGTGATGGCATTTGACGAAGTTGGACAAGCAGAAACGCGAGCGCGCAAGCTAGAGATCTGTACCAACGCTTATCGTATCTTGGTCGATGAAGTCGGTTTCCCACCTGAAGATATTATCTTTGACCCCAACATCTTTGCTGTGGCGACGGGCATCGAGGAGCACAATAATTACGCTGTTGATTTCATTGAAGCGGTCGCTGATATTAAACGTGATTTACCTCATGCCATGATCTCTGGCGGCGTGTCGAACGTGTCGTTCTCATTCCGTGGCAACAACTATGTTCGCGAAGCCATCCATGCCGTGTTCCTTTATCACTGTTTCAAAAATGGTATGGACATGGGTATCGTTAATGCCGGTCAGCTGGAAATATACGATAACGTGCCAGAGAAGCTGCGTGAAGCCGTCGAAGACGTGGTATTGAACCGTCGCAGTGACGCAACGGAGCGCCTTTTAGATATCGCGGGTGAATATGCAGAAAAAGGCGTGGGTAAAGAAGACGATGCGAGTGCGCTGGAGTGGCGTGCTTGGCCGGTAGAAAAAAGGCTAGAGTATGCCCTAGTGAAAGGCATCACCGAGTTTATCGTTGAAGATACCGAAGAGGCGCGCGTTCAAGCCGCAAAACCGTTGGAGGTGATCGAAGGGCCGTTGATGGATGGCATGAATGTCGTCGGAGACCTATTTGGCGAAGGCAAGATGTTCCTACCACAGGTAGTAAAATCTGCTCGGGTGATGAAGCAAGCGGTGGCGCATCTAGAACCGTTTATCAATGCTGAAAAGCAAGCAGGCTCCACCAATGGTAAAATCTTGTTAGCGACAGTGAAGGGCGATGTCCACGACATTGGTAAGAATATTGTTGGCGTCGTATTGCAGTGCAATAATTATGAAATTATCGACCTCGGTGTCATGGTGCCGTGTGAAAAAATCCTTAAGGTCGCTAAGGAAGAGAAGGTCGATATCATAGGCTTGTCTGGTCTCATCACGCCATCACTTGACGAGATGGTGCACGTTGCTAAAGAGATGCAGCGTTTAGATTTCGATTTGCCGCTGTTGATAGGCGGTGCCACCACCTCGAAAGCGCATACAGCGGTGAAGATTGAACAAAATTATCAGCATCCAGTGGTGTACGTAAATAATGCTTCCCGCGCTGTGGGGGTTTGTTCCGCACTGCTTTCTGAAACGCAAAAACCTGCCTTTGTTGAAAAACTGCAAGCTGATTATGACGTCGTTCGTGACCAGCACGCACGTAAACGACCGCGCACTAAGCCGGTTACTTTAGAGCAGGCGCGTGCCAATAAAGTGGCGATTGATTGGGAAAACTACACGCCTCCGGCGCCTGCCAAGCCCGGTGTGCATGTGTTTGACGATTTTGATGTCGCCACACTGCGTAATTATATCGACTGGACCCCTTTCTTTATGACCTGGTCTCTAGTGGGCAAGTATCCGGCGATACTTGAACATGAGGAAGTGGGAGAAGAGGCGCAGCGTCTATTCAAAGATGCCAACGATTTGCTTGATCGAGTGGAGCAAGAAGGGTTACTTAAAGCGCGTGGCATGTGTGCATTTTTCCCAGCAGCCAGCGTGGGTGATGATATCGAAGTGTATACCGACGAGTCACGCACAGAGGTGGCTCATGTGTTACATAATCTTCGTCAGCAAACAGAGAAGCCAAAAGGTTTCAACTACTGTTTATCTGACTATATAGCTCCTAAATCGTCAGGGAAGCTCGACTGGATTGGTGGCTTTGCCGTTACCGGCGGTATTGGTGAGCGGGAGCTTGCGGATCAATACAAAGCAGCGGGTGATGATTACAATGCGATTATGATTCAAGCAGTAGCAGACCGCTTAGCCGAAGCATTTGCTGAGTACTTGCACGAGCGAGTACGTAAAGAGATCTGGGGGTATGCTGCGGATGAAAACTTATCCAATGAGGATCTGATTCGCGAGAAATACCAAGGTATTCGTCCGGCGCCGGGCTATCCTGCGTGTCCGGAGCACACAGAAAAAGGCACACTATGGCAAATGCTCAACGTGGAAGAGGCGATTGGCATGTCTCTCACCTCAAGTTATGCTATGTGGCCTGGTGCTTCAGTCTCAGGCTGGTATTTCTCGCATCCGGACTCTCGTTACTTCGCTATCGCGCAGATCCAGCAGGATCAAGCAGAGAGTTACGCCCAGCGTAAAGGTTGGGACATGCTAGAAGCTGAGAAATGGCTAGGGCCAAACCTTAACTAGATCAATAGGTAAATAAAAAGCGCAGCCTGAGAGCTGCGCTTTTTGGTTGAAAGATTAAATAACCAGCGTGGCTAAGCCTAAGAACACAGATAGGCCAATCACATCGGTCACCGTCGTCAGTGCCATCCCGCCGGCAAGGGCAGGGTCGATGTTCATCTTTTTGAGCAGGATAGGGATAGTGACCCCTGCAACCCCTGCGACCAGCAAGTTAGTTAACATCGCTGCCGAAATAATGCCGCCGAGCATCCAGTTACCTTTCCAGGCGACGACAATTCCGCCAATAATCAGCGCCCACATGATGCCATTCAGTAGCCCGATAGCCGCTTCTTTTAAAAGCAGCTCACGTTTGTTCGAATCACCAATATGACCTAGGGCCAAACCACGGATCACCAACGCAACTGTCTGGTTACCGGCTACCCCGCCCATAGAAGGTACTATGGTCATCAAGACAGCAATCGCCGCCATTTGATCCAATGTTGCCTCAAACATATTCGATACTGAGGCCGCGGCTAATGCGGCAAGTACATTGGCACCTAACCAGATGCTGCGCTTACGTGCCGATTTGACCACTGGCGCGAAGGTATCTTCGTCATCATCCATACCGGCCATGCTCATCATTGAGTGCTCGGCGTCTTCACGGATAACATCGACAACGTCATCAATAGTAATACGGCCGACCAAGTGTTGGTTCTCATCAATAACCGGAGCAGAAACCCAATTTCGACGCTCAAATAAGCTGGCAATGTCGGAGTCGCTCATGGTGACGTCGATGGCTTCGTCAGCATCCTCCATTACATCTGCAATCTTCACATCAGGCTGAGTGGTGATCAGTGTTGTAATGGGTAACTCGCCAATCAAGCGGTTCTCTTCGTCTATGACGTACAGTGCGTCGGTCGCTTCGGGCAGTTCCCCTTTCATTCGCAAGTAGCGCAAAACCACATCGACATCAACATCACCACGAATGGTGATCACGTCGGTGTTCATCAAACTACCGGCAGTATCTTCAGGGTAGGAAAGGGCGGTTTCGACTAACAGACGCTCTGCTGCGTCCATTTGCGCTAGAACTTCTCGGGAAACATCATCAGGCAGACTTCGCAACACGTAGGCGACGTCGTCTGTCTCCATCCCTTCTGTCGCTTCTGCGAGCATCTCTGGTGCCATTTTCGACACCAATGCATCTTTGACGTCTTCATTCAGCTCGTCAAGGATTTCACCGTAATCTTCGGGGTCAGTCAGTTGCCAAAGAACTTCACGACTTTTGCGTGGAGAGGCTTCTAAAAGATGAGCAATATCTTCCGGCTCCATGTCTTGCAATTGACGACGGACATGGACAAAGCGGCCATTTTCTAGGGCTTCAGTGACTTCTTGGAGGGCCTGGTGAGCTTGATCGAATTCTATCTGCTCTGCCATTCATTCCCCCTAACTCGTTGTTGTTACAATGCGAAACATAGTAACGTAATTTTAGAATGGATTTAATCAGTTATTGTGAAGCGCGCAGATTTAATTGCTTAGCTGGGGCATATCAAACCGGATTAATAGGTGGTGGGGGCTATTCGTCTTCGTCGAACTTGTCTTCAATGAGGTGACAAACCGCATCAAGCGCAGGCTCAGCATCGCTTCCCTCAGCGCTTATGGTCACGTACTCGCCCTGCGCGGATTCCAGCATCAATAGCCCCATCACACTATCGGCAGTGGCTTCTTTGCCTTCGTGATTTTGAATGGTCAATACGGCTTGAAAAGATTGGGCGAGTTCTACCAGTTTTACAGCAGCGCGAGCATGAAGTCCTAAACGATTTTGAATTAACACAGTGCGGCTCTGCTGCATAAACTAGTCCTTGTGATTTTTCTCTAGTGAGGCGTGACGTATCTGTACTTGGTGGCCCATTTCGGCAAAGTATTCACCAATTTGCTGAGTCAGGTACACCGAGCGATGTTTGCCACCAGTACAGCCAATCGCCACCGTCAGATAGCTACGGTTGTTTTTTTCCAGTAGCGGTAACCAATGTTCGATGAACTTTTGGATTTGCTGTTTGAGTTCCATCACTTCGGGATGACCTTCAAGGAACGATTTGATTGGCGCATCTAAGCCAGTGAGTGGTCTTAGATCTGGCTCCCAGTGTGGGTTGGGTAAAAAGCGCACATCAAATACGTAATCGGCGTCACTGGGTAGGCCATATTTAAAGCCGAACGATTGAAAGACCATGACCAGATCTTTGCGCTCACGACCTTCAATCCGCATGCGGACGGTTTCGCTCAGTTCGTGCAGTGATTGGTTGCTACTATCAATGACAAGGTCGGCGTGCTCTTTCAGCGGAGACAAGATGCAACGCTCTTTTTCTATCGCTTGCTCAAGAGAAGTATTGCCTAAACTCAAGCTTAGAGGATGGATACGGCGGGTTTCGCTGTAGCGCTTAAGGAGCGTCTCTTTGTTCGCATCCAAAAACAGTACGCTGACGTCGGAACCTTGTTTGAGCTTGCTCAGTACATCTTCAACCAGATTGGGTTCTTTGGGTAAATTGCGAATATCAATGCTGACGGCAACGTTTTGTTTACTCGACTGAACGGATTGAACGAACACCTCCAGTAAGTCGACCGGAAGGTTATCGACACAATAATAACCGAGATCTTCGAGTACTCGTAAAGCGACACTTTTACCAGCACCTGATTGGCCACTGACGACGATCAGGCGCATTATTGATTGACCATAATGTCATAAAGCTCTTGGTCTGATTGAGCTTTACGCAATTGCTTGAGGATTTGTTTGTCGTTGAGACGTTCAGCCATGCTGGAAAGGGTTTTGAGGTGCTCTTTACATTGGGCATCAGGGACCAAAAGGGCAAACAGCAGATCAACAGGGCGATTGTCGATAGCGTCAAACTCGACCGGCGACTCACATTGGAGAAGTACAGCGACGGCTTTATCGCTTGATTGCATACGAGCATGGGGAATGGCAATCCCATTTCCGATGCCAGTACTGCCCATTTTTTCTCGGCTGAGCATACATTCAAACAGTTCAGTGGAGTTTTGCCCGGTTTGTTCTGCGACCAGTTCACTGATCATCTCAAGGGCGCGTTTCTTACTAGTACATTGAACTGCACTTTTGGTGCAGTTCAATGTGAGGATTTCGCTTAGTTGCATGGTAATTAGTGAGCGTTTAGCTTTTCTTTGTGCTTGTTGAGCTGTCTGACCAGCTTATCGACAAGGGAATCAATCGCTGCATACATGTTTTCATCTTCCGAAGAGGCATGAATTTCAGCTTGGTTAACGTGAAGGTTAGCTTCTGCGATTTGACGAACTTTTTCAACTTTTAGTACGACATGAATGCTATTTATGTGGTCGAAAAAACGTTCTAGCTTTTGAAATTTTTCGTTGACGTAGTCTTGCATTGAATCGGTGAGATCAATGTGTTGGCCATCAATGTTGATTTGCATAGACTTTCCTTCTCGGTTGTAGGCCTAAAGCAGGCGTTTGCGCTGACTGGAAGGGGCAATACCTAATGATTCACGGTACTTAGCAATTGTCCTTCTAGCGACCTGAATCCCTTGGTCAGCGAGTAGAGCTGCAATCTTGCTATCACTGAGTGGCTTGGCGCTGTTTTCTGCGGCAACCAGCTTCTTGATCAGAGCTCGAATTGCAGTCGATGAGCACTCCCCACCATTGTCTGTGCTGACATGGCTAGAAAAGAAGTACTTCAGTTCAAAGATACCCCGTGGGGTATGCATAAATTTTTGCGTGGTTACCCTAGAGATGGTGGATTCGTGCATATCGACCGCAAGGGCGACATCATTTAGCACCATTGGCTTCATCGCTTCTTCACCATACTCAAAGAAATCGCGCTGATGTTCAACAATACACTTGGCAACTTTGAGCAAGGTCTCGTTTCTACTTTCCAAGCTTTTTATCAGCCATTTGGCCTCTTGTAAGTTGCTACGAATGTACTGACTGTCGGCGCTATTGCCTTTGCCTAATGCGGCGTACTGCTGATTAACCTTAAGTCGAGGAACTGAGTCTGGGTTAATGGTGACGACCCATTTTCCGTGGTCCTTAAATACGGACACATCGGGTATCACGTATTCAGCATGCTCTGATGAAATTCGGCTTCCCGGTCTTGGATCCAACTGTTGGATCAATTTCAGCACTTCGCGTAAGTCCGCTTCTTTAAGCTTAGTCTCTTTTATGATCAGTTTGTAGTCGCGGTTACCGAGTTGGTCAATGTGGTCAGTAAGCACTAACTTTGCTTCAGTGAGCCAAGGTGTGTCTTCAGGAAAGGTGGCTAATTGAAGCAGTAGGCAGTCTTGTAAGTTGACTGAGGCGACGCCGAGTGGATCGAATTGCTGAATGCGCTTGCGAACGGCTTCAATCTCATCGAGCTCAATCTCTTCGTTATCGAAGCTTTCGAGGATTCCCTCAGTAGTCACGGTCAGGTAGCCATAGTCGTCGATGGCATCAATCAACGCGAGAGCTATGGTGCGGTCGGTATCGCTAAATGGCGTCAGATCAAGTTGCCAAAGTAAGTAGTCTTGCAGCGATTGGGTTGTCTCGCCCTGATAGACAGGCATGTCGTCGTCAGCCGCAATGCCGGTACTGCCAGTATTGGCGCTGTAAACATCGTCCCAGGTGGTGTCAATTTCGAGGTCGTTACTGATTTCCGACTGTTCAATCAGCTCTGAGCTGTCTTTAACATCAGGCTCAGCCTGTTCGGCCAACTCGACCGTGGGCTCTTTCTCTTCCGTCTGGCTCTGTGCTTCTGCTGTCGGCTCATCACTGGTTTCTTCCACCTCGAGCAGAGGGTTAGAGTCCAAAGCTTCTTGGATCTCTTGTTGAAGATCTAGCGTCGACAATTGCAACAAGCGTATTGCTTGCTGCAACTGAGGTGTCATCGCTAATTGCTGTCCTAGCTTGAGTTGTAATGAGGGTTTCATTCAGTCTTAGTTGCCTTAATGCTGGAGAATCTTACCGTTCTTTCCTTTAATCATAGACGGAATTGTTCGCCGAGATAAACTTGTTTCACTTGCTCGTTGTTCAGTACTTGCTCCGGTGTCCCTTCTGCAATCAGATGACCTTGGCTGACGATATACGCTTTTTCACACACATCGAGAGTTTCACGCACATTGTGGTCGGTGATAAGCACGCCTAGGCCTCTATCGCGCAGATGTTCGATGATTTTTTTGATATCAATCACCGAGATTGGGTCAACACCAGCGAAAGGTTCGTCCAACAGAATAAACTGTGGGTTGGCGGCCAAAGCGCGAGCAATCTCCACTCGGCGTCGTTCACCACCCGATAATGCCATACCCGCGCTGTGACGAATGTGCTGGATGTGGAATTCTTCTAACAAATCTTCTAGCTTGTCTTGGCGCTCTTCGCGTGTCATCTCTTCACGCGTTTCAAGAACGGCCATAATGTTGTCTTCAACCGACAGCTTACGGAAGATAGACGCTTCTTGCGGTAGGTAACCTATCCCCATGCGTGAGCGGCTGTGCATCGGCAATATACTGATGTCACTGTCATCTATGGTAATGGTACCTTGGTCGCGAGCGACCAGGCCCACAATCATATAAAACGAGGTGGTTTTACCCGCCCCATTCGGACCTAATAGACCGACAATTTGCCCTGACTCGACCTGCAAACTCACATCGGTCACGACGGTGCGATTGCCGTAGGTTTTGGCTAAGTGCTGCGCTTTTAGTATCGCCATAATTATTCTTGTACTGCTTGAGGCTGAAGAACGGTGGAAACGCGATCGCCTTTCTCTTTACCGTCAGCAATCAATTTCTGAGAGGAAATTTTGTAGCGGATTTTGGTGCCGCGAATCACACTATCATCTTGTGAAAGCATCGCTTGATCGATCATGGTCAGTTGGTCATCGACCATTTTGTAATACAGCTCTTTTGCTTCACCGTATAAGGTTTTGCCATCATCGGTTAACTGCGAAAACGTCGCTAGGTTGCCATATCCTTCAATCTCTTGAATCGAGCCATCCTCAGCATCGCGGGTGACAACGACTTTGTCGGCATTGATGTTAATACTGCCCTGCTTGAGTTTAACGTCGCCAATAAAAGTCACTTTATTGCTCTGCATATCGAGCTGTTGGCTGTCAGAGTCGATGTAGACAGGTTGGTCTCTATCTGTTGAGAGTGCCAACGCGTGCCCTGAAAGAACTAAACAAGAAATCAGACTAAGGTGTGAGAGTTTCATATCTACCTTGTACGTGGTTATATAGGGTGGCGTGATTGTCGGCAAAGTTGCCAGTCATCGCTTGTCCTACTGTTTCAAATTGCGGGCCTACCATCACCACTTGGTTATCTGCCCAAAAGTCTCTGCTATCCAATTGAATATTCATCACATCGGTCGACAGAGTATCAAAACCTGAATCGGGTAATAAGTTAGTGGCCAGCACATCATCATAGAGTGTAAGCACATGGTCTTTGGTTAACACGCCGCGCACGGCAGTAATTTCCCACTCTAACGTTGTACCCTGTTTAAATACCTTTAATACCGGGCGATTAAAAATGGTATCGCCACTTTTTGCATAGTGCTCGAGATCGACCGAAGTGATCACATAGCTGCGCACCCCTTGTTCGTTGTAAGAGGTATTCTCTAACCCTTTGCCGCTGAACATGGGGACTTCTGTATCTGGTTCTACCTGGATATCATAACTCTGCTGCTGTTCGAAAAGATAGTAAGCAGACCAGCAAATGATAAAAGCCAGAATAAGATAACCAATACGAGACAAACTCATATACTCAGACCTTTGTGAACATCTAGTTCGTTTCGTGCTTGAAGAATAAGGTCACACACCTCTCTGACGGCTCCGTGCCCGCCGCGAATCGAGGTGACATAATTCGCTCTGCGCGCAAGCAGTGGATGACCATCGGACACACATACTTTTAGCGCGACTTGCTCCATCACTGGCCAATCAATCAGGTCGTCACCAATGTAGCCAGTGTGCTCTGAGGCGATATTGAGTTTATCGCAAATATCTTGATACGCCTTTACTTTATCGTCTTGACCTTGATAAATCAGTGAAATACCGAGCGCTTTCATTCGGTTTTCGACAATCTGCGAGCGACGGCCGGTAATGATGGCGACCTCAATACCCGCATTCATCAGTGACTTTATTCCATAGCCGTCACGAGTATGGAAGGTTTTTAATTCTTCACCTTGATTACCCATGTAGATTAGGCCATCAGAAAAGACGCCATCGACGTCGCAGATTAATAGCTTAATGTGTTTGGCAACATCTAGAATAGATTGTTCCACAGGTTGATAGAGAGTCTCGACCATGGTGCTCATTACATCACTCCGGCTTTGAGTAGATCATGCATGTTTAATGCACCCACAACGACGCCTTGCTGACAAAGTATTAAGCCGTTGATGCATTTTTGCTGCATTAAGTTGAGCCCTTCTGCAGCAAGCATGTTGGGCTCTGCGACAGTAGGGTTGATGGTCATGACGTCGCCAATGAGCGCGGTATGAATATCAACGCGTTTGTCTAAGATGCGGCGTAGATCGCCATCGGTAAAAATACCCACCAGTTGCTGTTTTTCATCAACCACAGCCGTCATACCTAAGCCTTTTTGACTAATCTCGAGGAGCGCGTCACGGACCACAGTGGTCGGGGTCACTAGCGGTAAGCTGTCGCCCGTGTGCATGATGTCGGCCAGCTTGAGCAGCAGTTTGCGCCCGAGTGCGCCACCTGGGTGCGACAGGGCAAAATCTTCGGCGGTAAATCCACGAGCACGCATCAATGCCATCGCTAACGCATCACCCATAACCAGCGTTGCAGTGGTGCTTGAGGTCGGGGCTAACTGAATCGGGCAAGCTTCTTTAGGCACGGTAATTTGCAGGTGTATGTCCGACAGTTTCGCCATGTTAGATTCAGGCTTACCGGTCATACTAATGATTTTGATGTTGAGTCGTTTAAGAACGGGAAACAGACCAAGGATCTCCGAGGACTCTCCAGAATTAGAAATGGCGAGGACGATGTCTCCGGCTTCTATCATCCCAAGATCACCATGTGCGGCTTCGCCTGGATGAACAAAGAAAGCGGAGGTTCCGGTACTGGCCAAGGTGGCAGCAATTTTGTTACCAATATGACCAGATTTGCCCATTCCCATCACGACGACCTTGCCTTCTTTGTTCGCAAGGATAAGCTCGCAGGCCTGAACGAAATCATCATTCAAGTATTGGTCAAGTTGTTCTAGGGCAGCGATTTCAGTTTTGAGTACTTCAAGGGCTGCAGAGCGATAATCAAACATATACAACTCCAAACTCAGATTAAGCCGTCATATTC